>CAYPFZ010000050.1:0-10391 GCA_964410225.1 uncultured Paludibacter sp.
GCACTGCCGGCACTCAGCGCTATCGGGCTTGCCGTAATCAGGTAGTCATCTAAGGCGACATAGTAATTCCAACCGATATAAGCACTTTGAAGATACGAAGTCCAACCCCAGGTTGTTTCACCCCCGGCCACACTAATCACCGTCCAATAATCCATGTCCGATTGCGAATCAAAAGTGCAAACAAACGGAGGCGAAATAGGATCGGCATTACCTGCCCGTGTCCTCGCGTCAGTGAACTTCAGCGTTTCCGGCCGGTTTCCGCTCTTCTTATCCTTAAGAGCCTGGACTTGGGGCTTCACAGTCTTCCCCCGGGCTTCCACTTTTCCTGAAGCCTCACGGGCGGAAACCTGCTCAATCTTCTTTCCGAGCACAGCCCGGTTCGCTCCGGCCTTGGCCTTCTCGCTCTGAGCCGTAGCTGCGCCCGCCATGAACAACAGGCAAAGACATACTCCAAAAAAATTTTTCATAATTCTTGCTTTTGAATGGTTAAACTTTGGATGGATTCCCATCCTTGAAAATTCTCTCGTAAAACTGGTTTTTATTGAACAAATTATGGTTTATCATACAAGCATTTACTGAACATCCCTGTGTATGTGCATCCTACCCTCTACATCCATCTTTTACCGCGACATTTATACCCGTTTTTCAACGATGACCCCCTGCAACCACCTTGCTCGGCAGACATACAGAATATATAAAAAAACATTACTGTCCGATAAAATTTTTCGAGGTTGTAAAATTAGGGCTGATTTCATTTGCGAGGTCAGCCCATTTTCGTTACCTCCTCATGATGATTATGGTTTTGAGTTAGGGTTAGCAGAATAACAAAAACCGCAGCCGGCACCCTTCCGAGCCGCTTTTGGTGGGGGTATAGGCACGCAGTGTACAAAACAAACGGAACAGTGCAAATATAATAATATAGATTGAACAGGCAAAAAAAATTTACATAAAAATCCAATCCCTTTTGTTTTTCCGTCTCTCACGACCTCATTTCTGTATTTATCCCGGTTTTTCCATTTCTTTTTCCGTCACCTTTGCACACGCCGGAAGCTCCCAGCTTAGCAAGGAAATCGGGCACTGCAAATATAAATATATGGCGTATATTTTCCAAATCTTTTACCAAAAAAGTTCAAAGTATTTTCTTTCTTCCCCCGAAAAAAGAAAGTTCGAGGGCTTCTTACGCCTTCAGAAAAGGAAACAGAAACCCCTCTTGAGGCCGCTCTACAGCCCTTTGAAACACCCCTTCTGCTCCGTGTGCGCAACCAGCCGCCTTCGGGCAGACAAAAGAATTTCAAGAAAAGCTCCATGCTCATCTGTTGCCTCGATAATTCGTACCTTTGAGGGGGAGAAAATGCAACATGATGGCGGAAGAAGGGCAAGTCTATTTAGGTATAGGAAGCAACCTTGGTGACAAAGTGACGCACATACGTCGGGCGGTGGGCTTGCTTGCCTGCCGGGTGGGGAAAGTGTTGGCCGTATCGGAAGATTACCTATCGGAGCCGTGGGGTTTTGAGTCAGACAACTTGTTTGTCAATGTGGCCGTACAGATGGCCACTGCTCTCTCCCCCCTCGAACTGCTATATGAAACGCAGGACATAGAAAGACTCATGGGGCGGACCTCCAAATCGTCGGGCACGTATGCTGACCGGGTCATCGACATTGATATTTTGTTTTACGGTCAGAAAGTGGTGGAACTCCCCATGCTGAAAATCCCGCATCCGCTGTTTGCGGAGCGGGATTTTGCCGTGTTACCCATGGCAGCTATCGCACCGAACTTTATACACCCCACCTTACACTTGACAATGAAGCAAATAGCCGCCCGTCGACTGTGAGCCTCTTCAATCGGAATCGCCCGAATGATAGTCGGCAAGCAAAACCATGGCCTTCTCGTAGTCCTTTTCGAATACGTAGATTTTCAGCCCCTCGTCAATGTCTTTGAACATGGGGTAAAGCTCCACCGTCTGCTTGTTGCCCACAAAACACCGGATGCCGTTCGCCTCCAACACTTGGCTGTCTAAATTCGCACTGACAATGTTTTCGTAATTTTTCAATGCTACGATTTTGTCTTCCATAAACTGTCTTAAATAAAAATGGTGAATTGCCTCTGTATATACGTAACGCTTTGAGTCCCCTGTAAAGTGTCTTATGGAACAAAAAAATAAGTCAGGCTGTCCGCGCGGCCGGCTGTTTACGCTTGATTTCTTCCTGCGCGTTGCGTATCATGAAATGCAGCCGGTTGAACACGTTGGCTTCTGCCATGTTGCTGTCGAAATCGAGGAAAAGGAGGTTCAGTGATGGATACAACTCTTTGGCTCGTTTTTCGATACCCTTGGAGATGACCTGGTTTGCGATACATCCGAAGGGTTGCATGCTCACCACATTGTTGATACCGGCGTGTGCGAAGTGGGCAAACTCGGAGGCGATGCTCCATCCCTCGCCAAATTGTGCGTTGAGATTGATGATGTCTGAGGCATCGGCGGCCGCCCGGTGCGAACTTCTCACCCGGTTGATGTAGGGGAAAGCGGCCACGCTGTCCTCCATGCGGTGTATCATGCCGAAGACTATACGTTCGACCAGGTCGACAAGCGGTTGCGTCCAACCGGCGTGTTTCTCAACCAGCCCCTTCGCCTTGGCACGGCGGTTGGCGAAGAAAGCCGTGAAAAAGTCGCTCAGTGCAGGCACAACGGGTTCCACCCCTTGTTCGAGCAGCCAGTTGACCACGTTGCCATGACCGAAATGATTGTATTTTACATATATTTCTCCCACGATGCCAATACGGGGCACTTCCCGTCGGTCGTTGGCTCGCTCGAACTCGTCGGCTGCCTGTTTGGCCAATTGGTAAAACGCTTTGGTATCGGCACGCTTCATGGCCTCAACACCCAAGCGGATGTATTTGTCCTTCAGAAGGGAGGCTTGCCCCTTTTTGCGCTCACGGGGGACAGTGGCGTAGTACATCTGCGAAAGGCAGTCGGCGTATGACAGGCAAGCTATAAGCGGCCGGATGACCTTCGACCATTTGACTTTGAAACCCGGCTGCTCGTTGATGATATTCCCTTCCGTCGAGATGGTTATAACGGGAATGTCTTCAAATCCTGCTGCTATCATGGCCTTCTTCAACAGAGCCACGTAATTGGTGGCCCGGCACTGTCCTCCGGTTTGCGTGAGAGCCAAAGCGATCTCGTTGCGGTTGTATTTTCCGCTGCTCAACGCTTTCATGAAGTCGCCCACAACCAACGTGGCGGGATAGCATATCTCGTTGTTGGAATATTTCAAGCCATACTCTGCCGACTGCATGTCGCTGGGAGGGAGATTCACCGCCTTATATCCCAACAAGCCGAACGCCGCCGGGAGAAAAGGTGAGTAGAAATCGGCAAACCACGGCATCAGTATGGTGCGCCGACGGTCTTCTTTCCGATAAGGCTTCGTGTGGACGGGTCTGGGGTCTCTGAGTGTCTTTTTTACATGACGGAATTTCAAACTCTCGATGAGCGAACGGATACGCAGACGGGTGGAACCGAGGTTGTTGATGTCGTCTATTTTGAGGAAGGTGGCGTTTTTCCCACTGCGGCGCATAATGTCGCCCACTTCGTCGATGATGAAGGCATCCGGTCCGCAGCCAAACGAAGTCAGTTGTACATAATGCACCTGTTGCGGCGCGTTGCCCGCCCATAAGGCCGCTTTTATGATGCGATTGGTATAAGCCCACTGCATGATGCTCTGTACCTGCCCGGTGGCAAGTGTAGAAGCGCGCACGATGTCTTCAGTCAACACGTCGACTCCAAAATCGGCTATCATGTCGGCTATCTTGTGTTGGATAAGCGGGTCGCTGTGGTAGGGTCTTCCGGTAAGCAATATCACTAAGCGGTTTGCCTTGACGGCCTGTTGCAACACCTCACGGCAGTGCCGGCTCATGGCTTGCACGTAGGTGGCCTGTGCTTCCATCCCCCTGTCAAAAGCCCGATTGATCGTCTCCCGGTCAATGCCGGGCAAAATGGAACGAAGATAAGCGGCGCAGGCTCTCTTCATCAATTTCTTGTCTTTAAAGGAAAAAGTCGGTGCGTCGAATGGCACCCCGTAACGCTTCTGTGGATTGATGGCACTGCCGATTACTTCTGAATAGCCGGTCACAATGGGACAGTTGTAGCTGTTGGGGGTCCGGCCGTCTTCCCGTTGTTCGTGTACCACAAAAGGCATGAATATACGATCCACCCCTTTATCAATCAAGTTGAAGATATGTCCGTTGGCCAGTTTGGCCGGGAAACACACATTGTCAGCCATCACGGTGGCTATGCCCTTTTCGTAAAGCCGCATGGTCGACGGGTCTGACAACACCACCTCCACGCCACACTCCGAGAACAGAGCATGCCAAAAAGGGTAGTCCTCGTAAATGCCCAACGCTCTCGGTATGCCGATGCGTAAACCGCCTTTCACCGTCGGACGGTTGAAAAGGAGAGCGTATTTCTCTGTGTAGAGGTTCACGCCTCTTTCTACCTTTCCGCCCGCATTGGAAAATACTTTTTCGCACTTGTTTCCCGAATAGTAACGGTTTCCGTTACCAAAACGAAACTGAGTCACGGTGCATTGGTTTTCACAACCTTTACACAACACCGTCTTTGACATGTATTCCTGCGGTCGCACCAAATCGCGCAGAGACACTTCGCGCCTCGAGTCGTTGCCCGCATGATTTCGAGCAAAAAGTGCTGCACCATAGGCACCCATCAACTCGGGAAAGTCGGTCACCATCACTTGCCTGCCCAACTCGTTTTCCAAAGCACGGATAACGGCAACGTTGCGGAACGTGCCACCCTGTACCATAATATGTGCTCCCAGTTCGGAGGTATCTTTCAGCTTCAGCACCTTGTTGAGGCAATTTTTGATGACAGAATAGCCCAAACCGGCCGATATATCGGCCACGTCGGCCCCTTCGCGCAGCGACTGCTTTACCTTGGAGTTCATGAACACGGTGCATCGTGTGCCGAGGTCGCAGGGATGTTTCGACTGCAGTGCTATTTCGGAAAATTCGTGCGGCGTGTGATTTAGCGAGCGGGCGAAGGTCTCAATAAACGAGCCACACCCTGACGAGCAAGCCTCGTTTATCTCCAAACGTTTGATTGTGCCGCTTTCTATGAAGGTGGCTTTCATGTCCTGCCCACCGATGTCGAGAATGAAACTGACTTCGGGGTCGAAGTGACAGGCAGCCATGTAGTGTGCTATGGTTTCCACCATGCCTGTGTCTAACGAAAAGGCCGTTTTCAGCAGGTCTTCACCGTAGCCTGTCACACAACTCCCCAACACTTTAAGCTCTTTTCCGGCTTCGCTTGCCGTCGTTTGCAGGCGGGCCAATCCTTCGGCTGCCGTCTCCAACGAATTGCCCTTGTTTTTCTCATAAAAGCGGAAAAACACACGTCCTTCGGTGTCGGTGGCGATGATTTTAGTGGTGGTCGAACCGCTATCGATGCCCACAAAGCAGCCGTCGTCAGGCAGATTTTTTATTTCCGTATGTGGCAGGCGGTATTTTTTCTTGACTTCCCCCCACTCCATGCGCTCGGTCTCGTCTTTGAAGAGCGGCTTCAGGTGGTTATGCACATGCACATATTTCCGCGCTCCGGTTTGGCGTATGCTTTCTATGTGTTCCGAGAGCATTTTTGTTTCCAACTGCTCGGCTGCGTGTATGGCCGCTCCCCATGCCGGTATGACCTCCGCGTGTTCGGAAAGGAAGAAGCCGCGTTCGGGCAGCCCCGTTTGCCTGATGAAGGCCTCCCTCAGAGCCGGTATAAACGCAAACGGCCCTCCACACAGAAACACCTTTGGCTCGATGTCCTGCCCCCGTGCTAAGGAGGTGATAACCTGCATACTCACAGCGTGGAAGATAGATGCCGCTATGTCTTCGCGGCTCACGTTGCGAGCCAGGAGATTCTGAACATCGGTCTTTGAAAACACCCCGCAACGCGACGCAATGGGATAGACGGTTCGGGATCGCCCGGCTAAGGCACTCAATTCTCCCACTTCTACATTCAATATGGCAGCCATCTGGTCGATAAACGCCCCCGTACCTCCGGCGCAGTTGCCGTTCATCCGTATGTCGGGCGACTTGCCTTGGCGAAAGAAAATCATCTTGGCATCCTCGCCCCCGATGTCGACCAAAGTCCTGATGTCAGGGAAGTTCTTCAGCACAAGTTCGCAAGAGGCGACCACTTCCTGCACAAACGGGATGCCCGTCCGCTCGGAGATGCCCATGCCGGCCGAACCTGTCACCGACAGACGCACCGGCACTTCGCCCGTTTTTCTTCGCAAACCATCCAACATGCTCACCACCGTGCCGTTGATGTCGGCAAAATGGCGGCGATACTCTCTATATATTACCGTCCCTTTTTCGTCGGTGGCAACAACTTTGACCGTCGTCGAGCCGGCGTCTAAACCTACATGTATCATCGCTCTTGTTTACTCTTTTACAACGTTGTCGACTGTCTCTCCGCTCAGTCGAAATAGGCTTTTAGCAATTTCTTGACAATGACCTTGTGTTCGGCCAGAAAGTTTTCACGCTCCACTTCGTCCGCTTGGTGATAGATGGTTATCAAAGGCTCGAACAGATAGGGAACGAAGAGCAGCCCGAAAAACACGGTGACAAAATGTTCTTTCGAACCCTTGCCGTTGTTCTCTCTGCAAGATGCCCAATTGTCGAGCAACACACCTAAAGCCGACAAATACATCTGTGCCTTTCCGCTGCGAGTCACAAAATCGTGCACAAGACTGGGGTTGCGCTGAATTTCCGTGAATACAAAGCGAGGCATGCATTCGTTACGACGGAGCACGTGGTCGTATATATCCACCAACCCGTCGATTTTGGAGGCAAGGTCGCCTTCGAACAAAGACAGACTCTCTATTTCCGGCAAAAGAAGGTCGAACACCTCTTCAATGATGGCGTAGAACAAATTTTCCTTGGTACGATAGTAATAATTCAACGCCGTGCGGCTTATCCCGGCGCGCTCGGCAATGTCAACCATCTTCGTCCCTTCAAGTCCCTTTTCAACGAAAACTTGTTTGGCAGCATGAATTATTTTATGCTCCGTCTGTTGAATGTCAGTCATTTATCTTGCTTTACATTAGTGTTTGACAGCGGTGTCAAAGATAGAAAAGAAAATCGGATGTACAACTTGGGGAAAAGCAGTTTTAGTCATCTTTAACTTGACGTAAAAGGCCGCTCTAAATGCTTGACTTTCGGCCTTCTGCTGCGTGCTTTCCCGGCTGCGCGCTGCGTGCTTTGGAAAATTTTGCTGCGTTAGTACGCAAGACCGACCCCCTTTGCATCACTTCGCAGCGACACGTCAAAAGGGTACAAATCAGAAAGAAAGCGACGTGATGACGGGTGGAATGCAGACGAGATAAATGTTCCGTGTGGCGTTCGGGAAACAGACGGGCACACAGACTGCGCAATTCGCCGGCAATGAAGTTCTCTTCTGTCCGACTCTGTTTATTCTCTTGAGCTTTTATGCACCAGCCTTTGAAACCAGTCTTTGAAAAACACCCTTTCGTCGGGACACAGTCCCAACATCCACACCGATAAAGGCATTACGAGGCAGGAACACAGGAAAGAAAAGTACCACGGCAGAAACGTGTGGCAAGTCCAACAGCTTGCCGTGGTCAGAATGATGGGAAACAGCTCAAAGGCAAACACCCGGCGTGCATAACCTCCGACGGACAAGCCCGCCCTTCTACGCAGCAGGAAAAGACGGGCAAGGCTGCAGAGCAATCCGATGAAGAGGTAACACGACATGACGAAAACAATGGGATATTGCAGCCACAGAAACAAGTATACAACCGGCAAGGTCAATAATTTCATCGTGTTTATCACCAAAGAAAACACCTTGATGTCGCCTATTGCCTGGTTGGCATACTCGAGCCCCACCGTCAGCTGGTTAACCAACGAAGCCAGTATCACGAAGCGACAAAACATGGCTGTATGCTCCGGGTATTTTCCCAACCATAGCGACAACACTTGTTCCATCTCGATAAGGGCAGGTATGACCAAAGTGGCCAACAGGAAAAAAGCAAATTTGCTGGTCATCTCCGCAAGACGCAGCATTTTTTCCCGCTTGTTTTCTCCCTCGGCACGGATTATCTGGGGGCGTATGGCATGAACCATCGACAAGGAGATGACGTCGATATTGCCACTCAGCTGTGTGGCTATCCCGTAAGCAGCGTTTGTGACCGTCCCGAAGAAGCGGTTGAGCAACACCGCAACGCCCTGCATACGAAGCGCGGCACACCCTGCGCTGTAGGTGAGCCATCCGGAAAAAGAAAACATCTCCCTGAAAAGCTTCATGTCGAAATTTCTCAACGAAAGCAGTTGACATTCCACATATTTCCTGTTACAGTAAACCGCATAGAAAAATATGTTCAACACATTCAGGAGCAGAATGGACAGCGCATAATAGATCAGCTTGTCCATCGTGATGTACAGCAGTGATATGGCTATCCCCAACTTCAACAGCGCATCGACAATCTGTATGATAGAGAAATAGAGGATGTTCTCATTGGCGATGAGCACCGCCGTGTAGGGAATCGAGAGCATGAAAAAGAACACCGTCCCGATCACACAAAAATAGACCAACCGGGCCGCGTGCAGACGTTCTCCGGGAATATCGAGCAAAAACGAAAAAATGACGGGTGTGAGCAACAACAGGACAAGGGCCAGAACCAAGGCGATGGACAAAAGCACAACAAAGCTGTTGTTGAACACCTTTTGCTGCATGTCTATGTCGTTTTTCCCTTGTTGATAAGACAGGTAGCGTTGGGTGGTAGACGAAAGTGAGGTATTGATGAAAGAAAGCAAGGTGACCACCCCGACAACCAATGTATAGATTCCGAAGTCACTCTCGCCCAACTCCTGCAATATGAGACGCGACGAAAACAGCGCGATACATATCGACACAAACGCCCGGGCATATTGTATGACCGTGTTCAGAAAAACCCTGGAAGACGCTCTCAACATGAACAGACCGGTTCTTTCGCCAATTCCTTTTCTTTTTGTTTGAAACAGTTTTCGGAGAGAGCCCGTTCATGGCATTTCTCCGGCGGCGCATCTTTACACGCAATGTATGTTATAACGAAGCTATTTTGCTTTTCTCATCATTCTGAGACGGAGCATCAAGTCGTTCACGCTCCATTTTTTCACTTCGAAATACGGCCTTGATTCGGCTCCGAAACCTCGGTAAAAGCGCGCCACACCTTCTACACGCGATCCCTCGAAATCGAGCAGGCAAGGGGTGGAGGCATGGCGACGGATGAGGTCGTCCACCACAACAAACATGGCCGAGCTGCGCTTGCCCTCGTCATTGGAGCAAGGAAGGAGGAAAATCACCCTCCCACAAGCTACAAGCAGCGCAACGACAGCCACCAACACGTCACCACTGCGCGCACCGCACAACACCAGCGCGTCGGCTGCCCGTGCGGAGTCAAAAAAGCGGGTCACCAATTCGCGGCCGGGAACAACATAAGGCTTTTCCTCCGCAAAATAGAAACCCGTGAACTCTTCCACAGACAACTCATTCTCCACACAGACACCCGCCGAAGCCGCCTTGACGATGTTGCGTCGCGTGTTTTTCGAATAAGCACCGCGCAAGTCCTCGTAGCTGCTGCGCAAATCGAGCACGTAATTGGGTCGCGCGGCCGCACAAGCAAGGGCGTTGCCTTCGTTAAGCGCCAGATGATAGCTCCGGTAAGGTATTCTGCGGACAAACTCCTCTACCAAAGCCTCCCCCACACGGCCGGTCGAGAACACACCCAACTGCTGGGTCAAGGGGGGCTGCACAAGGTAGGACACGCCGTATTTCCGCCGACGCGGCAGGGGCATCACACACTCATAGTCACCCGCCACAAGTGCCTCCCAGCCGGGAGAAACCGCATCGAGATACCACGACATGGCGTAGGGCAGGCCGTCGGGAGACGAACGAATACACCTGTCCCAGCGTGCGCGGTCTATGTCGCAGTGTTTCAAGTGTCGAATGTGCATGTCCCCTCTCATTCTCCGTTTTTCCTCCGCAAATGTACGCAAACAAATTTACATTCCGCCACCACCCTGCAGCTGTGCAGAAGGCCGCCCGATGTCACGCCTGCTGATTTCGGTGGCAAATCGTATAAAAAGCAGAAAGGGGCTTTTCCAAGGCACGAAACCGCAGAAAAACCGCACCGGACAAGAGTACAAACAAGCTAAACATGTTAAATAATTATAAAAACGGGGGGTAAATATTCATAAAAAAATATTGTGTACCTTTGTACCTGTGATAAATTATTCGTCTTTGCAACATTCGATTTTGAGCTTTAATGTTTAATTTTAAAAACCAACAAGGTATGAAGAGAAAATCTATTTTTTCCTTGGTCGCTGCGCTGAT
>CAYPFZ010000051.1:0-1422 GCA_964410225.1 uncultured Paludibacter sp.
CAGGACGGCGGGGCGGCGAAAAGCCTCATCGTCTATGATTATGACAGGAAGAAAAGCGTCTGGAACTGGGTTTGCGTGAGCATCAAGAGATAGATGCCTACTTCCGGGAGGCGGATGCGCGGGGACAGGGACGGAAAGAGAGGGAAAAAGACGGAAACGCGGGAGTGATAGGGGCGGCCTGAACGGAGGGACGGGCGGACAGGGCGGCCTTGTGCGCCGTCACGCGGCGGGCGCAGGGAGGCTCTCACCCGTGAGAGCCGACTCGTCTATCAAGCCGCTTCCTTGCACCACCACCCCGTCGGCAGGAATGCGTCCGCCGGGCTTCACTCGCACCATGTCGCCCGCTTGTAATTCGCTCACGGGCACTTCTTTCTCCATACCGAAACACACGAGTGTGGCCATAGATGGAGCCAAATCCACCAGTCGGGTGAGTGCCTCGGAAGTTTTTCCTTTCGACTTGCTTTCAAGATATTTCCCCAAAGTCACAAGCGTGAGGATAGTGCCTGCCGACTCGAAATAGAGCTTGTCGGCGAAGTGGCTGACTATTTCCCATTCTCCCTCGGCACAACTCCGGACGATGCACACCACGGCATATAGACCATAAACGAATGCCGCAAACGAGCCCATTGCCACCAACGAATCCATGTTGGGATTAGCCCGGAAAAGACGCTTGAACCCCACGCGGTAGTACTTGTTGTTCAGCATCATGATGGGCAGGAGCAAGCCAAGTTGACACAAAGCCGACACCGGGGCGTGTTGTTCGCCTGTGAGGAAAGGGGGCAGCGGGCAGTGCATCATGTGCCCCATGGCCACATACAAGAGAGGAAGTAGGAAGGCCAGCGACCACCGGCATCGGCGGCGCAAATCGTTCTGCTCGCGGCGCACACCTTCCAAAGCTCGTGTGGTTGCGTGGCTGTCGGTTTGCAGGCGTATTTCGTATCCCGCATTGCGCACCGCTTGCTCGATAACCGCCGTGTCGGTCTTCCGCTTGTCGAAACACGCCGTCATGCTGTTGGCCGGCAGGTTCACCAGCACCGTCTGCACTCCCTCCAAACGGGCAACGCATTTTTCCACCCGTGCCGAGCAGGCCGCACACGTCATACCCGTTACTTCAAATTGTTTCTTCTCCATCTTTCTTTGACATTCCGCGTGTCGATTTTCGGTAGAAATAGGAGTCAGCTCCCTCTCGACACGCAAAAGTATGACAAAGTGCCCCTCGACGGGTTACAAATCTTTGGATATGATTTATAGAATTTCCGCTTTTACGTGATAAAATGCGCATCCGGCGACCCGCGTCGAAGGTGTTTTTTCCGTGCTTTTCCCCTTTCCGGCGGATGCTTAGGGAAATTTTGCTGCGTACTTACGCGGCAAAAATTGCGTTAGTACGCAGCGGAAGGGGCTTTGCAAAGGTTTCGTCGAATG
>CAYPFZ010000051.1:1522-10094 GCA_964410225.1 uncultured Paludibacter sp.
GCAAAAATTGCGTTAGTACGCAGCGGAAGGGGCTTTGCAAAGGTTTCGTCGAATGGTTGAAAAAATGCCGGGATGGAACAGCAATCAGAAAAAAACACTACCTTTACCCCACAAACAAATAGTTTCGTTCATGGTTTACAAGTTCACTGTCCTATCTGACGAAGAGGATGATTTCAGGCGCGTTATAGAGATAGACGCGGAGGCGACTTTTTTCGATTTGCACAAGGCCATCCTCGAGGCGACCGGCTATGCCGCCGATCTGTTGACTTCGTTTTTTCTCTGTTCTGACAGCTGGGAGCGCGAGCAGGAAATCACGCTGATGGAGATGGAAAGCGACCCGGAATATGATAATTTGGTGATGGACAGCACGGTGCTTGAAGACCATCTGACAGACGAGAAGCAGAAGCTGCAATATGTGTTCGACGTGATGTTCGACCGCGCCTTTTTCATCGAGCTGAGTGAAATAACTCCCGGGAAGCATTTGGACGCGCCCGTTTGCTCGAAGAAGGAGGGGGAAGCTCCGGTGCAGATCATGAAGAACGACGACCCCCGGGCGGCCTCACATCTGATGCTCGACGAAACGTTTTACGGCGACGCGGAGTATGATATGGATGAATTAGACGGGGATGGTTTCGGCGGGCTGGACTTCGACGGATCATCGTATGACGACGACCGCCTTTATTGACCTGTTTTTTGCCGGACATTTTTTGCGGGCGGCTCGCCCTCTTTTTGCTATATGCATGGCACGCTGTTACTCGTTTTGGTCGGGCCGACCGGTGTAGGGAAAACCCGCGTGGGCATTCATCTTGCCCGTCGTTTCGGCGCTCCCATCGTCTCGGCCGATTCCCGCCAGTTTTACCGAGAATTGAAGATAGGGACGGCCGCTCCCTCTGCCGACGAATTGCGTCAGGCGCGCCACTACTTTGTGGGCACGCATTCCATTTATGACAACTACAGCAGCGGACGTTTTGAGGTCGATGCGCTGGAGTTGTTGCAGCGGCTTTTTACGGTACATCCGGTTGTCATGTTGCTGGGAGGGTCGATGATGTATGTCGACGCGGTGTGTCACGGCATTGACGACCTTCCTTCCATCGATGCGTCCACCCGTGCTTTTTGGCAGGAACAATACCGCACAAAGGGGCTTGTCTTCATCCGGGAAGAACTCAACAGGCTCGACCCTGCATTGTGCGAACAAATCGATTTGGACAATCCCAAGCGGGTGCTTCATGCACTGGAGGTGTGCACTGTCACCGGGCAACCTTATTCCTCCCTTCGTTTGGGGGTGAAGAAAGAACGCCCGTTTGACATTCTGAAAATAGGGCTCAACCTCCCGAGGAAGGAACTTTACGCCCGCATCAACGGCCGTGTGGATCAGATGATGGCTGCGGGGTTGCTCGATGAGGCTCGTCGTTACTTCGACGTTCGTCATCTGAATGCCCTTGACACCGTAGGATATAAGGAGCTGTACCAATATATGGAAGGCAGAATGACTCTTGCTGAAGCTGATGCCTTGATAAAACGGAACACCCGCCGCTATGCCAAACGCCAGCTTAGCTGGTTCAACCGCGACCGCGAAATCCACTGGTTTCATCCCGACAACGAAGAAGAAATCGTACAATACGTGGCAAGGCGGACGTCCCTGCCCAAGCTCTCAACGGAAAGAAAATGAGAATCAGAGAAAACGTTTCCCTATTGCCTTACAACACGTTCGGCATGAACGTGAAGGCCGATTATTTGGCGGAATATGCCACCCCCGACGAGTTGAAGGAAATATTGTCAGGCGAGGTGGTGCGGCAAACCAAGTGCTTGGTTTTGGGTCAAGGCAGCAACATGCTTTTTTTGTCTGACTACAAGGGGGTTGTTATTCACTCGTGCTACAGGATGGTGAACGTGGTCGACGAAGATGAGCAAGCGGTGTATGTGGAAGTTGGTTCGGGCATGTTGTGGGACGACTTCGTGTCGATTTGCGTGGATAACGGCTGGTATGGAGCCGAAAACCTCTCGCTCATCCCCGGTCAAGTGGGGTCGGCAGCCGTGCAGAATATCGGTGCCTACGGCGTGGAGGCCAAAGACGTCATACATAAAGTGCATGCGTTGGACATCGTCACGGGTGCCGACCGCCTTTTTACCAATGCCGAATGTCATTATGGGTATCGCGACAGCCTGTTTAAAAATGCGGCCAAGGGGAAATATGTCATCTCCTCGGTGGTTTTCCGGTTGAAGAAGCACCCTGTCTATTCATTAAACTATAAACATTTAGAGGAAGCCGTAAGACAACAAGGGGAGTTGTCGTTGGCGAATGTAAGAAAGACCATCGTCGAGATGCGCAACAGCGTAATGCCAGATTTGCACCAGAGGGGAAACGCGGGCAGTTTTTTCAAAAACCCGATTGTCGCACGCCCACATTTTGAGGCCTTATTGGCGGCATATCCTGCCATGCCTCATTATTACGTTTCTGAAAGCGAAGAAAAACTGTCTGCGGCATGGCTCATAGAGCAATGCGGGTGGAAGGGTCGGCAAGTCGGTGCGGCAGGCGTACACGACAAGCATTCCCTGATCCTGATAAACCTCGGAGGGGCTACGGGAAGCGACATCTACCGCTTGGCGGTGATGATACAACAATCGGTGCGAGAGAGTTTCGGTGTCGAGCTCTACCCGGAAGTCGATTACGTAGATTAACGGTACACTTTCAAGCGATTCAACGCCCGTTGATAACGGCGGGCATTGTTTGTGTGGTCACGCAGGTTGGTGGCAAAGTGATGTTCTCCGTTTAAAGTCTCTTTGGCTGCCATGTACAGGTAGTTATGTTTTTCATAGTTCAAGACGGCATCGATGGCGGCGGCCGACGGTATGCGTATCGGGCCGGGGGGGAGACCTTTATATATATAGGTATTGTAGGGCGAATCAGTCTCTAAATGCTTTTTCAGCACGCGGCGCAAGGTAAAGTCTCCCACGGCATATTTCACCGTAGGATCAGCCTGCAGCAGCATGCCCCTTTTCAACCGATTGATATACAGCCCGGCCACCGTGGCATATTCCGACAGAAGGTTGGTTTCTTCCTCCACGATGGAAGCCAACACAGACACTTCCGCACAGCTCAGGGGGATGGAGGAGGCCTTCGCCCGGCGTTCGTCGGTCCAAAAGCGGTCATATTCCCGCTTCATGCGGTCGAACAAGCCGGAAACATCCACATTCCAGAAAAACTCATACGTATTGGGGAGGAACATGACCAAGGCTGTTTCTACCTCCATGCCGTAAGGCGCAAGGAATGCCGAGTCGGAGAGTGCCGCCACAATGGAAACCGAGTCAGGCATCAGCTGGCGCGACAATGATGCCGCCAACTCTTGTTTGGTGCGCAGGTTGTGGAAGGTAACGCGCACCGGTGTCTGCAGCCCCCGTCGCAGCATGTCCACCAGCTCCTTGTTACCCATCCCGTCTCTGATCACGTAGTGGCCGGGTCTGACGGCCTTGCAGTTCATCTTCTTGAAGACCTTTTCCAACGCTTTTCTGTCTCTTATTTCGGCCTTTTGCGAGAGAGCATCCACCACCTCGGCCACGCCGCACTTGTCAGAAGGGACGTACAATGCCACCTTATCGGCTGGTACGGACACATTGGGGCGGACAAAGAGGCGATGATGATGAAACAAAAGCAACGCCACCGCCACGACTGCAACAACCGGCAGCAAGACAATGACAATCACTTTTTTTCGTCGGGAAAACTTGTCCATACCTGTTCGTTTTGAGAGAGGGGTGACAAAGGTACAGAATTATTTTCTGTAATTTTCCGTCGGCTGTTTTCCCTGTTTGGAAAAGTATTTCTATATTTGCAACCGCAAAAGAGCAAGCACAGGGAAGTGTGGGTGAGTGGCTGAAACCACCAGTTTGCTAAACTGACGTACGGGATTACCGTACCGGGGGTTCGAATCCCCCCGCTTCCGCGAACAGGAACGGCTTCGAGTCGTTCCTGTTTTTTTGCGGGATAGGGAAAAAGCATCGTCTGATGCAATCAGAATAGGTTAGCATGATGACTTCTCTTGCGTACTAACGCAGCGCGAGCGGAGTAAGTACGCAGCAGAAAGGTGTATGTAAAGGCAGAGTGAGTCCGTACGGCTTGCTTTTTCTTGCCGTCGGAAAGCAAGGAGCCGTACAAGCGAAGAGGCCGAGGGAGGCTATTTGGAGCTCTGAGTGAGAGTTGGTTCGCATGGCTTTTTGTATTCAAAGGTTAAATATTTTAATCTTTCAAAAAAAACGACGAGGGTATAGTCAAGATGTAAAATTAACACTTTACATTTGCTTAGTGCATTCCGAAGAGGTATGAGAAAGCGTACGATTTGGATATTGGTTGCCGCCATGGTATTGACTTTCGCCGCCCTGATAGTCATTCAGGGTCGGTATGTGTCGCTTAATGTCGAGCTGCTTGACAACCAGTTCGACGAGAGCGTGCGTCGCAGCTTGCTCCAGACGGTCACCCTTATTGAAGAACGCGAGGCACTTGACTACTTGGCAAGGACACTCGACCGGGGAGAGCTGAAAAGGGAAGGCGGTACGCTTTTGGACATAGAGGAGCAACACCATCAGCTCAAACGCAGCCTTGACAGCCTCGTGCAAAGCAAAGAATTGCCCAACGGTCGCAGTCTGTTGCCCCTGTCGAGCCCCCGTTCGACCATCGAGGAGGCTTCTCGCCACATGTGGGAAAGTTTTCGGCAGGAATTTTCGCGCTCGCGCACCGTGCTTGACCATGCCGTATTTCGCTGGCTCGAAAGTGCGAGAAGAAAGAGCATTTTGGAGCGGATCGATGTGGACGATTTGGCCACCGTACTCGAAACGTCGTTACACAACAACGGTATCGACATTCCATTCTACTTCTCCATTGTCGACAAGCAAGGTCGCACCATCTATAAAAATTCCACCGTTCACGCTACCGCTCCCCTGAAGCCCCAATCTGCCACCGTGTTCACGCAACGCATTTTCCCGTTCGATCCGGCAGGCAATTCGTTTTTCCTCCAGGTTCACTTCCCCGACAAACGCAACTACACGGCCTATTCACGGAAAATGTTTTACCCCTCCGTGGTGTTGGTTGTGCTCATCCTTGTGGTTTACGTGGGTACTATCATCGTTATATTTCGTCAGAAAAATCTGAGTACGATGAAAAACGACTTCATCAACAACATGACCCACGAGCTGAAAACGCCCATTTCTACCATCTCGCTTGCCTCACAGATGCTGCAAGAGCAGGGCGTGGTGAACCGTTCGCCTGAGTCGATGAAGCAAATAGCCACCGTGATACGCGACGAAACCAAGCGCCTGAGTACGCTGGTGGAAAAGGTGCTCCAGATGGCTTTGTTTGAAAAGGAGAACTCCACCCTCAAGCCGACCGAACTGTGCATCAACACCCTGATTAACGACGTGATAAGCAGCTTTTCGTTGAAAGTAGCCAGCAAGGGGGGGCGTATCATCACCAGGCTCGAGGCCGCCGACGATGTGGTGCTGGTCGATGAAGTGCATTTTACCAATGTCATCTTTAACTTGTTGGACAATGCCTTAAAATATCGTGGCGACAAAATGTTGCTCCTCACCGTGGAGACCTACAACGTGAAGGACAACATCGTTATCACCGTGGAAGACAATGGCATTGGCATAAGCAAAGACAACCTAAAGCGGATATTCGACAAGTTCTACCGCGTGTCGACGGGCAATCTTCACAACGTGAAAGGCTTCGGTTTGGGTTTGTCTTACGTGAGGAAAATAGTGACCGAACATCGGGGTACAATCAAGGTAGAGAGCGAACTAAATATTGGAACGAAATTTATTATCACATTACCCATCTTAAAAAATTACGAGTTATGACAGAAGAAAAAGTAAAAATCTTGCTGTGCGAAGACGATGAGAATTTAGGTATGTTGCTGCGGGAATACTTACAGACCAAAGGCTACGATGCCGACTTGCAACCCGACGGTGAAGCCGGCTACAAGGCCTTCACGCGAAGCAAGTATGACCTGTGCGTGCTTGACGTGATGATGCCGAAAAAAGACGGCTTTTCATTAGCTTCAGACATCCGCTCGACGAATTCCGATATTCCTATCATATTCCTTACAGCCAAGTCTATGAAGGAAGATATTTTGCAGGGATTCAAACTCGGTGCGGACGACTATCTCTCCAAACCGTTCAGCATGGAGGAACTCCTCTATCGCATCGAGTCCATCATGCGCCGTGTCAGAGGCAAAAGGTTGAAAGACGTGGTGGTATATCAGATAGGCAAGTTCACTTTCGATGCCCAAAAGCAAATGCTTACCATCGACGGCAACGCGCAAAGACTTACCACAAAAGAGTCGGAGCTGCTCAATCTGCTTGCTGCCAACGCCAACAACATTTTGGAGCGTAACTACGCCTTGAAGACCATCTGGGTCGACGACAATTATTTCAACGCCCGGAGCATGGACGTGTATATCACCAAACTGCGCAAATTACTCAAGGCCGACCCCGACGTGTCCATCATCAATATACACGGCAAAGGTTACAAATTGATTACGCCGCAAAACGGTGAAGAATGAACCATCCAACCCTAAACGAAAACCATCATGTACACCAACTTTCAATCTCATTTGCAAGGCCAGCTCGCCGAGATACACGAGGCAGGGCTGTATAAGAACGAGCGGGTTATCACTACCCCGCAAGGTGCGGCCATAAAGGTGGCCGGAGGCGACCAGGTGCTGAATTTTTGCGCCAACAATTATTTGGGGCTTTCCAACGACAAGCGTCTGATTGAAGCAGCCAAAAAAGCTTTTGATCAGCGGGGATACGGCATGTCGTCCGTGCGTTTCATCTGCGGGACGCAAGACTTGCACAAGCAGCTCGAAGAAGCCATCGCACGGTTTTTCGGAACAGAAGATACCATCCTGTATGCAGCCTGCTTCGATGCCAACGGCGGCGTGTTCGAACCTCTTCTTACGGAACAAGATGCCATCATTTCCGACGCGTTGAACCATGCCTCCATCATCGACGGGGTGAGGCTGTGCAAAGCCCAACGTTACCGTTATGCCAATGCCGACATGGACGATCTGGAGAACCAGTTGAAGAAGGCACAGGCTCAACGTTTCCGCCTGATTGTTACCGACGGCGTGTTCTCCATGGACGGCAATGTGGCTCCCTTGGATCAGATTTACGCCTTGGCTACAAAGTACGACGCGATGATTATGGTCGACGAGTCGCATTCGGCGGGTGTGGTAGGTCAGACCGGGCGCGGCTTGACGGAACTTTACAACCTGCGTGGGGAGATTGAAATCCTCACCGGGACCTTGGGCAAAGCCTTCGGAGGAGCCATCGGCGGCTTTACAACCGGCAAAAAGGAAATCATCGACATGTTGAGGCAGCGCTCGCGCCCCTATCTCTTCTCCAACTCCATCCCGCCCATGGTAGCGGCTGCCGGCATCGAAATGTTCAACATCATGGATTCTACCAACGAATTGCAAGACAAGTTGCATGCCAACACCGACTATTTCGTCGGGCGAATGTTGGAGTCCGGTTTTGACATCAAGCCCACCCGCTCGGCCATTTGCGCGGTGATGCTCTACGACGCCAAGTTGTCGCAAGAGATGGCCGCCCGCCTGCAGGAAGAGGGCATCTACGTGACGGGGTTCTACTATCCTGTTGTCCCCAAAGGAGAAGCCCGCATCCGTGTGCAAATCTCCGCCGCTCACGAAAAAGAACACCTCGACAAATGTATTGCCGCCTTTACCAAGGTGGGAAAAGAATTGGGTGTGATAAAGTAAAGGGACACAAAGGACGGGCATGGCAAGACTCCGAAGCCCGTTCTGCGGTGCAACCGACGAAGAAAGAAATGCCGGGACTTTTCATGGAAAAGCCCGGCATTTCTTCTTTTTCACCTTGCGGGAAGAAGCAAATTGAGATGAAAATTGCCCTTGGTAAAGCCCCCTTCTCTGCGTACTAACCCGGCGCGCGCTGCGTAAAAGCACGCAGCAGAAGAGGCATTTCGAAGGGCTGTAGAACGGTCTCAAGAGGCCGTTCTCAGGCGGGTGAATGGCATCTTTCGTTTCCTTTTCTGAAGGCGCAAGAAGCCTTTGAACCTTCTTTTTACGTGGAAAGGAAGAAAACCCACGTAATTTATTAGCTTAGGATTCCCGACTTAAGAACAAACTTTTTTGTATTTTTGCCAAATATAAGTTTGAAAAATATATACAAAAAGGGACAATATTTATGCAAAAAGTTAATCGTGCCAGCTTTGGTAGCAAAATCGGGGCTATTTTGGCGGCTTCGGGTTCGGCCGTAGGGTTGGGGAATATCTGGCGTTTTCCGTATGAGACGGGCAACCATGGAGGTGCAGCTTTTATCCTGATTTATTTAGGATGTGTATTTTTCTTCGGCTTGCCGGTAATGATGGCGGAGTTTGTCATCGGCCGCCGCGCCAAGGCCAGTATGGGGGAGGCGTTCCGGACACTGGCTCCGCGCGGTGGCTGGAAGTATATCGGCTATTTGGGCGTACTTACGGGTTTTCTCATCTTGGGTTATTATTCGGTAGTAGCGGGTTGGACACTGGAGTATCTCTCCCAGGCAG
>CAYPFZ010000052.1:0-9919 GCA_964410225.1 uncultured Paludibacter sp.
CGTAAAGCAGGCAGAACGCGTTTTTTTGAGTTGTTGAATCAAAAAAGTAAGAAGCAAAGGCGTGTTGCCGGGAGGTCGAACCGTTTTTTGAAAGAGCGTGTGGGGAAGCAAGTTTCCGTCTCGTTCATGGTGTGCGGGTTGTTGTTCACAACCTGCCTCATTGCGGCCAACATTGTAGAACAGAAGTTGGTCGTCATCGGCTCGTTGGAGGCCACGGCCGGCTTGCTCATATTCCCCATCTCATACATTGTAAACGACTTGATAGCTGAGGTGTGGGGCTACCGCAAGGCAAGGCTCATCATTTGGTACGGCTTTATGATGAATTTCCTTGCGGTAGCCGTGTTTCGTCTCAGCATCTTGTTGCCTGCCTCTGCCCATTATGAGCAGCAAGCGGCCTTCGACATGGTGCTTGGCAACACGACGCGCATCACGTTGGCCAGTTTTGTGGCTTTCCTTTTCGGCTCATTCCTCAACGCTTACGTGATGAGCCGCATGAAAGTGCTTCAGCGCGGACGGGGGTTCTCCCTGAGAGCTGCCCTGTCTACCCTTGCGGGCGAAGGAGCCGACTCACTCGTGTTTTTTTTCATCGCTTTTGGGGGAGTGATACCGCCCAAAAGTCTTCTTGTGTTGATTGCCACGCAAACGGCCATGAAGACATGTTACGAAATCATTGCCCTGCCGCTCACCGGCAGACTCGTGAAATGGGTCAAGCGGCGAGAGCAAACCGATGTGTACGATACGGACATATCCTACAAACCATGGAAAATAAGGGATTTCTGAGCCCTTTCGTCAGATGACTCTGCAGTCGGATTACCTTTTGCAAACCATGCCGACACAATTCCGTTCGACCGGACATATTCCGGACATATTAAAGAAAAAATGAGGGAATAAACACATCCACACTCAAACTACCCTGACGACCTATCAGGGCAAAAGTTCGGACAAATGAAAATCACAGTCATCGGGACTGCCTACCCTTATCGCGGCGGGACATCCGCTTTCGTGGAACGCTTGGCCGAGGAGTTCGGGCGCGAGGGCGACCAAGTGCATGTGGATACTTTCACGCTGCAGTATCCATCGATCTTCTTCCCGGGCAAGACGCAGTATACTGACGACCCTGCTCCCGAGGGGTTGCATATCCGCCGGAGCATCCATTCATGCAACCCGTTCAACTGGCTTCGAGTAGGAAGGCGGTTGGCCAAAGAGCGCCCCGACATTGTTGCCATCATGTTTTTGACGCCCTTTCTGGCACCTTGTTTGGGCACTATTGCCCGACTTGTGCGCAGGAACAAACACACGAAGGTCGTTGCCGTGGTACACAACGTGATGCCCCACGAGCGCAGCCCGTTCGACCGCTTTTTAGCAGCTTACTTCATACATTCGGCAGACCGCTTTGTGGCTATGTCGAAGGCTGTGCTGACCGATATCGAACGCTTCGATCGCGAGAAGCCCAAGACTTTATGTCCACACCCTCTCTTTGACCGTTTCGGCCGGCGGCTGCCTCGTGAGAAAGCCCTGCATCTCCTGTCGCTCCCGACCGACACCCGCTACGTGCTGTTTTTCGGGTTTATACGCGACTACAAAGGTCTGGATTTACTCCTCGAGGCTTTTGCACATCCTTGGTTTGCCAGCCACAATGTAAAGCTGATCGTGGCGGGCGAATTTTACAACGACCGCACCACTTACGAAAAACTGGAACATGATTTAGGGCTGACCGGGCGCATCCTCTGGTTTAGCGACTACATCCCCAACGACCAAGTGGGGTGGTATTTCAGTGCTGCCGACATAGTGGCACAACCCTACAAGTCGGCCACACAAAGCGGGGTGACGCAGGTGGCCTACCATTTCGAAACCCCCATGTTGGTGACAAATGTGGGTGGACTGGGTGAAGTGGTGCCTGCCGGCAAAGTGGGCTACGTCACCCCCGTTGATGCCGGAGCCATCGCTGATAGCCTGATCGACTTTTTTGAACACGAGCGGGCGGAGGAATTCCGTCCCGGTTTGTCGGAAGAAAAAAAGAAATACAGTTGGAGTAACCTGACGAAAGCGGTGAGAGGCGGAGCGTAAAAATCCCCACCCGTATCCCTGTTTTTTCCTTCCTTTCCCCCTTCTGCTGCGTACTAACGGAATTTTTGCTGCGTTACTATGCGCCGCGCACTGCGTACTTACGCAGCGCAGACGGGGTTAGTACGCAGCAGAAGGGGTATTGGGGAGCAATCGTTCGGGCGTTGAAACGGATGCAGCGGGGAGAAGGAAGAGAAGGATTGTAAAATGGTGAGCATTCGTAAATTAAATATAAAATACAGAGTCTGATAGGAGCACAAGCTATTTTTTTCACTACCTTCGCAACGCGGGTGTGTATCGGCCGGGCAAAACGTCGGTGAGAACCGGCGAGACTTCGCGTCTTGTCCCAAGAAGGCAGGGGGCGGAAGTGGAAGTGCTTCCCTTGTCCGCACGCGCTTTCCCGGGAAGCCTTGTTCGGACAAAAATCAAGAAACGAGTTTCCGGCTGGATGTTGATTTATAAGAGATTATATTTCTGTAAGGTCAATAAGCTGCGGTTTGTTCTGCCGTTGGTGTTCGTTGCGACATTCCACCTGACAGGCCACTCTCAAGCCGTTGACTCGCTTCCATCGTTGCCGACCGACTCCACCGTTGCTACGCCCTCTACCCCGGCTGATACCACCTTTGCGGAGGAAAAGGACAACGCCCCCCTGTTTGATGCGAAAATAGAGTATGCCGCCCAAGATTCCATTGTGTTCTGGAGCAACGGTACGGGCTTTCTGCACGGAAACGGCGATTTGAAATACAAAAACATCACTCTCAAGGCCGACTACATTCGCGTGAAGATGGACAGCAGCTTGCTCTACGCCAGAGGGACGGTAGACAGCATTGGCGACCCGGTTGGCGACCCGGTGTTCAGCGAGGGCGATTCGGAGTATGACTCGAAGGAAATCACTTATAATCTGAGAACGGGTAAGGGCTACGTGAAGCGTGCCGTCACGCAACAAGGCGAGGGATACATTGTGAGCGAAAGCACCAAGAAGACAGACGACGACATGCTGACTGTGGCCAATGCAAAATATACCACTTGCGACGACCACGATCATCCCCATTTCTACCTCAACATCAAGAAGGGCAAGGTGAAACCCGGCGAACATATCGTTTCCGGTCCGGCAAACCTCGTGGTGGCCGACGTACCGCTGCCGATTGTTATTCCCTTTGGCTTTTTCCCTTTCTCCGATCAGTACTCCTCGGGGCTGCTTATGCCCACCTTTGCCGATGAATTAACGCGAGGGATGGGATTGGTCAACGGAGGATATTACTTCGCCTTCAACGACTATTTCGACATGGAGCTGAGGGGAGAAATCTATACGAAAGGTACGTGGGGTCTGACCGCCAGCACGGGCTATATCAAAAGGTACAAATTCAGCGGCAGCGTCAACGTAAACTACCGCGAGGACGTAACGGGGGAAAAAGATCTGCCCGACTATGAGAAGGCGAAAAGCCTCCGCGTCACCTGGTCACACACTCAAGACGCAAAAGCCAACCCCTACAGCACCCTCTCGGCCAGCGTCAACTTCTCCACGGCGGCTTACAACCGCAACAACATCAATTCTTATTACGACCCGTCGGTCAACTCGCAAAACACCAAGAGCTCGAGCATCAACTTCACCCAGCGATTTGCCCGCATCTCGGTGCTGTCGCTTTCGGGTGGCATGCAGCTCACACAGCGCACCAGCGACTCGACCATCAACCTGTCGCTGCCCAACCTCTCCATCGCCGTGAGCCGCATCTATCCCCTCAAACGGAAAAATCCCGTCGGCAAGGAGCGATGGTACGAAAAAATCTCACTCAGCTACTCCGGGACGCTGGCCAACAGCATCGAAACGAAAGAAAATCAACTTCTCACCTCCTCGTTCGCACGCGACTGGCAAAACGGGATGAAGCACTCCATCCCTATTTCGGCCTCGTTCACCCTGTTCAACTATATCACCGTTACGCCCAGTTTTACCTATAACGAAAGATGGCACACCAGTTCCTTTCGCAGATATTGGGACGACGACCTCAACCAGGTAGTGATTGACACGATCTACGGATTCAATCGCAACTTCGACTTCAGTGGGAGCGTATCGGCACAGACCAAACTATACGGCTACTACATACCTATAAGAAAAATCTTTGGCGATAAGATAGATCGCATACGCCACGTGCTCACTCCCAGCATCGGTTTTACCTACCACCCCGATTTTTCCAGCCCATTTTGGGGCTTCTACGATTCCTACCTCCAACCCGACCCTTTGGGCACATACCCCGGCTACAGCACTGTGACTTATTCGAAATATAGCGGCACATTGTACGGAGGACCCAGCTCGGGAGAATCGGGGAGCATCACCTTCTCTTTGGCCAACAACTTGGAGATGAAGCTCCGAAACGACAAAGACACCACGGGCAGTGAGCCGTTCAAAAAAATCAGCCTGATAGACAATCTTTCCTTTAGCGGGAGCTACAACATGATGGCCGACTCGATGAACCTGTCGAACATCAGCGTCAGCCTGCGCCTTAAGTTGGGCTCTAACAAGACGCTGAGTCTAAGCGGTAGTTTCGACCCCTACATGTACAAACTCGACAGCAACGGCAATCTTTACAAAAGCGGTGATTACACCTGGAAATACGGCATGTTCCCCCACTTCCTTGGCACAAGCAGCTCGTATACATTGACAATAAACAATGACACCTTTAAAAAACTGGCCGCACGATTAAGAGGAGACTCCCCCAACAGCGTCGTTGAGGAGGAAAACATGCAAGAGGGGGAAGGAGATATTGACATCGACGAAAATGAGGCTGCGATAACCACAGAACAACGCGTCCCCAAAAAAGAACGCTCCGAGCTCGACGCCGAAGGGTACGAGAAATTAAACATGCCTTGGAATATCAATATCAGCTATTCGGTCAACTACCGCCCTTCCAGCGACTTCAATTACAACAAGATGCGCTACCGAATGCAATTGTCACATTCGCTGCAAATCTCATACAACCTGAATTTGACCAGCAACTGGAGCATATCGGGTAATACTTCATTCGATTTCGAAGCCAAGCAGTTCACACAAATGAATGTCAACGTCACCCGCAAACTTCACTGCTGGACGATGACCGCCAACTTCGTCCCGTTCGGGTATTATAAATCGTACAACTTTCGCATAGGGGTGAACGCCAGTATGTTGCAAGACTTAAAATACGAAAAGCAAAGCACCTACAGCTCCAACCCCGTCGTGTGGTACTAAGCTCCCAATGAAAACGGAAGCCTAAGGCAGGCAGCACCACAAAAACAACAGGAAAAACAACCAAACAAAACCATACAACAATGAAAGTCGGGAATAATAAATTTGTGTCGACGGAATATGAATTATATGTCGACGGGAATAGCGGGAATCCGGAATTGATAGAGCGTACCACTTCCGAACGGCCGTTGTCATTCATTTTTGGCACAGGCATGATGCTGACCAAGTTCGAAGGAAATCTGTTGGGCTTGGAAGTCAATGATACGTATGACTTTATCATCGCCGATGAGGACGCATACGGCACCTACAACGATGAGTATGTGGTGGAACTGGATCGCTCGCTTTTTGAAGTGAACGGCCGGTTCGATGCCGACATGGTGTGCGAAGGAAACCGCATCCCCCTCATGGACACGGAGGGAAACCACATGAACGCATTGGTCGTCTCGGTCACAGCCGACAAAGTGACTGTCGACCTGAACCATCCGTTGGCTGGTAAAGCTCTCCACTTCAAAGGTAAAATCACAGAAGTGCGCGAGGCCACAGACGAAGACCTGCAGCTCTTCCAAGGCGGGGGCTGCAGCGGGTGCAGCGGCGGATGTTGTTGCGACGATGACAGTTGCAGCGGATGCTGTTAACCGCTGGTACCACCACGCAGAGATTCAACCTCAGCTTACGGCGGGTAAGCACGCAGCAAAAATTGCGTAATAAAACACACAGAACCAGCCATGTCGAACACGTTCGGAAGACTTTTTACATTCACCTCGTTTGGCGAGTCACACGGGTCGGCCGTGGGTGGCATCGTTGACGGCTGTCCTCCTTCGCTCGAGATAGATGAGGCATTCATCCAAAGCGAATTGGAGCGCCGTCGTCCGGGACAGTCGGACATTACCACCCCCCGAAAGGAAAGCGACAAAGTGGAATTTCTTTCCGGTATCTTCCGGGGGAAGACCACCGGCAGCCCCATCGCGTTTCTCATACGCAACACCGACCAACACGAGGCCGACTATCATCCTTTGAAAGACGTGTACCGCCCTTCGCATGCTGATTTTACCTACCGGCAAAAATACGGCATCCGCGATCACCGTGGCGGTGGGCGCAGTTCTGCCCGTGAGACGGCTGCAAGGGTTGTGGCGGGGGCTATCGCCAAGCTGGCTTTGCGCAAAACGGGCATCTGTGTCATGGCTTACACCTCGCAAGTGGGGCATATATCCATGAACCTTTCGCACGAAGCCATCAACCCGAAAGATATTGAGGGGAATGCTGTCCGCTGCCCACAACCCGACGTGGCCGCGCAGATGCTCGCCTACATCCGACAGATAAAAGCGGAAGGAGATTCGATCGGGGGCATTATCAGCTGCGTGATAAAGCACTTGCCCGGCGGATGGGGAGAGCCTGTCTTTGACAAGCTATCGGCGAGATTGGCTCAGGCCATGTTCAGCATCCAGGCTGTACACGGATTTGACTACGGGCAAGGGTTCGACGGAGTGGGCATGAAGGGTTCGCAGATGAACGATGCGTTTGTTGTGAGAGAGGGAAAGGTCACGACTTTGACCAATCACTCCGGCGGCATACAGGGGGGCATAAGCAACGGGCAGGACATTTTCTTCCGCGTCTTGTTCAAGCCGACTCCTACCATTTCAAAACGCCAATTCACCGTAGACTTACACGGGCGAGAGTGCATCGTCGAAGCCAAAGGACGTCACGACCCATGCGTACTGCCGCGGGCGGTCGCTGTGGTGGAAGCCATGACGGCTATGGTCTTGATGGATTTTTACCTGCTTCAACAGAAAGTATCTCCGTCTTGCCTGACCCGCTCCTGATTCTTGGCAACGTAGTCCTTCCAGCTTTTGTAGGGTCTTTCTGACACCGGGCTGCCCAATTGCAGATAATGACAATAGGCCGTCGCCAGCCCATCCGTCGCGTCGAGTTGCGGCAACATCTGCTCGCGGGGTATTTTCAAAAAGCGCCGCAACATGTCAGCCACCTGCTCTTTCGACGCTTGCCCGTTGCCTGTGATAGACATTTTTATTTTCAACGGCATGTATTCCGTTATGGGCAGGTCGCGATATAAAGCCGCCGATATGGCAACCCCTTGCGCGCGTCCCAATTTCAACATAGACTGCACGTTTTTACCAAAGAAAGGTGCCTCGATGGCCAAACAGTCGGGCCTAAACTCGTCGATTAATGACAATGTGCGAAAGAAAATGCGCTGCAATTTGACATGATGGTTGGTATATTTCTTCAAATCAAGCACTCCCATGGCAACAAGTGAGGGCTTGCCGCTTTTGATTTGGAGCAGCCCATACCCCATAACCGTCGTGCCCGGGTCAATGCCCAATATAATTTGGTCTTGTATCATGTCTTTGCTTAAAATTCGCCGCTGCCGCAACGAAACACATTCCCGGCATCTTTTTGATACGAAAATAATACCTCCGTTACTTTGCGAAATTCAAAACTTGGCTTATCTTTGCACCGCTCTTCAGAGAAACAAGGGGTATTAGCTCATCCGGCTAGAGCGCGACACTGGCAGTGTCGAGGTGAGCGGTTCGAGTCCGCTATACTCCACCTTGAGCAAAAGGGAAGTACGCAAGTGCTTCCCTTTCTTTTTCCCTTCATCCCCGCATCGTGCGGAAACGTGCAGACACAAAGCTCTTAACGCAGATGCCTCATTGCCCGTGTGCGACAATGAGGCATCTTCTTTCATTGCGTGGATCTGGAGGGAGTCGAACCCTCGTCCAAACAAGGAACAAGCAAGCTTTCTACATGCTTATCTCCGCTTGAATCGTCAGGCACAGGCAAAAGCGAAGCCACCAACCTGAACCCCATCCCCTGAAGATTCATTCCGCGTACGGGGCTACGCGAAACTATCCCCGATTTAGCTGCACTTCCGCATCAAACGGCCTCGAGGCCACGGCGTTTGGGAAATGTCTTGTCCCAACACCTTGTGTCGGGATTAAGCTCAAACCTACTCTACTTCGGTCAAGCAGCAAGAGCGTAATTTGTTTCGCCAGTTAAATTGCTGAGATCCGAGATTTACGAGCCGCATCTCCATGCTCGGCATGCTTACCTACCCACTCTACTTGCTGTCGAAACCAAACAGACCCGTCGTTGGATGGCATCGCGAAGGTACATCATTTTCTGCAAACCACAAAAAGAACGCTTGCGTTTACCCCTTCTGCTGCGTAAGCACCTGCCGGAAGGGGCAAAACAAAGGCTTGTCGCTTGCCCGATGCCGGAGATGTTGAGAAGACATCGTGGAGTTTTTCCCGGGCTTACTTATTTTTTCTCGTCGACCTATCGTATTTTCATTTCGTTATCTGTACCTTTGTGCGATGAGCGTTCCGTTAGCAAATTGTTTGTGCGGAGATGCCCTTTGCCTACCTAACTTGTCGGTCACCGGCCTGAAAATGGATGCGTGCCCGTTTATGAATGAAAAATGTGATGTATAAAGGAATTCTTCTTTCCGTACTTATTCCCCTTTCCATGAGCCTTGCCTCTCAAGAGGCGGCCTACGAAGCGGGCAAGCTCTCTCCTGCTACGGCCGATTTTATTTACGAGTACAGGCGGACGGCCTCCGACGTGCAGGCTCGGCAATCGTTGCTCAAACGTCATGCGGTGGGAGAGCAAGAGGATGCCACGCGGGTCAATGCGTTTGTCACCTTGCAGGGCGACTGCCGACCGGAAACGTTGGTTGAACTGTTCGATTTGACCATACAGCTCGACCTGCCCTCCCTCAGCCTCATCACGGCCTCCGTGCCTGTGGAGCAGCTTGAGTCGTTGGCACTGCATCCCTGCGTGCAGAGGGTGGAGATAGGCACTGCTGTGGAGCCGACGCTCGATGAGGCTCGCCTTGCCGGAAACGTAGATCAAGTACACGCCGGGATGGGGCTTCCTGCGAGCTACACGGGGGAAGGTGTCGTGGTGGGCATTGTCGATGCCGGCTTTCAATATGGTCACATAGACTTTTATTCGACCGATGGGAGCACCTTCAGGGTGAAGCGCGTGTGGCATACCCGCTATGATGACGAAGGGAAATACGAGACTGAGGAAGAAATTTTGTCTGTTGCATACGACCCGATGGCCTCTTCGTCATCGACACACGCCACGCATGTGGCGGGCATTGCCGCCGGAGCCGATACCACGCAGGGCTATCACGGAGTGGCACCCGATGCCGAATTAGTCTTCGTGAGTTATAGCGACAACGCCAGCGTACTCAACGGTATACAATATGTATATGATTATGCCCGGTCGGTGGGCAAGCCCGCGGTGGTCAACCTGAGTCTTGGCTCACATATAGGTCCTCACGATGGCACCTCGTCGTTCGACCGCGTGTGCGATGCCTTGCAAGGCGAGGGGTATCTGCTCGTGGGAGCCGGCGGCAACGATGGAGGCGACAGCATACACATCTCCAAAACCTTCTCTTCGACCGACAACACTTTGACGACAGCCATCGAATTTACCGAGACAAGACCGATGGCCTTTATAGACATTTGGAGCGACGCAGGTGAGAGCTTCACCATCGAGCCGGTGGTGTGTGACTTGACTACCGGTGAAGTTGTCTCGGTGTCAGACAGTTCGCTCTCGGTGCCGGGCACAAGCGGTCGGCAGAGATTCTCGCTGACCGACTATTTCGGCGGG
>CAYPFZ010000053.1:0-9792 GCA_964410225.1 uncultured Paludibacter sp.
GTCTTCAAACTGCGTGTAAAACTCGTCTTTCTTGGCCTTCTTTGCTTGGTGGAGTTGGGAATTCTCCCCCCCCCCTCGTCCCTTTAAAATGTTGTCTGTCATTTCATTATACCCTTTACGCGACTACGAACTTTACGAGTGAGGCAAACGCCTCGTTGTTGTCTCTGTGGTTAAGGCGGTGGCAGAACTCGTTTACGTAATTTCTGCATGTACTTCAATACGTTGTGAAGTACACCGCACGCTCCGCGTTTCATGTTGCGAAGATAGCAAAGATGTATTAAGTTTCCTGCAAAACGTTCTTGTATTTTTTGCTTAACAACTAAAACTCTTAAAAAAGCAGCGTGGCAGACTCTTTTTGCCTGTGTTCTCCCGAGGAAAGCCCGTTTTCCCCCTGAGCCTCTTCTTGACGTCCGGTATCACTTTACACCTCCCCCTTTCCAAGGCTTCAGAAGGGGGTTGCACTGGGAGTGGTTGTTTCTTCGCGGGAGATTGCCTACCTTTGCGAAGGGCGCACCGCCGATGGTGGCACGCTTGCCACTGCGTGTGCTGCCCGCAACGAACCACAAAACGATTTCCGCATGATTGACATTCTGACTCGTCGCCGGACCGTTCGGCAATACTCTTCCCGCCCTGTCGATGGCGAATTGATGGATCGCCTGCTTGAGGCTTCCTTCCGCACGTCGAACACGGGCAACATGCAAGCCTACAGCGTGGTGGTGACTACCGACGAGGCCTTGAAGGCGCAGCTTGCTCCTGCCCATTTCAACCAGCCCATGGTCACTGCCGCTCCTGCCGTGTTGACATGGTGTGCCGACTTCAACCGCTTCTCACGCTGGTGCGAATGTCGCCAAGCCGATGCGTGCTACGACAATTTCCAGTCTTTCTTCACCTCAGCCATCGACGCATTGCTGGCCGCTCAGACTTTTGCCGTGGCTGCCGAGAGCGAGGGTTTGGGCATCTGCTACCTCGGCACCACCACCTACAACGCCGACCTGATTGTCGAGATTTTGCGTTTGCCTCGCCTTGTGGTTCCGGTGACCACCCTCACGGTGGGTTGGCCCGAGTGTCTGCCCGAGCAGCCCGACCGTCTTCCGGCCGCGGCGGTGGCTCACAGCGAGACTTACCGCGACTTTACGTCAGACGACATCGACCGCCTTTATGCCGACAAGGAAGCCTCGGAAGAAAGCCGGCAATTCGTCAGGGAAAACGGTAAAGCGACGCTCGCACAAGTGTTTACCGACGTGCGCTATACGCGCGCCAACAACGAGCTGTTTTCTGAAAAATATCTTGAGGTGCTCAGGCAGCAAGGATTTTTGAAGTAATCGTCCGGCTGCATACGAGCAGGGAGAGGTAACATGAGCCTTGTGCGGCAGGAGTTCCAGTCACTGCCTGAGGCCGTCGCAGATGTCGGAGGTATCGTTTCGGGCGCTGTTTGGGGTGTCTGAAAACGCGCCGTATATATGTGTATCCACACATATATAGGCATAAACAAAAAGAGAGGGGAAGAAAGTCGTTTGTGTTGTCATTTGATAGGGCAAAACTTCGTTTTTTGCGTGGGAGGCTGTCTGCTTTTTTTTCATACCTTTGCGGACGACAAAAACATTAAACATTATGGCAACCATCAAACCATTCAAGGGCATCCGCCCGCCGCGTTCCTTGGCCGAGAAGGTGGCCTCGCGCCCCTACGACGTGTTGAACTCCGAAGAAGCCCGTCGTGAAGCCGAAGGCAACCCCATGTCGCTCTATCACATTATCAAGCCGGAGATAGATTTTGCTCCGGGTCAAGACGAACATGCTCCGGAGGTGTATGAAAAAGCCGCCGAAAACTATCGTCTTTTCAAGGAGAAGGGTTGGCTTGTGCAAGACGCAGAGGAGTGTTATTACCTTTACGCGCAAACCATGGACGGACGGAGGCAATACGGTTTGGTGGTATGCGCAGCGGTTGACGACTACATGAGCGGCCTGATTAAGAAGCACGAGCTCACCCGTCGCGACAAGGAGGAAGACCGCATGAAACACGTGAGGGTGAACAACGCCAACATGGAGCCGGTGTTTTTTGCCTATCCTCATCACCCGGAGCTCGACAGCCTTGTGGCTCAGATCGCCGCAGAAACTCCCGAATACGACTTTGTTGCCTCCGACGGGGTGGGGCATCATTTCTGGGTAATCCGCCAAGCGGAGCATATCGCGAGCATCACGCAGATTTTTGCCACCCTGCCCGCTCTCTACATTGCCGACGGACATCACCGTAGCGCAGCGGCAGCCCTTGTGGGCGACGAAAAACGACGTGCGAATCCCGCCCATCAAGGCAACGAGGAGTATAACTACTTCATGGCCGTGTGCTTCCCCGACAACCAGCTGACCATTATCGACTATAACCGTGTGGTGAAAGACCTCAACGGGATGAGCGAGGAAGAATTCCTCGACCGCTTGGGTGAGTATTTCCACGTGGAGGAAAAAGGGGAAGAGATTTACCGTCCCAATAAACTGCACAATTTTGCGTTATATCTACCGGGCAGGTGGTACTCGCTTACTGCCCGCGGCGGCACGTACGACGACAGCGACCCCATCGGAGTGCTCGACGTGACCATTTCCTCGCGCTACATCCTTGACGAACTGTTAGGCATCAAAGACCTTCGCAGTGACAAGCGGGTGGACTTTGTGGGCGGCATCCGCGGGTTGGGTGAGCTGGCAAAGCGCGTTGACAGTGGTGAAATGCGTGCGGCCATTGCGCTTTACCCCGTCTCCATGAAGCAGCTTATCGACATTGCCGACTCGGGCAACATCATGCCTCCGAAAACCACCTGGTTCGAGCCTAAGCTGCGTTCGGGTCTGGTAGTGCACGAACTGACCTGACCTTGCACCACAACGGGGCACAATCCTTCGGCACAACAGCAATGACAAACAGGGGAACAGCCCACACAGATAGAACGGTTCGGCAGGCAGCAGCGAAAATGCTCTGCCTGCTGCTTGCTTTGCTGACCCTGTTGCCTTCGTGTGGAGTGAAAAAACGCGTCAAGAGAGCCGACAAACGCTTTGAGGTAGGCGAATACTACACGGCTGCCGACATCTACCGCAGTTGCTACGGCAAAATATCACCTAAAAAACACCGTGACTTGAAGGCATACGTGGCCTTTCGCCAAGCCGAATGCTACCGCCTGACCAATCACAACCGGGCTGCCTTTGCCTATCAAAACGCCATCCGCTACGGCTACCCCGACAGCGTCGTCTACTTCGGCTACGCACAGACCTTACACAAAAACGGCGACTACGCCAAGGCTGCCGAGAACTACGCCATCTACCTCAAGCACGCCCCTGACAACACCGCTGCCCTCAATGGGCTTGAGGCCACGCAGCAGGCCGGCTTGTGGGCCGACAGCCAAACGCGCTACCGGGTGGCCAAAGCCAAAGAGTTTAACCTGCGCCGAAGTTCGAACTACGCACCTGCCTACGTGGGAACGTCGACAGACCTGCTTATCTTCACCTCCACACATTCCGCCGACAAGAAGAAGAAAGCGAAGAACAACCCCATCACCGGCCAACCCAACAGCAACCTCTATTCTGTGCGCAAAAACGCCACCGGGCAGTGGGAAGAAGCCGAACCGCTACCTGTCGAGATAAACGACCCCACGGGCGAAAACGGCGCATGTGCCTTCAGCCCCGACGGCAAGGTGATGTATTTCACCCGAGCACGCAAATCGCAGTTCGGCGATCAGGGGGCACAAATCATGGTGTCCAACCGCGCCGGTGGCGAATGGAGCGAACCGGCACAGCTCAAAGTGTTTGAAGACAGCACCATCACCGTGGCTCACCCAACCCTCTCGCCCGACGGGACGACCATCTACTTCGTCTCCGACGCCCCCGGAGGCATGGGGGGAAAAGACATCTGGAGAGCCACCCTCGTGGGCAATGAGTGTAAATACATCGAAAACATGGGGCCCGACATCAACACCGAAGGTAACGAGATGTTCCCCATGATGCGTCACGACGGCGTGCTCTTCTTTTCCTCCGACGGACATCCCGGCATGGGCGGGTTAGATTTGTTCCGAGCCGTATCTGTTGCTCCACAAGAAGAAGGTGACCGGGTGAGGTGGGAAGTAGAAAATCTCGGTGTGCCCTTCAACTCTCGTTGGGACGATTTTGGCATCACCTTCGAAGGGAGAAGCGAGAACGGCTTTTTCTCCTCTAACCGCAACGAACGATTGGGACACGACCAGCTGTGGAGCTTCGAACTGCCCGAACTGGCCTACACCATCGCGGGGAGGGTGACTGACGAACAGGGCAACGTGCTGCCCGAAGCCTCCATACGCATGGTGGGCAACGATGGTACCAACGCCCGCATCTCCACCCGCAAAGACGGCACCTACCGACTGAAGCTTAACAAAGACGCCCACTACATCATGATGGCCTCGGCGAGAGGTTATCTCAATCAAAGCCACCGGTTCGACACCGGAGGGCTAACCGACAGCAAGTCTTTCGGACACGACTTTCAGCTCACGCCAGTGTTCAAACCCGTGACCATCGAAAACATCTTCTACGAGTTTGCCAAATGGGATCTGACCCCCGAATCGGAAACCGGCCTGCAAGCCCTGCTGAAATTGCTGAACGACAATCCCAACATCACCATTGAGCTGAGTGCACATACCGATTATGTGGGTGACAACGCTTTCAACAAAGATTTATCGGACAAACGCGCCCGCTCGGTACTCGTCTACCTTGTGGAACACGGCATCAACAGCGAACGCCTCACTTCCGTGGGCTATGGCGAAGAACAACCTGTGACCGTCGATGTCGCCCTGGCAAAAAAATACCGCTTTCTCAAAGAGGGAGACGTGCTGACGGAAGAGTTTATTCTCAACCTTGAGTCCGAACAGCAGGAAATAGCCAACCAAATCAACCGACGTACGGAATTCCGCGTGCTCAAGACTACGTACAATCTGTTCTAAACCACCCGAACAGACGCGACAAGTGTGCCCCACAGACGGGAAAGACGAACAAACCATGAAGCAATATTTGAACTTGCTCGAAAGAGTGCTCACCGAGGGAGTGCATAAAACAGACCGCACCGGCACCGGCACTGTGAGCGTGTTCGGTCACCAGATGCGATTCGCTCTGCAAGAGGGCTTCCCCCTTCTCACCACAAAAAAACTACATCTGAAATCCATCATCTACGAGCTGCTCTGGTTTCTCCGGGGCGACACCAACGTGCGCTACCTGCAGGAACACGGCGTACGGATATGGAACGAATGGGCCGACCGGCACGGCAACCTCGGACCTATTTACGGCGCGCAGTGGCGCTCTTGGCCCGACTATCGGGGTGGCACCATCGACCAAATGGCCGAAGCGGTCGAGACCATCAAAAACAATCCCGACTCGCGGCGCATCATCGTCAGCGCATGGAACGTGGCGGCACTGCCCGAAATGAAGCTGCCTCCCTGCCACACCTTCTTCCAGTTCTACGTGGCAAACGACCGTCTGAGCCTGCAACTCTACCAACGAAGCGCCGACATCTTCCTCGGCGTGCCGTTCAACATCGCCTCATATACCCTGCTCCTCATGATGGTGGCACAGGTCACCGGCTTGCAGGCAGGTGACTTCATCCACACCTTGGGCGACGCACACATCTACACCAACCATACGGAACAGGCAAAACTGCAACTCACTCGCAAGCCGCGACACTTGCCCACCATGAAAATCAACCCGGAAGTGAAAGACCTGTTCGCCTTCGACTACAACGACTTTACCCTCGAAGGATACGACCCGCACCCACACATCAAAGGCACGGTAGCCGTGTGAAAAACAAAAGATAAGGAAAGTGGGGGGACAGACAAAAGAAAAGCCGGCCAAAAGACACCCCCGACCATCGGGCGGCTACACGCAGCTACCTGCCTGCTTATCGGGTTGGGGGGATAACACCTGCCGGCATCACGGAGAAAGGAAGCACGTACGCTACGCCTCCCGGGCTGCTGCACCATACACCCCTTCCCCTGCGTGATCTCGGCGGGATTCGAACCCGCAGCCCACAGCTTAGAAGGCTGTTGCTCTTCCAGTTGAGCTACGAGACCTCTTCATTGAGACTTCCGAGAAAACATCACCGCGCCCTCACAGCCTGCCTTTCCCGTTTGCGGCGCGAAGGTAAGGCATTTTTTGATACAATCCAACATGCTGCAGACGACCTTACCCCCGGCTTGTCGGGAGAACCGCATCCCTTTGCTACAAAATAGGCATGCTCATGCCGGTAATTTTCCTGTAAAGGTCGAGTGCGTAGACATCGGTCATCCCCGACACGTAGTCGAGCACCGCCATCAATTTGCCGTAGTCCGTAGGCGCATCGGTTTCATACTGTTGAGGAATGCGCATGAGCAACTTCTGCGAATAGAGCCGGGAGGGGTGCAACACCGCTTCGATTAAATTGTCGAGCAGGGTGAGGATGATTTTATGACCTCCCAACTCCACGTCGAGTACTTCGGTGGAGCGATACACCTTTTCTGTGGCCAACGACTCACAAGTGGCGTAGGCCTGTGCCGACCGGCAGGGAAGGCGTTTGATGAGCGAACCGGAGAATGTACCCTGCAATATCTCTTCTTCGTTTTCAACGAACACCTGCGCACATTCTTGAACGAGTTGTCCCACCACCGACGAGCGCAGGTAGGCGATTTGTTCGTTCACATCGGTCACCAACTGCATATTTTCTTCGCGGCGAAAGCGTTGTTCTCCTTCGAAGAAATCGAGGAACAGCCCCTTGGTCTCGTCATCGGAAAGGATGCGGAGTTTGTGCGCATCTTCTATGTCCATCAGCTGATAACAGATGTCGTCAGCCGCTTCGACCAGATAGACGAGCGGATGGCGAACGTAGCGTTCGGGGTGGTCGGGCTGCCTGACAATGCCTAACTCTTTGGCAATGCACTCATAAGAGGCTCGCTCGGCGGTGAAAAATCCGAATTTTTGTTTGCCCTCGGCATGGATGGCTGCGTAGGGATATTTTATCATCGAAGCCAACGTGCTATAGGTGAGCACGAAGCCTCCCGGTCTGCGTCCGTTGAAGCGGTGGGTGAGCAAGCGAAAAGCGTTGGCGTTGCCTTCGAAGCAGGTCAGGTCGCACCACTCTTCGGACGACATGCGCGAGGCCAGCTCCTGACCTGCCCCTTCGGAAAAATAGGTGGCGATGGCCTTTTCGCCCGAATGACCAAAGGGAGGATTGCCCATGTCGTGTGCCAGACAGGCCGCCGACACCACCGAACCGATCTCGCCAAGGAAAGGTGAAGCCTCGTCGGCATATTTTTTCAGTAAGGCCTGTGATATGTTTACCCCTAACGAACGGCCCACACAAGCCACTTCCAAACTATGGGTCAACCGATTGTGTACGAATACACTGCCCGGAAGGGGGAATACCTGCGTTTTGTTTTGCAGACGCCTGAAGGGAGCCGAGAAGATGAGACGATCGTAGTCGCGCAGAAACTCGCTCCTGTCGTCATGACGCCGGCCGTGCATGTGTTCCAGCCCGAAACGTTTGGTCGATAAAAGTTTATTCCAATCCATTGTCCTTTTCTCTGTTACGGAACGCAAGGCATGGCGTGTTGGCGCAGCTCCGCTCTCAAGGCTTTTGCCTGTCCCTGCGTCACGCTGTCCATCAAATGCCAAAAGGCCGTCCCGTGATTCATCTCGCGCGTGTGACACAGTTCGTGTAACATCACGTAATCGGCCAAATGAGGAGGCAGCAGCAACAAGTAGAACGACAGGTTGATGTCACCCGCGCTCGAGCAACTTCCCCAGCGGGTCTTGGCGGCTCGTATTTTGACCGAGCGAAAGGTGAATCCCGATGCATCTGCCAGCTGACGCAGACGCGGGGGCAACACCCTTTTGGCCTCTTTGCGCAGGAAATAGTCCACTCCCGCCCACATCCTGCGTTGCAAGGCGGGGTCGCCCGGCTCCTCTTGTGCGGGGCAGAAGATGCGCAACGTCCCTTTCTGCATCAAAAAGTGAATGCGGTCTTGAGCGTGCAGCTCGACCCACACATCGAAGGTGCGAGTGCGCAAAGCGGGACTTTCGCCCGGCAATAAAAGATTTGCCGCTTCCCGTTCTTTCCGCTTGCGTTGTTGTCCGGCTATTCCCTCTCTGAGCTTGTCCAACAAACGCATCGCCCGGTGCACTGACAACGTCGGTGGCAGGGTCACCCGCAAGCCGTCCGTCGTAATGCGCACCGTAAGCCGACGCGAACGGACATTGCGCACGAAGACAATCTCTCCCAACTGAGGGTCAAAACGAGTTTCCACGCCGTCAATATCTATCTGGGAACGAAAAAAGCGGGAGGCGACCTCCGCCGGACAAAGATACGCAAAGGCGGGCGCAAAGACAAAAACCGAAAAAACCGCGCCGGGCGAGAATGCAAACAATCCTATTTGGTTAAATGATTATAAAAATGGGGGGGTAAAAAATGGTTCGCAATTGTTTTGTACTTTTGCGCTCGTTTTTTTTGATTAAACTTAAATTCATCAATTTATGAGAAAAGTTATTCATTTTTTTGCCGCGCTGCTGATAAGCTGGGCGGCGGCTGTGCCGACTATGGCGCAAAGTGGATCTTGCGGCGACAACCTCAAGTGGGAAATCTCCGACGACACGCTCTACATTACCGGCAGTGGCGCGATGTGGGATTATTACGCACCTTGGCGTAACTACTCGTTCACCTCAGTGGTATTCCCCGAAGGGATTACTTCCATCGGGAACAGTGCATTTGAGGATTACACCGGCCTGATAGAACTCGATCTCTCCAAATGCACCGCGCTGACGAACATCGGGGATTTTGCGTTCCTGAATTGCTCCAACCTCGCCTCGCTCGATCTCTCCAAATGCACCGCGCTGACAAGCATCAGAGACAAGGTGTTTTACGGTTGCTCCTCCATCGCCTCCGTTTACCTGCCGGTCACGCTGTCAAGCATCGGAGGTTGGCTTTTCCAACATTGTTCTTCCCTTGAGACGGTCGACATCTCTGCCTGCACGGCACTGACAGTGATACCGCAGGGCGTTTTCGAGTCATGCACCGCGCTCAGTTCTGTTGCCCTGCCGGCAGGCCTGACAAGCATTGGAAGCTACGTGTTTTACGCAACTGCTTTGACCGAGCTTGACCTTTCGGAGTGCAAGCTGACAAACATCGGGGAATATACGTTTTACGGCTGCACCAAACTTGAGACCATTGACCTGCCTAGTACGCTCACGTACATCGGACAATCTGCGTTCTACGACTGCTCCTCTTTGGAGAGCATGACTGTGCGAGCCACCAATCCGCCGAGCACAGAGAGCAACACGTTCAGCGGTGCATCGACAAGCACCTGCACACTGTACGTGCCGGATCCGTCGGTGAGTGACTATAAGACATCCAACTACTGGAGCGGCTTTTCCAGCAGTAATATCAAGGGCATGGGCGAGTTGGGCTACTGCGGCAACTACCTGACGTGGAGTTTCGATGACGGCACGCTCACTATTACCGGAAGCGGAGAAATGTGGGATTACAACTACGAAACCTTACCTTGGGCGAATTTGACTATCACCTCAGTGGTCTTACCCGAGGAAATTACTTCCATTGGGAACTATGCGTTCTATAATTGCACCAACCTCAATACCATCAATATTTCGGACTGCACCGCGCTGACGACTATCGGGGACAATGCGTTTGAAGGTTGCACCTCTCTTACCGGCTCCATCGACCTATCGAAGTGCACGAAGCTGACGAGCATTGGGGAGAGGGCGTTCGCTACATGCGGTCTGACCTCCATTGACCTGTCGGGCTGCACCGCG
>CAYPFZ010000054.1:0-3111 GCA_964410225.1 uncultured Paludibacter sp.
AACGAAAGATGCCGCGTTTTTTAGAGAAAAGCCGCGCTACGGCTCCTTATAAGCCTCCTTCTCGTGCGTAGTAACGCAGCAAAATTTTCCTAAGCACGCAGCAGAAGGTCTCTGCAAAGCCTCATCAAACAACAAAATGAGGCTCTGTCGGGGGGTCGACATGACGTGAAGAGTGTTTTTAAAAAAAGATTCGTCTCATGAGAATGATATTTTGTTTTCTGTTGTTCGTCGGCGGTTGGTCGGCACAGGCCGCTACTTCGGACGGACAAGAATTGCTCAAACAGGCCAACCAACTGTATGGCGAGGGCGAATACCGACAAGCTGCCGGTATTTACGAACAGCTCTTGGCGGAAGAGGGCATTGCTCCCGAACTTTATTACAATTTGGGGAATGCTTATTTCAAGGCCGGTGAGGTGGCTCTGTCGGTGCTGAACTACGAGCGAGCGTTGCGCCTCAACCCTCGCTTTGACGACGCGCAACACAATTTGCAACTCGCTCGAGAACGGGTAATTGACAACATCCCGGCTGTCAGGGAATTTTTCGTCAAGCGCTGGCTGCAGATTTTCGTGGGGCGCTTCACTTCCGATCAGTGGTTTTATACCGCTTGGGTGTTGTTCGTTTTGTTTCTGGCAGGTGCCCTCGCTTTTGTGTTCGGCAAGTCGTTGGAACTCCGCAAAATAGCCTTTGCCGGGAGCATCGTTTTTCTGTTGTGCAGCGTCGCCGCTTTGGGTAGTTCGCTTTACCAGAAAAACACTTATGTAAACCATCGTAATGCGGTAGTCATGTCCGGCATCATTACGGTCAAAAGCTCGCCCGACCGTAGCGGTACCGACCTTTTTGAGCTGCACGAAGGCACCAAAGTGGAAGTGAAAAGCACGCTTGGCGATTGGGTAGAAATCATGATTGCCGATGGCCGCATGGGTTGGACGGAGGAAAAGCATATTGAAAAAATCTGACACGACAGACATCGCAGCCTCCTCAGCAGCCCTCTGCCCGCACCCTCCCCGGTTTTTTTATGGATACCTCCCTGTTTCTGTTACTCAACTCCTTCCATTCTCCTTATTGGGATACATTCATGTATACGTTCAGCCGGATGGAAGTGTGGCTGCCGTTCTATGCCGCCCTCTTGTGGCTGCTGATTCGCCTGTGGCACAAAGAGGCAGTGTGGGTAGTAGTGGCTTTGGTGTTGTGTATCGTATTGGCCGACCAGCTATCTTCCGGACTTATCAAACACTGGGTGCAACGCCCTCGCCCCACACATACCGAAGGGCTGCAGGACTTGGTGCATACCGTCAACGGCTACCGGGGCGGGCGATTCGGCTTCGTATCGTCGCATGCGGCGAACACTTTCGGCCTCGCTTTGTTTTGCACCCTGCTCTTCAGAGACAAATGCTACGCGTGCTCACTCTTTTTGTGGGCGGCGATCACCTCGTATTCACGCATCTACTTGGGGGTGCATTTCCCGGGCGACATACTCGGAGGGATGGTTGTGGGGATAGGCGTGGCCGCTTTGTGTTATTGCTTGCTGCGCCGTTTCCGTCCGAAGGTCGTGTCGGTGGTGAATGGCAACGGATCGCAAGCTGTGGCGCGTTGGCCGTTGGCGGTACTCGGAATAACGGTGTTGGGCATCGCCATATACGCCTTTTTCTGACAACGACTCCGCACCCTTTTCGTTTTGTAACATAGATTGTTTACCGTTTATTTCCATCAGCACATGTCTGTTAATAAAGTTATTCTGCTTGGTCACGTTGGGCGTGACCCCGAAGTGCGCTACGTCGACAAAAACATGGCGGTCGCCTCGTTTTCACTCGCCACCAATGAAGGCGGCTACACTCTGCAAAACGGCACACAAGTGCCCGAACGGACAGAGTGGCATCACATCGTGGCTTGGCGTAATTTGGCGGAACGAGCCGAGAAATACATCCGCAAAGGCCAACTACTCTATGTGGAGGGCAAGTTGCGAACCCGCACATGGGAGGGAAAAGACGGCGCAAAACACCATACGGTGGAAGTCGTGGCTGAATACATCGAGATGCTGGATCGCCGCCCTAACAACCCGGCCACCCCGCCCACTCCATCGCCCAAGCCGGAGCAAAAAGAACCTCCTTTGCCCGACAACACACCGACAGACGACCTGCCTTTTTAACAAGACAAGCTGACAAACAAGAAAAAATCAACTAAGACAGAGAAAAAAATGGCTTTAATCAAATCGGTCAGGGGCTTTACTCCGTCGATCGGGGACGACTGCTTTTTGGCAGACAATGCCACTGTGGTGGGCGATGTCGTCATGGGCAAAGGGTGCAGCGTGTGGTTCGGCGCGGTGTTGCGCGGCGACGTGAATTCCATACGCATCGGCGATCACGTGAACATACAAGACGGCTCCGTGTTGCACACCTTATACGAAAAATCGGTGATTGAAATAGGCAATTACGTATCCATCGGACACAATGTGACGGTTCACGGAGCGAAAGTGTGCGACTACGCCTTGGTGGGCATGGGCAGCGTCTTGCTCGATCACTCCATAGTGGGTGAAGGTGCCATCGTGGCTGCCGGCTCGGTGGTGTTGAGCGGCACGAAAATACCACCTTACACCCTATGGGCCGGCGTCCCGGCCAAACAAGTCAAGGAAGTGCCCCCCGAACAAACCAACGAAATAAACAGGAAGATAGCACACAACTACGCCATGTATGCCGGCTGGTACGACGAAACCGACCGCTGACTTTTCGGATTCTCTCGAAAGTGCCACCCGACAGCCCGGCGACGGTCGTCCGACGGGTGTCGTCTTCACCCTCATACACAAGCGTTAGCCACCCGCTTGGAAACTTTCCGTTTTTATACAAAGCCCCCCTTCCGCTGCGTACTTACGCAATTTTCGCCGGGTTAGTACGCAGCAGAAGGGGGATGCGAAGGCTTTTTGTGGGGGCGGCTATTGCAAAAGGTCGGGTTTCAGGACTACGCCCAAATTCTTTCGTCCGTCTACTTTGATGGTCATCGGGTGGGCGAACCGCACGTGACGCACGTGCTCCGACTCGTATATTGCCGGCTGCGCGGCCAGAAACGACGTGTCGTAACTGCCGTCGGCCATGAACGGGTTGATGGTGAAATACGACA
>CAYPFZ010000054.1:3211-9648 GCA_964410225.1 uncultured Paludibacter sp.
AACGACGTGTCGTAACTGCCGTCGGCCATGAACGGGTTGATGGTGAAATACGACACGCCGAACGAAGTCAGGTTTTGGAAGAAGTGAGTGCCTTGACTGGGGTCGATGCGATAGTTCTCCAATCCCGACTCTACGATGAGGCGGGCGTTGCTTATATGCGGCCATTTCACCGGGATGCCTAACCAGGGGTCGCTCGAACCCCATCGCCCGGGCCCCACCAACACATAGTGGCGGTCTTCGTCTATCATCTTCCGGTTGAGCCTTTCGATTTCATGCACGATCGATTGGCTTTTCGCGGCGTTGAAAGTTTCGGGCTTCACGTAGATGACATCGGCAATGTTGGTCGTGATGCCGTGACCTAATGCGTTGCGGCAGGTGATGATGGTGTGTTCTTCGGCAATGGCGCCGATGTCTTCCGTGATTACTTCTTTCGTGTCGACGATGGGGCGGATTTGGAGCAGATAGAAGGTGTGTGCGCCTTGACCGGTATAGTCGAGGTTGACGGCAAATTCTATTTCAATGGCGCGTCCCATTTCGTATTGGGATATGCGCAACACCCGTTTCAGGATTTCGGCCAGGGGAAACACCTCGTGTCGGAGGATGTTGGCGAATGTGATGACTTTTCGCCCTCCTTCGTAAAGGCTGTCGTGAAGCACCTGGTTATGGATGTCGAAAGTGGAAGCAATGTAGTGAAGCGTGCCGTCAGAAGCGGCTTCCTGTACGGTTACTTTCAGCAGGTTGCACCCATCGTCTACCTGCGGTACGAAGTTGGTATTGCTCAAGTCGAGTGCGTTGAACCAGGTCTGCGTTTCGCGTAAGGCCATCTCGAGCGTACTGGTTTGCAAGGCGTTGGCCGGATAGGCCGGCGAAAAGCGCAGAGAAATCCCTCCGTCGACGATGTACTTTCCCAATCCCACGGCGATGTTCGCTATGCCGTCTTCGGGCGTTTCTGCACCAATGGGGTAGTAGTTGAGCGAACGAGCCACGCCTGAAAACGAAGGATAGAAGCGTGTGCCACAGACATTCCCCACAGCCTCTTGCAGCACGATGCCCATGCGCTCCTCATCGATGACGTTCTTTGTGGCCATCATGTAGGCCTTGCTATCGCGATAATAGACTGATGCGTATACGGCCTTGACAGCCTCACACAGCATGCGCAGCGTGTTGTCATGGCTTGAAGGGTCGTAGGGCACCATGTAGGTAGAGTAAATGCCGGCAAAAGGCTGGTAATGCGAATCTTCAAGCAAGCTGGACGATCTCACGGCAATGGGCGACCTGATGGTGGTGAGGAACACCGATAAGTCGGCCACGATGTCTCCCGGCAGGTGGGCGTGAAGGAAATGGCGGAGGATTTCCTCGTCAGGAATGTCTGACAAAGCCACTTGATACAGCCGGTTTCTCTCCATGAATTCGGTGAATTTGTCCGTACAGAGCACCACCGTCTTGGGTATGGTTATCTGGGTGCGTTTCAAGTCTTCGAACTTCTCCTCGTTGCGTTTGAGCATCGTGTCGATAAAGGCCAGACCGCGCCCCTTCCCACCCATGGAGCCGTCGCCTATTCGGGCGAAGTTGGAATAGCGGTCGAAGCGGTCGCGTCGGAACACGGCCACCACGCCCCTGTTCTTGAAGAGGCGATACTGCTCGATGGCGTTCAGGATGAACCGGCGCAGCTTTTCCATGTCTACCGTCTCCCCATCGGCTATTGTGACGCTTCCCAAGTACTCGGCCAGTGGGAATAACGCCCTGGAATACAACCAACGCGACACGTCGTTGCGCGACACGTGATACAGCAGGCTGGCATCACTTATGTTGTGGAGATTCTCCTGCAAGTCCCGCAAGTTTTTGATGCGATATTCAACTTGTTTGGTGCACGGATTGACAAACGAGAAATCTCCGAAACCGAAATATTCGGTGATTATCTCTCTGACTTCGTTGTGTACGTTCTTCGAGCTCTTGTTGACGAATGTCGCCCTCGGTATGGTATCTACGGCGGCCTTGTTTTCCACATCCGACGAATCAACAATGATGGGCAGGTATTTGTCTTGCTTTCTGATGGCTCTTGCCAGTTCGATGCCGGCCGTTTTCTCACATTTTCCGTTTCTCGGGAAACTCACATCCGTGATGACACCCAGCACATTGTTTTTGAACGTCTTGTAGATGTCCATGGCTTCCTCGTACGTTCTGGCCAAAAGTATCTTGGGTCGTCCCCTCATGCGGAGCATTTGCTCGTGGTCGTTCAGTGCCTCAGTCATGAAAGAGCGCGACTGGGTGAATACATATTTATATAGTCTCGGTATGAGCGATGAATACACATGGATGGCATCTTCCACCAAAAGGATGACCGGCACCCCCACCGAGGCCACATCTCCCGTCACGTTCATCTTGTCCTCAATCAACTTGATGATAGCCAAGAGGATGTCAGCATTCCCCAACCAGCTGAACACATAATCTATGGCGCTGAGGTCTTCTTTGGCAATCCGTTTCGACACTGATTTGGAAAACGGAGTCAGAATCACAATGGGCACTTCCGGGTTGGCCTGCTTGATTTTCTTAGCCCATTCGAACGGGTTGATACTGTCGCCGCTCGGCATGGATATGATGAGGTCAAACGAGTGTTCGCGCAGTTCCTCATTGGCTTCCTCTTCGGTTGAAACGAGCGTAAAACGCGGAGCATAACGCAGATTGAGCGCCGTATATTCCTTAAACAGCAGTTCGTCGATACGCCCGTCTTCCTCCAAGGCAAACGCATCGTATTTACTCGCATAGAGCAACACGTTGTAAATGCGATGCCTCATCAGGTTGGCAAACGACGTATCCTTAAAATACAGTTTCTTGATACTTAATTTACTCATACGGATAATATTTCGATTCTTGCCGCGCCTTCGGAGCCTGTGTTGCGAACGACAGGTCAGCCGCTACGGCGAACATTGTATCTTTTTGCAAGGCAACAAGAGAGCACACACCGGCGAGCCGCCCGCGGCGCGTTAGTACGCAGCAAAATTTCCGTTAGTACGCAGCAGAAGACGTCTTACGTAGGCTCGTTTTCAAAAAAACGTGTTCAAAAATACATCAAAAAGTTTGATTATGCAGAATAAAAACCATAAACTTGCAGGGTCGTATAAAACGACGGATTATTAGGATTTTGTTGGGGTTTTATGTGCTTTCATATTGGTATAAGAGACACATTCCCTGTTGATTTGCTACCAAAAAGTCAGAATTAAGACGAGATGCTAACCATCATTTAAATAGTAGTTTTATGAATATCGAAAAGCTTATTTGTTCGCTCGAAGCGAAGCACCCCGGTGAACAAGAGTATTTGCAGGCAGTGCGCGAAGTGTTGTCTACCATCGAGGAAGAATACAACAAGCATCCGGAGTTTGAAAAGGCAAAAATTGCCGAACGCCTTGTTGAGCCCGATCGTATTTTCTCATTCAAAGTGCCTTGGGTTGACGACCGCGGCGAGGTGCAAGTAAATCTTGGCTATCGCGTTCAGTTCAACAATGCGATAGGTCCATACAAGGGCGGTCTCCGCTTCCATCCGTCTGTAAATCTTTCGATTCTGAAGTTCCTCGGTTTCGAGCAGATATTCAAGAATGCCCTGACCACATTGCCTATGGGTGGCGGTAAAGGCGGTTCCGATTTCGACCCCCGCGGCAAGTCTGACGCCGAAGTGATGCGTTTTTGCCAATCGTTCATCCTCGAGTTGTGGCGTCACTTGGGTCCCGACACCGACGTACCGGCCGGCGACATCGGCGTAGGGTCGCGCGAAGTGGGCTATATATATGGAATGTACAAAAAGCTGGCTCGTGAGAACACCGGCGTGCTTACGGGTAAGAATTTAGAATTTGGCGGTTCACTCATCCGTCCTGAAGCAACGGGGTTCGGAGGCCTTTACTTTGTTAAACAGATGTTGGAGACGGCCGGTTATGACATGAAAGGAAAAACCGTGTCCTTGTCAGGTTTCGGCAATGTGGCATGGGGTGCCGCTCTGAAAGCGACCGAATTAGGCGCGAAGGTGGTTACCATCTCAGGTCCCGACGGCTATGTATACGACGAAGATGGCATCTCCGGCGAAAAGATAGACTACATGCTGGAACTTCGTGCCACATGCAATGACGTGGTGAAACCCTATGCCGAGAAATACGGAGTGCCGTTCTTCGAAGGCCGTCGCCCGTGGGAAGTGAAAGTTGACATTGCGCTGCCATGTGCCACCCAGAACGAGCTGAATGGCGAAGATGCCCAACGTCTGATCGACAACGGCGTGATATGCGTGAGTGAAATTTCCAACATGGGTTGCACGCCCGAAGCCATTGATTTGTTGCTGAAACACCGCGTCATGTACGGACCCGGTAAGGCCGTAAACGCAGGCGGTGTGGCTACTTCTGGGCTTGAAATGACTCAAAACGCCATGCACCTTTCTTGGACGGCGGAAGAAGTGGACGCTAAGCTGCAGCGGATAATGAGCGACATCCACGACCAGTGCGTGAAGTACGGTCGCGAAGCCGACGGCTACATCAACTACATGAAGGGTGCCAATGTGGCAGGCTTCCTGAAAGTGGCCAAAGCCATGTTGGCTCAAGGAGTGTTGTAGCAGCCACCCGGCAAGCGCGTGTGAGCTCTTACGCTTTGTCTGTCACTGCACTTGCCCGGCAATCGGCACGATAAAAACAGTGCAAAAATAAAAATACGGGATTCTTCGGAGTCCCGTATTTTTTTATTTTTCCATTACACACGTCCGAAGCATCCTGCCCGGGGAGGCATGACGCAACGGCTCGCCTCCACCCGGCCGCCTTTACAGCACCTTCGCCACCCTTATCAACACGTAGGCCAACAGGAAATAAGCCACAATGCTGCCAATGAAAAACGCCACCCAGCAAATGACTTGGCGCAGTGTCACCGGCGGATTCTTTTCTGACACCGGCACGACCGAGGTGTTGAAAACGATGTCACCGGTGCGCTTCTTCCCGCTAATGAGGAAAATGATTTCCACAAAGAAAATGACAACAAAAACATTCCTGAAAAACAAAACGAAGGGATTCACGCTCTTCCCTTTGTCACTCACCACTTTCAGATGACAGATTCTTTTTCCTATGCTCTGCCCGTGAATGAGATCCTTACATAAAAAAAAGGAAAAGAGCATGGCCATCCTCAGTTGATGGCGAAAGAAATGATGGACGTGTGTCTTGAAAAAAAGTTCGGAAAACAGATAAACCACTATCCATACGAAAAAGATGGTGGCAAGGTCTATCCCCAATGCTTTCAGTCTGGATTTGTTTTGGCTTTTCATCGTGGTGAAATTAAAACTATTACGGTTCGTTGTTTTACGTTTTGTAAACCGTTTTTACGGTTCGTTCAAAAATATGTAATAAAAACGAGAACCGAAAGTTTTTCGTGTTAAATTTCCGGGCAAATCTATACCACAATGTTTTGCAGAGGTCTCCTATCGGGCAACCAAACGAACTGTCTGCCGCAGCTCAATGGTTTTGATAAAAAGACAACGTCACCGAAAGCTGCCCGGAACGATGTGCACCCGAAATGTGCACCCGAATCAGACAGCTCCCGGTGACGTTGTTCTGCCGTATAGTGGCGCGGCATAATCCCGCTTCGGGATTATGCCGCTGCATGCTACTTGACTATGAATTTCAGTGTAACCGTACCCTGCTCCGTCTTCACCTTAGCAAGATAAACGCCTGCGCTCAAGCCGGATACATTGTATCTGAATTCCGTCCTGTTCAGGCCGGACGCGCTTTCATATACCAATGCACCTGACAGGTTTTGGATTGATACCTGATCGATCTGCACGCCGGTGGAGAGGATGCGGATAATTTCAGTGGCCGGGTTCGGATAGATGCTCAACTGTTTTTGCAGCACAACCTCATTGCTTAAGCCTGAGTCAGAAGCCGGCTTGCTGACCACAATATCGTCAATCATGAACAAGAAGACATATTCAGAAACACACTGGATGGCCAAGTACACTTCCCGCCCGGCGTAATCAGCCAAATCAACCTCAACCAAGGTCCAGGTATCGGGAGCCGTGCGGGTAGATCCGATCTGCACGAAACTGTCCAGACTGTTGTCTGTTTCCGATACCAGCACGTTGTACCGTTCCAAGCCGTAATCTGCGGTGTAGGACTTCACATAGAAACTCATCTTGGCATCATCCTCAGGCAGAAGCAATTTGGGCGAAATCAACCAGTCATCATTGGCGTAGCCATAGATTGAATAGATGCTTGCACCAAAACGATCGCCACCGTGCGGGGCTATGGCTGTAGGTTGAGCATCCAACAAGGAAGGCGTGGTCTGTGACGGATTGAACACAAAGATTCCGGCCTGCTGGAACTCTAAGGGGAAGGAATAGGAGTCGAAACCGCCTATTATGGCTCCGTCATTGTCAACCGAAGTCCATGCCGGGTTGAAGTTGTCAGTGGCCCAATCCT
>CAYPFZ010000055.1:0-1293 GCA_964410225.1 uncultured Paludibacter sp.
GAAAGGGTCATAACACGCTTTATGAGTATTTACTTTGCGGCGTTTCTTGCCGTCGCCTCATTCACATCAAGGGGACAACCAACTCGCTGACGTAGCTGTTGCCCTCCACTTCGTTCCGAAGGGTGTATTTATTCGGATACAATATCTCAAGGCGGTGACGCAGGTTTTCCAGCCCTATGCCCGAACCGCTCTTGTCGACTTTGTTTTTCGGGAAATTGCTGTTACTGACTTTGCACACGATGCGGTCGTCCTGCAAGCGGATGTTGATGTGAACAAACGAGGGATGTACATGGCTGATGCCGTGTTTGAAGGCATTTTCGATCAGCGAAATGAAAATCATCGGCGCGATTTGCTTTTTGCAGTCGGCCGGCACATCTATCCGGGTTTGCACGTCAATGTTGTCTGTCAAGCGGATGCGCATCAGCCCCACGTAGTTGCGTACGAAATCCACCTCCCTGTACAAGGGGACAAAATGGCTGCTGTTCTCGTCTAACACATAACGCATCAGCCTGCTCAATTCCAACACAGCGTCTTGTGCCTTCTCCGGATGAATGGCTATCAGGGCATAAATGTTGTTCAGCGTGTTGAAGAAAAAGTGCGGATTGATTTGCTGTTTGAGGTTAATCAGTTCCGCTTCTTTACGGCGCTGCTTCTCCTCGTGCAGCTGCTTCTCCGTGTCAATCCATTTTATGATGGCCTTGGAAAGCGTACTGACCACCGCAAGAAGCGTCAGCAACACGACGCATGCGGCAAAATTACTGATAAGGCCCCCAAACTCAATGCGGTCGTCTTGCGCTAACAGTTTTATCGTGAGCATCAAAGCCGAACACAAGGTGATTACTCCGAAATTCGCCAACAGGAAGCCGCTCGTCTTTTGGCGAAACAACAGCCGCTCGGTGAGGCAATAATAGTTGAAATAGAATACGAACAAACAATTAACCAGCACAATGGCATTCTTCCAGGCCATGCGCACCAAATCGCCGTATTCGTTCTTCCAGAATATAAAGGGGAGCAGATAAAGAAATATCCACACCAACGCGTTGGCCCAAATCACTTGTCGCCTTCTTTCCTTCATCTCTCAATATGCAGAAACAAACGCATTTTGCGCGCGAAGTTACACCTTTATCATACGTCACTCTCAACACTTTTAGACCAATCAGATGTTTTTTTCGATTAGGTAAAGCGTTGCGGTTTCCCCACACCCGACATGACCCCGGCCGGGACTTTCGGGAAGAGCTCGTTGCAAAACAGGTATCCGCTTGAAGAAGAAGCCTGTACGACGGTCTGTCTGTA
>CAYPFZ010000055.1:1393-9456 GCA_964410225.1 uncultured Paludibacter sp.
AAGGGGGTGGCAAAGGAAGCGGTGGAAGCATCTTTTGGGTCTTGAGGCCACAAATTACCCGACAAATAAAACAAAAACCAAACGTTTTGCTCTCGGACTTTCCTACCTTTGTGCCGCCTTGAAAGAAACGATATTTCATAGTAGAAGTCGGGTGGCAGGGTTCTGCTTGTGCGTGGTGTTTCCGTTGGCAGCGCAGCCGCCGGTGTCTGCAGAGAGAGACACGTTGCCTTCGTATGACATCCCCGAAGTGATGGTCACCTCTCACGCCGATCATCAAGTCCGTTCGGCCGCACCGCTACAGGTGGCAACTTCCGACAACCTGAGCCGAATGAATGCCATGCAGGCGGCTGATGCGATCAAACATTTTTCCGGAGTGGCAGTCAAAGATTTCGGCGGTGTGGGCGGACTGAAAACCGTCTCGGTGCGAAGTTTAGGTGCCAATCACACGGCCGTAATCTACGATGGTGTGGCAGTGAGCGACGTGCAGACAGGGCAGATAGACATCGGGCGGTTTTCGCTTGACGACGTAGAAACGATTTCGCTTGTCAGCGGACAGAGTGACGATATTTTTCAGCCTGCACGCAGTTTTGCTTCTGCCTCTGTGTTGAACATCCAATCGTGCACGCCCTCGTTTGCTCCCGGTGAGCGCGTCAACGGGAGGGCATCGTTACGCACAGGGTCGTTCTCGCTGGTCAATCCCTCCTTTACGCTCAACGGCAGCCTCGCACCACGACTTTCGGCCACCTTAGGGGGAGAGTATCTTTATACAAAAGGCGACTATCCGTTTGAATATACTTATGGAAACAATATAGATGATGAAGTGGTTACTCTGCGTCGCGAAAACACCGACGTGCAGAATCTGAGAATAGAAGGCACGGTTCGCGCCGACCTGCCTGATGAGAGTACGCTCTCGGCCAAAGCCTATTACTTTCACTCGCAAAGGGGGCTTCCGGGAAGTGTGACGTATTACAATCCTCAACAAAACACCAACCAACGGACATGGGACAACACGTTTTTCGCCCAGGCTCACTATCGGCGCGACTTTTCCAATCGGTGGGCTTTGCAAGCCAATGCGAAGTATCACAACAGCAACATGCGCTATCTTGACACAGGCTACTTGGGAAGCACGGGCATGCAAGACAATCACTATGCCCAACAGGAATACTACCTTTCAGCCACGGCTCTCTGCCGCTTGATGTCGGGCTTCTCGCTCTCTGTGGCAACCGACGGCGCTGTCAACACGATGCAATCAGACCTTGTGGGCTTCTCCCAACCCACACGCTATTCATTGCTCACGGCGGTGGCAATCAAATACACCAACACTTGGTTGCAGGCCTGCGCGAGTCTGCTCAATACCTTGGTTGACGAACAGGTAGAGCAGGGCGATGCGGCAGAACAACATTGTCGTTTCTCGCCCTATGCAGCCCTGTCGATCAAACCTTTCGGGAGATACGACCTCAGACTGAGGGTTTCGTATAAGGAGATTTTTCGTCTGCCTACATTCAACGACTTATATTACACGAACGTGGGCAATGTGCAACTTGACCCCGAAGAAACGCGACAGTATAACATCGGGCTGACTTACGCCGCGCAGTGGGGACGCTTCGTGCCGCATCTTCGTCTCACGCTCGATGCCTACCACAACGATGTGGACAACAAGATAGTGGCTCTTCCAAGCAAAAAAGACATCTTCTTGTGGAGCATGGTGAATTATGGGAAAGTGTCGACCACGGGTTTTGACCTTGCGGGTGAGGTGAGTCTGCATGTGGCAACAGAAGTAGACTTGTCGGTCGGTGCGTCCTACACCTACCAGCGTGCTTTGAACGTAACCGACCCCGACGATCCCTACACTTACGGGCATCAAATTCCCTATACACCCCGTGTGTCGGGCTCGGCGCGCGCCGGAGTAGAGACGCGATGGGTGGATGTAGCCTATTCGCTCATTTGGTCGGGACACCGCTACACTTTCACGCAGAACTACCCCGCCAACCGTTTGGAGGGCTATTTCGACCACGGCATTTCGGCATCGAGAGAGTTTCGCCTGCCCGCCATCACGATAGCTGCCACAGTCGAAGTCCTTAATCTTGGAGACAACAACTACCAAGTGGTACGGGGTTTCCCAATGCCGGGACGTTCCTGGCGCGCCAAAGCAACCGTGAGATTCTAACCGCTTTTTCGTACTTTTGTGCCGTTACCAAAGCAATCCATCCCTACATGAGCGACGAACGATACAAGCAAAGAGGTGTCTCTGCCTCCAAAGAAGATGTGCATCACGCCATCAGACACCTTGACAGGGGACTTTTTCCAAAAGCGTTCTGCAAGATAGTGCCCGATTATCTTGCCGGCAATCCGGACTGGTGTAACATCATGCATGCCGACGGTGCCGGAACAAAATCGTCGTTGGCTTACGTCTATTGGCGCGAGACGGGCGACTTGTCGGTGTGGAAAGGCATTGCGCAAGATGCGCTCATCATGAATGTGGACGACTTGCTTTGCGTAGGAGCAACAGACAACATTCTGCTTTCGTCCACCATCGGGCGCAACAAAAGGTTGGTGCCGGGTGAGGTCATCTCGGCTATCATTGACGGCACGAACGAGCTGGCCGAAGAGCTGACCCGGTTAGGGGTATCTGTCTATCCCACCGGAGGAGAAACGGCCGACGTGGGCGATTTGGTGCGCACCGTCATCGTCGACAGCACGGTGACCTGCCGCATGCTTCGCTCCGAAGTGGTTGACAATGCCCGCATTTGCCCCGGCGACGTGATAGTGGGGCTCTCGTCCACCGGGCAGGCCACCTACGAGAAAAACTACAACGGGGGCATGGGCAGCAACGGACTGACTTCAGCGCGACACGATGTGTTCAATCATTATTTGGCTGCCAAATACCCGGAGAGTTACGACACCGCCATGCCCGAAGCACTGGCCTACGCAGGGCCTTACCGCCTGACAGATGCCATCGAAGAGTTGGGCGTGGATGCCGGTAAGCTGGTACTGTCGCCCACACGGACGTATGCCCCGGTCATCAAAAAAATACTACAAGAGTTGCGACCATACATCCACGGCATGGTGCACTGTTCGGGCGGAGCGCAAACAAAAATTCTCCACTTTGTCGACCGCATTAGAGTGGTCAAAGACAGCCTTTTCCCCATACCGCCGCTCTTTCGCATCATCAGGGAGGCATCCGGCACGAGTTGGGAGGAGATGTACAAAGTGTTCAACATGGGTCATCGCATGGAAATTTACCTGCCTGAGCCTCATGCCACCACCGCGATAGACATTTCCCGCTCGTTTGGCGTCGAGGCGCAAATCGTTGGACGATGTGAAGAAGCCGACAAGCGGGAGTTGCGCATCGAAAGCGAAGCGGGCATGTTCCGCTATTGATACCCGACTTCCACTCCCTCGCTTTTTCTGTTTTGTATAAACGGGCTTATTATCAGTATAAAAGCGCGCTTTCCTTGTCTCTTCGCAACAACCCTTTTGCCGGGTGCTTACGCAGCTCCGGCTGCGTACTAACGAAAATTTTGCCGGGTTAGTACGTAGCGGAAGGGGGATTCGAAAGGCAATCCGTTCCGCTTATTTGAAATCGACGATGATTTTGAAGTTGATTTGTCGTCCCGTGAGATAATTGGGTACCGCCCATTCCTGTCCATACACGTCGGATACCCAATACATGGAGTTTTCGTTATTGTAGTCCAGCAGGTTGAATACTTCTATGTTGAGCCAGATACTTTCGATGTGTTTGAAGAACGGGCGTGACATGAAATTGTCTTTTCCTTTGATGAATCCGCGCGAAGCACCGATGTCGACACGGTTGTAGGGGCTCAGGCGCGACATGGCGCGATATTCCACGCTGCCGGGCACGCCAAAGGGGAGTCCGTCGCTGAGGATGAATTTCAGCTGCACTTTGTATTTCGGATTCGTGGGCCAGTAGTCCTGGAACAGCAGTGAGAAGGCGTAGCGCGCCTCGTTGGGGCGCGGCAGCCATCCGTGTTGCACTTCTTCAGTGCCGACAAGCGTTCCCGATTCGTCATACGTGTGTTTCGTGTAGGTGCTGCCATCCACGATTTTTTCGCGTGAGCGCATAAGCGAGAAGTTGATCCACGAGTCGGTGCCCGGTACCAGTTCGCCGAACAGCTTGAAGTCGATGCCTGCCGTGTAGGCGATGGCGTCGTTGCGACCGGAATAGCGTACGTTCACGTTGTCAAGCGTGTAGGTAATCACGCGGTCGGCCAATTTGAGATAGGCTTCGGTGGTGAACTTGAACGGCCTTCCCCATGCACGAAAATAGTGGTCGCCGCCCAGCACGAAATGGAGCGAGCGTTGTGCCTTGATGTCTTGGTTGAGTTGTACCGACACATTTCCCAGTGCGTCGGTCACCGTGTCGCGCAGCTCTTTGTAAAACGGAGCTTGGTAATACACCCCGGTGGCAAATCTGAAACTAAAATCACGCTCCCAGTGAGGCACGAAAGCCATCGACAGGCGCGGACTGACCAGCAATTCGCGGTTGAAGCTCCAGTAGTTGGCACGCACCCCGCCCGTGAAGGTAAAGCGCCCCGCGTTGGCATCGAGTCGGTATGTGTCTTGCAGGTAGGCCTGTCCTCGCCATGAGAGCATCTCCACGTCCGACTTCAGGTTTTCATACAGCTGCATGCGTTCTGACACGTAGGGTAGGGAGTAGTTGGCCGAGTCGCGCAGCTCCCATTCGCTGATTTTGTCGTCGATACGCTCCATCTGTCCGCTGATGCCCCATTTGAGGCTGTGGCCGTCTTTTTGGTATTGCCCTTGGTGCCCGATGTTGGCCACGGTGGCTTGCAGCCGGTTGCGAGCATGTTCGTGATAATTGCCCACACCTAACACATCGCCTTGTTTGTCGGCTTCGTCCAACTCCATTTTCACTTCTCCCAGAATGTATTGCCCCGAGATGTCATACGTTTCGCGTTCGTTGGTGTGAAAGGTCGATGCCAGCAGACTCAACTTCAGATTGTTTTGCGGCATGTAGTTAAGGGTCAGTGCGCCGAAGGCGGTTCGAAACAGGTCTTCCTCCTGACCGCTGAAGTAAATTGTCAACTCGCGGGCCACGCTGTAGGTGCCGAAACGGGTCACACGGGTGACGGGGACAAACTGATAGGAGTTTTGCGAGAAATTGCCCAGAAAGGTCAATTCCCATTCCGGGTTGATGCGGTAGGTCATGTACGTCTGATAGTCGAGGAAGTTCGGGCGGTATTCTGCTTCCGTGTCGAGTGTACCAAGCAGATAGGCCGAGGTCTTGTAGCGCATGCCGTGCATTTGGGTAAACCTGTCGCTTGCCGTACCCACGTAGGCCGATGCGCCGAGCAGGCTCAACGACACAGTCGATTCGAATTGCTGCGGCTTCTTGTATGTGATGTCAAGCACCGACGACATCTTGTCACCATATTCGGCGTTGAAACCGCCCGACGAGAAGGCTACCTGTTCCACCATGTCAGGATTAATGACACTCAAGCCTTCTTGTTGCCCGGAGCGTATGAGCAAAGGGCGGTATACTTCTATTCCGTTGATGTAGACAATGTTTTCGTCGTAACTGCCGCCCCGCACGTTGTATTGTGAGCTGAGCTCGTTATTTGAGCTCACGCCCGTGAAGGTGAGCAGCAGCGACTCAATGCCTCCGGTGGCGTTGGGCATGAGTCGGTATTTCGACGGGTCGAGCACTTCCGTGGTCGAAGTACGGACGCGTTGCGCCACCACGTCGACGCCGGTTATTTCGGTGAACGTGGCAGGCAGCTCCACCGTGAGGTGCAATACGCGCTCTGTCGGGCGCAGGGTGTGTCGCAGCGTCTCGTAGCCCAACATGGAGAAGACAATGACGGCCGAATCGAGTATTTCCGCCTCTATTTCATAATACCCGTTCCTGTTGGTGCTCGTACCGATGGTGGTGTTCTCCAAATAGACATTGGCAAACTCCAAACCCCGGTTGCCGGTGTCGATCACATATCCGTAAACACGCACCCTATTTTGCCCGACGGCAAGCAAGACGGTAAGCAGCAAAGACAGTAATAGGTAATATCTCGATTTCATTTAAGGGGACGCACCTTGCAACAAATATACGTATGTCTTTCCAATAGTAAACGCGGGAAAACGGGCTTTATTTTGTTGGAGAAAATTTAAAAACTAACTTTAGTATATTGATTTGCTGAGCGTTTCAAAAGGACAACAAACTAACAACAGAAAGAGGACGTTTTTCTTTCCGCCCTGTCATCTGTCTTGCTTTGACCTGATACAAAGGCTCGAAAAATGCCGTTTTTCGAGTTTCTGTGCCTTAACTTTTCCCCTTCTGCTGCGTAAGCAAGCAGCAAAAAGGGCTGTCAATGAGTAGGACTTATCCTCCCAATTCCTCGGGAGAGACAGAGCACGAAGCCGTACATTGTCTTTCATTTTCAACGGTTTGTATTATTCCGTCCGATTTTCTGTCTGTATGTGGACGAGTTTGTGTATCTTTGCGCGCTCCTAAGCAGACGGTTGGTTTTCCGTATCACACTTTTTTATCATCATGAACGTAACAAAGAAAGAACTCGACGCAAACAATGCGGTTGTAACGATCCACGTGGAAAAGGCCGATTATGCAGAAAAAGTGGACAAAACCCTGCGCGACTACCGTAAAAAGGCGAACATGCCGGGCTTCCGTCCGGGGATGGTACCACTCAACCTGATCAAGAAGCTGTATGGCAAGTCTGTGCTGGCCGAGGAAATAAACAAGCTTGTGTCGGATAGTCTCTATGATTATTTGTATGACAATGAAATCCATGTTTTGGGTGAACCTCTTCCCAACGAAACGGAGCAGCCGGAGATAGATTTCGACACGCAGGAAGATTTTGATTTTGCCTTCGATGTGGCCATTGCCCCCGAATTTGAAATCAACGTCACGAAAAAAGATGAAGTCGTGTGGTATAACATTACCGTTGAAGAAAAAATGATTGACAGTCGGGTGAAATCATACGCTTCCCGTTACGGGAAACACGTGCAGGTGGAAACGGTCGAACTCCGCGACGTGGTAAAAGGCGAGCTGCGCGAACTGGAAGACGGCCGGGTGAAAGAAGGCGGCCTGCACGTGAAAAGTGCCACCCTTATCCCCGACTACATGGTTGATGAGGAGACGAGGAAGCGATTCGTTGGGGCCAAGCTGGGAGATACCATCACATTCAACCCTAAAAAAACCTTAGGCTACGAATTCGAAGTGGAATCGCTGCTGAACATCAAGAAAGAAGCTGCCGAAAAATTCGATGCCGACTGCCAAATCACCATCACAGAAATTACCCGCCACCTCGAAGCCGAAATTAACCAAGAGTTGTTCGACAAAGTGTATGGCGAGGGGGTCGTGACAGACGAAGCCGCTTTCCGTGTCAAGATAAAAGAGGGTGTGGAAAAGATGCTGAGAGAAGAAAGCGAATATAGATTCTCGCTTGAAGTGCGCCGCATGTTGCTGAAAAAAATAGACGGTGCTACTTTCCCTGATGCCTTCCTCAAACGATGGTTACTTCACAAAAACGAAGAGATGACGGAAGAACAGCTGGAAAACAGCTACCCCAGGATTATTGACGACCTCAAATGGCGATTGATAAGAGACAAGCTGGCAAAGGCCTACGACGTGAAAGTGGAAACGGCTGAAATAGAGGCTTACGCCCGCGAAGTAGCTCGCGATCACTTCTCCCTGCACGGCGTGACGAATGTGAAAGACGATTTGTTGGACGGCTACGTGAAGGAAAAGCTGAAAAATGAAGAAGCCTTGCGCGATGTAGTGGATAAGGTGACAGAAATCAAGGTACTTGCAGCCGTGAAGTCGGCTGTGAAGGTGATCGAGAAAGAGGTGACGGCAGACGAACTCAAAAAGCTGTCCAAGACAGCATAGGCTTGCCTTCCGGGCAACAAGAAAAGGGGGTGCATCGAAACACAGGATTCGAAGCACCCCCTTTTCTTGTATCGCTGTCGTCAAGAAAGGGAAAAACACATTCATCCTTCATGTAGGTGCGACCCCACCATGGGCTGTCACAAAGCCTCTCTGACTCGCCGGAAAAATCCCTCTCGAGGCT
>CAYPFZ010000056.1:0-4820 GCA_964410225.1 uncultured Paludibacter sp.
GCATCCTCGAAATCGTCAGCTTGCAGGGCGCACTGTCGCTTGCGGCACGCTGTCCTGACACGTGCATCCGTTCCCTTTCCCAATGCCTTGCCAAGGTTTAGTCTTCATTGTTTTGAGTATTACTTATTCCATACCGTATTCCCTCGTATATTGACATCTGATCCAAAAACGAATTGTTGCCAATCAAACAACGGCTATTGCGAGTTATATTGTGCTTAAAGGCGAGTTCGCAAAATTTATCAAACGCCACTTTGTCTGATGGATGCGAATTTAGATGAGTGATATACTGTAGCGCAACACGATTCCTCATGTCGTTATAGAATAGATTATACATGGCGCCATAGTTACTTATGCTTCCAAATACATGTGCCTGTAAAGCGGTTCGCCATATCAGCCACAATTCACCTAACAGCGGAGAATAATTGTTGGTACGCAGAATCGGGTCTATAACTGCAATTAGCTCTCTGTCATCCCCTGCCGGATTTCTATAATTGGCGTATGCAAATTCACGAGCTAAAACACACTTTTTCTGAAAGTCAACTTCACCGCATACTCTTTTCAACAGCTCCTGCCGATACGAGAGCGTGTCTGTTATAGCCTTCTGATGTATCTCTTCGTAATTTTCAAGGACGGTTGATGGGTCAAATTCAGCTTCAGATAGATGAGCTTCTAAAAACGAATCACAGAATCGGTTAAACAATTCATGGAACGTACTGACTTCTGAGGTTTCTTGTACATTTGTAATTATGCCGCTTTTTATATATTCGGCTACTTTCTTACTGCAAGCCATAAGAGCATCACGAATTTCCTTGTCTCTTATCCCAGACAGGTTTATTGAGTCAAGGGCATTAGCATGATTGATACGCAGAGTGTCATCTTCTTCCATATACCGTTCAGCCGTGCTGACATCGTATGCCATTGTGTTAAACGCCAAGCACGTGTTGTACATGAGTAGTAAACTGTCTGCGAAGGGGCTAAGGTTAAGAGTGTCGGGTATCTCAGGATAACGGATTTTATGGCTTATTGCATTAAATCCGTTTCCATCGTCGCCAATTATCGGGGGACAGCCGTTTTCCTGAATTTGTACAAGATAAGATTCGTAAGGGAATGATGGGACTTGGATATTTTCCGACTGCTTTTTGTTTGTACACGAGGCAAGGCTTATGGCAAGAATTGCCAAGCTAACACTTAATGTTGTTTTCATAGATATATGGGGATTGTGATTTGTTTCATGTTTTATCAAGCGCAAATATATAGAATTTCCGTGAAAGCAATCTTTGCTTTTGACTATAATTCCGCCAACGGGTGAAGAGTATTGGGAATATTGTATCGGATAAAGGGAGAATACAGGCAAAGCTTTTTCCAAGGAATTTTCGGCATTCAATATACTTGCCACAGGATTCTGTGCTAAGGTCGCAGGCAGAAGAGGTTTTGCCATATCTGTTGATTTAATTATTTTTGTCGATTGGAAACAGTGCAAGTTGTCGCATACCCAAAGGGCGGCATGCGCGCTTGCAGAGCCTCCGCTTGCGGAAAGGTTCATCCTAAAAACAAGTTTATACACACGAGTGACATGTTCGAATCGTTAAGCGAACGGCTGGAGCGGTCGTTCAAGATACTGAAAGGTCAGGGTAAAATCACCGAGATAAACGTGGCGGAAACCCTCAAAGACGTGCGCAAGGCATTGCTCGATGCCGACGTCAATTACAAAACCGCCAAAACCTTCACCGAATCGGTCAAAGAAAAGGCGATGGGGCAAGATGTGCTCCATTCGTTGAAGCCCAACCAGCTGATGGTGAAGATTGTGCACGACGAGCTGGCCGCGTTGATGGGGGGCACGAGTGCCGACATCAACCTGAAGGGCAACCCGGCCGTTGTGCTCATGTCGGGTTTGCAGGGTTCGGGAAAAACCACCTTCTCCGGCAAGTTGGCCAACATGTTACGTTCCAAAAAAGGGAAACGCCCGTTGCTGGTGGCTTGCGACGTCTATCGCCCGGCCGCCATCGAGCAGTTGAAAGTGTTGGCCGCCGGGCTCAATCTGCCTGTCTATGCCGAAGAAGAGAGTAAAAACCCCGTGCAGATAGCCATCAACGCCGTAAAACATGCCAAGCAGAACCAAAACGACGTGGTGATTGTCGACACGGCGGGACGGTTGGCGGTAGACGAAGAGATGATGAGCGAGATAGCCGCCATCAGACAGGCCATTCAACCGCAGGAAATCCTCTTTGTGGTCGATGCCATGACAGGGCAAGATGCCGTGAATACGGCCAAGGAGTTCAACGATCGCCTCGACTTCGACGGAGTGGTGCTCACCAAGCTCGACGGCGACACACGCGGCGGGGCAGCCCTGTCGATTCGTTCGGTGGTAGACAAGCCCATCAAGTTTATCGGTACGGGCGAAAAGATGGATGCACTCGACGTGTTCCATCCCCAACGCATGGCCGACCGCATCCTCGGCATGGGCGACATCGTGTCTTTGGTCGAACGGGCACAGGAGCAATATGACGAGGAGGAAGCTCGCCGACTGCAAAAGAAAATCGTCAAAAATCAATTTGATTTCAACGATTTCATGTCCCAAATACAACAAATAAGGAAGATGGGCGATTTCAAAGACTTGGCCGCCATGATACCCGGTGTGGGCAAGGCTTTGAAAAACGTTGATTTAAATGAGGATGCGTTCAAAGGCGTAGAGGCCATTATCCACTCCATGACCCCTTACGAGCGTGCCAACCCTTCGGTTATCAACGGCAGCCGCAAGGCACGCATAGCTGCCGGTAGCGGCATGGCCATCGCAGAGGTAAACCGCCTGCTGAAACAATTCGGTCAGACAAGCAAGATGATGCGCTCCATGACCCTGCAAAAAGGGAAAATGAAAGGAAAGAAGCGGTGATGAAGTGCTTTGACTTCCACCGAACTTCGTTAAGCGGCATCTCCTGCCTTACAACACACGGGAAAGAGGGAAACGCGGGTTGACGAGGTTTTGCAGAAACCTCAAGTTGCGGAACAGGCAATTTGTAATTTTCGTACTTTACAGACTATGAGACAGTATTTTTACAAAGACGGCCCGGCTACCCTCGGGCCTTTCACGGTGGAAGAATTGAGAAAAAGAGAGCTCAGTCGTGAAACGTTGGTGTGGTGCGAAGGCATGCGTGATTGGGTTCGGGCGGAAAACATACCCGAACTGACAGACCTGTTCGAACAAATACCTCCGGGTCAGACTTCATACTCGGCCTCACGGCCGCCCCATGCTCAACGTCCCGACTCGTATTTGCTGTGGTCGATACTGGCCACCATTTTCTGCTTCTTCCCCGTGGGTATTGCGGGGATTGTAAATTCCTGCCTCGTGGAATCACGCTTCAATGCCGGCGATGTGGAGGGAGCATATCGGGCTTCGGCCAATGCCAAAAAGTTTACGTGGTGGGCAGTAGGCATCGGCCTGTTTTTATACGCGATTTGTATATTTTTGTGTATTGTGGCAATGGCTATCGTCCCGTTTGGTTGGCTGTTTTGCTGATGAGAACAGGCGTGGCGAACCATGCGCAATCTTTTGAAGTGGTTGGTGCTGCCGGGCATGCTGGTTGTCTTGCTGTGGGTGTATGCACGGCTTGACCCCGGAAGGTATGTGTTTTTCCCAAAATGTCCTGTCAGGCTGCTGACGGGCTGGGATTGTCCCGGTTGCGGGTCACAACGAGCCGTTCATGCCCTGCTTAACGGCGATGTGCCGGAGGCATTTCGTCAAAATGCCTTGATGGTGCTTTTCATCCCCTATTTGCTGGTGGGGTTCATTTTCGGTCGGCTGCGTAATCCGAACGAGAGGATGCAGAAGTGGCGTAACCGGCTGTACGGCGAGCGTGCCATTTATGTGGTGCTGGTTCTCATTGTCGCGTTCACCGTATGGCGCAACGTGGTGTGAGACGCGAACTGCGCATATATTAAACAGGTAAAATACAACGAAGAATGTACACACTGATTGACGGAAAGGCGGTCGCCGCCCAAATGAAGGCGGAAATCGCAGAAGAGGTGAAACGACTGCTGGCCGCCGGGCACAGGCGTCCCCATTTGGCGGTCATCATCGTCGGCCACGACGGTGGTAGCGAAACGTACGTGGCAAGCAAAGTGAAATCGTGCGAAGAAGTAGGGTTTACCTCCACGCGCATCGCTTTTGAAGACACGATAAGCGAGGATGAGTTGCTGGCTGAAATAGCCAAGCTGAATGCCGACCCGGAGGTGGATGGATTTATTGTGCAACTTCCCCTGCCCCGACACATTTCAGACCGGAAAGTCATAGAAGCCATCGACTATAGGAAAGACGTCGACGGTTTCCATCCTATCAATGTGGGACGTATGTCCATAGGGCTTCCCTGCTACGTGTCGGCAACCCCGCTGGGGATAGTCGAACTGTTGAGGCGGTATGACATAGAGACCTCGGGCAAAAACTGTGTGGTCATCGGACGGAGCAATATTGTGGGCAAGCCGGCCGGCATGCTCATGATGCAGAAGGGCTGGCCCGGCGATGCCACCGTCACGGTGTGCCACAGGCTCACGAAGAATCTGAAAGAGATTTGTCTCCGGGCAGATATTATCATTGCGGCATTGGGTCGTCCGGACTTCCTCACGGCCGACATGGTCAAAGAAGGTGTCACGGTGATCGACGTGGGTACCACCCGGGTGCCCGACCCGTCGAAAAAATCAGGCTTCCGCCTCTGCGGCGATGTGAAGTTCGATGAAGTGGCTCCCAAATGTGCTTACATCACCCCCGTGCCGGGCGGCGTGGGCCCGATGACCATCGTCTCGCTTCTGAAAAACACTCTTTCGGCCGC
>CAYPFZ010000056.1:4920-9439 GCA_964410225.1 uncultured Paludibacter sp.
AGTACGCAGCAAAATTTTCGTTAGTACGCAAGAGAAGGGGGAAAACGCAGGCCGGCGGGAAGTGACGGAGTCTTGCCAAAAAAGCTCATGAAGTCTCTAACACATCCTCTTGCCCGGCATGTTTTGGGGACGTTTAGAGATGGGTGCACGGGATTGTTTTGTCTGTACCGGGGGAATCTGCGAATTGAAGAATAACACGTTTCGTTGAAGAAATCGCTTATGTCTGGTTGCCTTCCCGACACGCTGTTTTATGCCCCCGACATTCGTATTGCCCACGCGTTGCCTGCCGACGAATCCTGCCATGCCGTGCGGGTGTTGCGCCTGCAGGCCGGCGATGCGGCTTTGGTGACCGACGGCAGGGGAGGACTTTTCCGCGTGACCATAACTCATCCACATCCTCAGAAATGTCTGTTTGACATTGTGGAAGAGCTCCCGGAGACAGCCCGACGTGGTTTTCGTCTTCACGTGGCCATTGCCCCGACCAAAAACATGGAGCGGATGGAGTGGTTCGTCGAAAAGGCGACTGAGATGGGAGTGGATGAAATCACCCCTTTTGTTTCCCGTTATTCCGAACGCAGGAACATCAAGCCGGAACGGTTGGAGAAAATTATCGTATCGGCGGCCAAACAGTCGCTGAGAAGGCACTTCCCTACACTTCATCCGTTGTGCAGCTTTGACCGTTTGCTTCAGGGTCACGCTGCCTCGCCACGTTTCATAGCACACTGTCATCATGGGAGCAAGCCCCTGTTGCAACAAGTCTGCCGTCGCGGTGAAGATGCGACCATACTCATTGGCCCGGAGGGTGACTTTAGTCCCGAAGAAGTGCAAAAAGCCATTGAAGCAGGCTATCAGCCCGTGTCACTGGGGAGCAACCGTCTCCGGACGGAAACGGCGGGAATCGTTGCTGTCGCTGCCGTGCAGCTTGCCAACTCGTAAATGTTTATGTAACTTTGTGCCTTGCTCAAAAAAAGATTTTCAAGGAAATCATATTTATAAATGAAAAAGAAGTTTGCCGAATACCGGAGTTTGGATCTTTCAGAGTTGAACAAAACGCTCTTGGAGCGCTGGAAAGAACTCGATGTTTTTCAAAAAAGCATCGACAACCGCGAGGGGTGTCCGATGTTTGTTTTTTATGAAGGTCCTCCTTCGGCTAATGGTTTACCCGGCATTCACCACGTGTTGTCTCGCACTTTGAAAGACGTTTTTTGTCGTTACAAAACCATGAAGGGCTTCCGGGTGAAGCGAAAAGCCGGATGGGATACGCACGGCCTTCCCGTGGAATTGAGTGTAGAGAAAACATTAGGCATCACGAAAGAGGACATAGGCAAGAAAATATCGATTGCTGACTATAATGCCGCCTGCCGTAAGGACGTGATGAAATATACACGTGAATGGGAAGACCTCACCAACCGCATGGGGTATTGGGTGGATATGAATGACCCCTATATCACCTACGACAATCGCTATATCGAATCTCTGTGGTGGCTGCTCAAGCAACTCTACAACAAGGGACTTCTTTACAAGGGATACACCATACAGCCATATTCGCCTGCGGCCGGCACGGGTTTGAGCACACACGAGCTCAACCAGCCGGGGTGCTACCGAGACGTGAAAGACACGACCTGCGTGTCGCAGTTTCGAGTGCAGCAAGAGAGCTACCCTTTGGCAGAAAAGGCATTCAATCTACAGGCCGGCAGTTTGAAAAATCTCTACTTCTTGGCTTGGACAACAACCCCTTGGACACTCCCTTCGAATACGGCTCTCTGCGTGGGGCCGTCCGTTCGCTATGTGTTGGTGGAAAGTTTTAATCCCTACACCGGGCAACCGGCCACGTATGTGTTGGCAAAAGAGCTTCAAGACACGCATTTCAATCCCAAAAATGCAGCCCTGTCGATGGAAGACTACAAACCGGGTGATAAGCACATACCTTTCCGTGTGCTTGGGACGGAATGTTGCGGAGCAGATTTGGCGGGGATTCATTACAAGCAGCTCATACCGTGGGTTAATCCGGGCGAAGGCGCATTCCGTGTCATTACTGGCGATTTTGTAACGACGGAAGATGGCACAGGAATTGTGCATATTGCCCCCACGTTCGGCTCCGACGACGACAAAGTGGGACGTCTCAACGGTATTCCACCCTTGTTGTTGACAGATAAAAACGGCAATCGTCGCCCGATGGTAGACGCAACCGGCAAATTCTACAAGATAGAAGACCTCGATGAAGAATATGTGAACGACTTTATCGATGTCGCACTTTACAAACCATGGGCCGGACGTTACGTGAAAAATGCTTACGACAACTCTCTCCCCGATGAGGCAGAAACGTTGGATGTGGATTTGTGTGTTATGCTGAAACAGCAGGGGCTCGTGTTCAAAATAGAAAAACACACACATAATTACCCGCACTGCTGGCGCACTGATAAGCCCGTGTTGTATTATCCGCTTGACAGCTGGTTTGTCCGTACGACAGCCTGCCGGGAGGAGATGATGCGCCTTAACGACACCATCAACTGGAAGCCGCAATCCACCGGCACGGGACGTTTTGGCAAATGGTTGGAGAATCTGCAGGACTGGAACTTGTCACGCAGCCGCTATTGGGGGACACCGTTGCCCATCTGGCGTACGGATGACGGAACGGAAGAAATCTGCATAGGCTCGGTAGAGGAACTCATGGCCGAAATCGACAAGTCCGTAAAAGTGGGTCTGATGACGGAAAATCCGTATAAAAACTTCAAACCCGGTGACTATTCCGATGTAAACTATGCGTCTCAAAACATCGACTTGCACCGTCCGTTTGTTGATGACATCGTGCTGGTTTCACCAAGCGGAAAACCCATGAGGCGCGAAACCGACCTGGTCGATGTTTGGTTCGATTCGGGAGCCATGCCCTTTGCACAGTTGCATTACCCATTTGAAAATAAAGAATTGGTCGACACCGGAGCATTCTACCCGGCCGACTTCATCTCGGAAGGAGTGGATCAAACGCGCGGATGGTTTTTTACCCTGCACGCCATAAGCACCATGGTAAAAAACTCTGTAGCGTTTAAGAACGTCATATCTAACGGACTGGTACTCGACAAAAACGGCAATAAAATGTCGAAACGCCTCGGGAACGCCATCGACCCCTTCTCCACAATAGAAAAATATGGTTCCGACCCGTTGCGCTGGTACATGATGACCAATTCTTCTCCCTGGGACAACCTGAAATTCGACGTGGAAGGAGTGGAGGAAGTACGTCGCAAATTCTTCGGCACATTATATAACACGTACTCCTTTTTCGCACTTTATGCCAACGTGGATCACTTCCACTACGAGGAAGAAGAAGTGCCCATGGAACGCAGACCGGAAATAGACCGCTGGATTATCTCTTTGTTAAACACCTTGGTGAAAGAGGTCACAACTCATTACGAAGACTTCGAACCGACCCGCGCAGGACGCGCTATCGCCGATTTCGTCGGTGAAAATCTCAGCAATTGGTACGTGCGTCTGAACCGCAAACGCTATTGGGGAGGAGAATATAACGAAGACAAAATATCGGCCTTTCAAACGCTATACACCTGCATAGAAACTGTTTCTCGCCTCATGGCGCCCATCGCTCCGTTTTTTGCAGACAGGCTTTACCTCGATCTGAACGAAGTTACAAAAAAAGACATGCACGAGTCTGTGCACCTGGCCGATTTTCCCGTACACAACGAGGCTCTCATTGATCACGAACTGGAGGCTTGCATGCAGTTGGCGCAACAGGTTTCGTCGATGATACTCGCTTTGAGGCGGAAAGCCGATAAAAAGGTGCGTCAACCGCTGATGAAGGCAGTCATACCGGCACAAGACGAGGCCACGCAGGCACGTCTCCTCTGTATCGCCCCCTTAGTGAAAGCGGAAGTGAACGTCAAAGAACTGGATATTATCCCCCCGGATGTTGATTCCGTCAATCTGGTAAAAAGAATCAAGCCCAACTTCAAGGTGCTCGGAAAGAAATACGGTAAGCAGATGAAGGAAATTGCCCAAGCACTGACCAATTTCTCAAGGGAACAAATCAACAGGATCGAACGTTGCGGCGAGTGCGTGCTTTCTCTTTTGTCGGGTGACGTCACGCTGACCACCGACGACGTGGAAATATTCACGGAAGACATGCCCGGCTGGCTTGTCGCCAACGAGGGAAAACTGACAGTAGCCCTTGACATCACAGTCACAAACGAGTTGTGGCAAGAAGGAATGGCGCGGGAATTAGTAAACAGAATCCAAAACTTGCGCAAAACCAACGGCTATGAAATCGTGGATAAAATAGCCATCGAGGTAGAACGACACGACGAAATAAACGAAGCCGTAAACGAATATTCCGATTACATAGCGTCGCAGACACTGGCAGAATCCATCACACTGACCGACCGTTTGGATAAAGCCACTGAACTCGACTTGGACGACTGCACCGTGCGTGTCTGCATCAAAAAGGTATGACCACGGTGCACATTCTCCTTTAGATATACCCCTGTAAATCACCTTCTCGTGCGTACTAACG
>CAYPFZ010000057.1:0-9383 GCA_964410225.1 uncultured Paludibacter sp.
GCCTGTAGATGTTCTGCTACAAGCCACCGGCCGCCCGACTACAAAGTACTCACTACGGGCATTTGCCCAAGTGATGGGAAGTGTCCTAAATCGTTCTTGCCGAAGTTATGCTCCTCGCGCACGTTATGCCGTTGTGTTTGCCGGCGGGTCGTGTCGAGGTTCAATGCTTGCGACAGATTCTTTTCAACCATAAGTAATACCCCGTCAAGGGGAGTGCGGCGCCCATCAAAGAGGCTAAGAACCACAATACGCGGGTGAACAGCCCTCCGAAACTGCCCACGTGTACCGAATATATCCAGCCACGCATCTTCCCGGAAGCGGGAGTGTCTTCATACAGTGTCTTTTCGGTCAATTCGCCGCTACGGGGATCGAAAGCATAGCGGTCTGAGCCGCGCGTGTTGCCGAAGCGGTTGGCTGACACGGTGGCTGAGCCGTCTGACACGGTGATGGACGTATGTGCGGGCTGCAAGCGTGCCACCTCTTCATACACCTTTTGCCAATGGGCATAGCGGGCTTCGTCCGCCCGGGGCTCACCGCCCGGGGCTCGTTGTCGCTCGCCGCCGCCCTGCGAGGGAGCACCTCCGTGCCCGCCACCTTGTTGCAGTTCAACACCGAACAATCGATAGAATCCCGCACGATACCAATTGAAAGACCACGTCAGCCCCGTCAAGGCCATCACCAACAGCAACAGCAGCGCATAGAAGCCTCCTGCCACATGCAGACTGCGCCAAAGGCGATGCCAACCCTTTCGAAAGGTCAACTTCAAATTGTTTTTCAGCATCTTCTTGGTACGGGGCCACCAAATGACAAGCCCGGACAAGAGCACGAAAACAAACATCAGGACGCTCACGCCCACTATCATCTTCCCCCAGAAGATGCCGTCTCCCTCAGGGCGACTGTCTAACAGCCAGCGGTGCAGGCTGAACATGGTGGCGAAAAACGGCAGACGCTCTTGTTGTCCCAATATCCGGCCTGTGTAGGGGTCGACAAAAACCGAGGCACGCCCGGGTCGGGAAAGCCCTACCCGGTAGGAGCTTCCCGGCTCGGGGTAGACCGTGACACCCGTAATCTTTACCTCATGAGGCAACGTGGAGGCTACATCAGATGCTATCTTGTCAATGGGCAAAGGAGATTCACCGGTGTATTCCACACGATAAAGGTCGCGACAAACCCATTCGGTCACTTCTTTTTCGAACACCAACATGGCTCCGGAAAAGCATATCAGCGTAAGAATAATGCCAAAGGGCACCGACAGCCATAGATGTATCCAACCAAACAGCCTTTTCATGTCATTCCGAATACGTAAGGATACCTAAAGCAGCTACACTGACCACATTTTCCACAACCAATCCGGCGGAAGCCACGCCTGTTGTCGGGTCTATCCGATAGATGGTCGGATGGGCGCCATCGGTTGTAGCAAGGGGGATGTAGCCATATCCATTATGCCCGAACGGAACGCCAAAGCTGGAAATCGAGCTCTCATCGGGCAAGCCGGTCACTATGGTCAGCGCGCCGGTTTCACCCTTAAACACGGTCAACTCATTGCGGGGGGCCGTCGTGCCCGACATGTTGCTCGAGCCTTCGCTGTACATTTGCAGCAGGAAATAGTCTTCCGTGAGATGCCAGCAGCGGTACATGGGGTTGCCGTTGCCCAACTTTTCTATGTTCACATAATAATCGGGGTCAAAGTCGGTCTCACCCGCTTTGATGCGTACCACACCCGACTCCAATTGTCCCTGCACACGGTTGAAGCTCGTCCCGTCGTCATTTGTCACCACCGGGTCTGTCGTACGTCCGTAGCCCGGGGAGAACACATAAAGGTCACCATTGTCGGCAGCCCAGATGGTCTGGTAGTATTGCGAGCGGAGGCGTCCGCAGGCAAAGCCGATTTTGTCTGTGCTGGCAATCACGGGCGTCTCGCTAAAATCTTCACCGCTGTAGATAGCGATAAAAGCATTGTCCGGATACTGCGTGGAGGGAATCGACCCTTGAGAATAAGAGGCCGAGTTGCTACCTCCGCTGGCTGTCGCTATATAACTCTGATCCAACACATGCTCCGGATAAGTATTCACACCGTAAACGCTCATCCCCATGGGTACTACGGAGGTGTACAGGCGACCGTTTGCCTCCACAAATCCCGCAAAGGTGACATATTCGCCATTGCCCAGGAAGTTTTCAGCAATACGGCTGGCAGTGGTGGTGTTGCCGTTCAACACGCTGAGGTAGTTGAAGAACAAATAGTAGGCGTAGTTGTCGTTCCCATCCTGCTCTTCCGTGCCGGAACTGGTGGATGAAGTAATGACGTAGTTGCCCCACGTGCCGTAAGAGGTGGTGCGGTTGTAAGTGTATTGCCGATCTTCCGATACGGTACCTTCTGAATTAAGCACGTAAGAAAATCCCGTCCCGGAACTGCCTTGATTATACTGGAAGTTGAAAAGGTATTTTTCTCCGTAGAATATGTAGTTAGAACCGGTTTCGGTTTCAGTCCCCGTGCCGTAGGCCGACACCGTACCTTCGTCCAACGACTCGACGGCTATCAGGTAGGAGGCATCATCGGCCGTGGCCACCACGATGTAGCGACTCAGGCTATCCCCATTGCCCGGGTCGATTGTGACAGGATCGTCGTTGCACGAGGTAAACAGATTGCTGACAAAAAACAGGGTCGCAGCAAGCGCCCATACATAAGATTTCTTTTTCATTTTTTCTATCATTTAATTGGTTGTTGAATTAGCATAAAAGTCACATATCCAATCTTTTATCATTTTTTCTTCCCGACGTCGTCATTCTTCTTCATGCCTTAGTTTCCCCTTCCGGCGGATGCTTTGGGAAATTTTGCTGCGTGCTTACGCAGCAGAAGTTGATTTTCAAAGGGTTTTATTAGTGTATCAGTCGCCAAAATAGATGCGGAACTTCCCATAAAAGGCGCGTCCGGCTTTCTGTAGGCTGAAGTTGTCATACAACTGTTCATTGGTGATGTTGCGGCATTCGAACGAGAAGTTGTATCGCCCGTTCTTCAAGGAATAGCCGATGGTCAGGTTATGCGACAGCTGCTCGGGAACCCGGCTTTTTGTCGACGGGTCGCCCATCTTCTCCCAATAGAGCGGAAACTCATACTGGTAATACCCGTCATAGGTGACGGTCAGCACGTTCCCTTTGGCAAAGAGGTCGCGCCAGGTGAAGTTGGCATCGAAGTTGGCAAAGATGTAAGGTTGGTTGGGGATGCGTTGCCCGTAGCTGTAGCTCTCTTGCAGGGTGCCTTCGGCCAAGTAGCGCTCGGCGTCGCGGGCATTGATGTTGTTGAATGTGCCGCCTATGTGGAACCAATGGGAGTAGCTGTAGCGGAGCGTGAGGTTGAATCCCTTGGTTATTACCTTCCCGTGGTTCTCGTAGATGCCGTAGCTCATCCCTCCCGTGGCATCAAGTCCGCGCTTGATGTAGTCTTTCGTGTCGCGGTAAATCAATCCTCCCTCTGCATACAGTCCGTGCTTGCCAAACTGATGGGTGTAGCTGAGGTTGAGATTGAAATTGTCGCTGTTTTCCGGCCTCAGGTCGGTTCGTCCTGCTTCCAAATCTTCGTCGCCGAAAAGTTCGTCGGTGGTGGGCAGGCGGTAGGCTTTCTCGTAGGATAGTTTTACCTGCAGGTCGCTGAAGAAAATGTACGTCCCCGCCGCTCCGTATCCCAGCGAACTGGTGGGCTGTGAGTAGTTGACGTAATTGCCCACGCCGTCGGAACTTTGCGACACGGGACCTTCGTTATACTGGTTGTAATATTTTCCGAAGACCGACAAGTTCCAGCGTTCCGACGGCATCAGCCGATAGGAAAGCCCGGCAATATCTTTGCGTGTGATTTTAGGTATGCTGAAGTCGGTAATGCGGGATGTCCCTTCCACGCGTGAGCGGGTGGTGCGCTCGAAGGCACTGTACACGTTGTTGAACGTGAAGGTATGTGCATTCCCGATGCGGTAGGTGGCCGTGAAGGTGGCATTCCAGTTGGTGTTTTTCGACTCGTTGTCCTGGTAAGACTGTTCGCCGGGCGAGCCGGTATATTTGCTTTCGCCGAGCCAGTTGTATTTGTAGGTAGCCGTGTCGATGTTCTGCGTCAGGTTGTGGTTGTAGTTGGCGGTAATCACCACATCCAGTCCTCGGACGAAAAGGTCTTTCTTACTGTACTCCAGCGAGGGTACAAACGAGTAGCCCTTGCGGTGTTTCTGTCCGAAGACGATGTATTGATACACGCCGGTTTGTATTTCCTTGTAAAAATTGCTGTACGTAAAGCTCAGCATCAGGCGGTCGGCCCACGACTTGTCTACCACGCCCACCTTCCCGATGACGGCTTCGTTGTGAAAACTGTCGTTGAAGCGACGCACGTGATAAATCTTGCTGCGGTCGGTATTTTCCGTCACTCCGTCGTCGCCGAATTCGGTGATGTAGTTGTCTATATAATAATTGTTGTCCGAATAATTCTGAAAGGCATTGATTTCGTAGGTAAGTCCGTTCTCGAACGTTTGCCCGAAATGTACGTACGATTTGTGCGTGTTGAAAGAACCGTAGGAGTAAGAGGCATCCAAGAACCAGCGACGCCGGTGCTTGTTGGTGACGATGTTCACCACGCCTCCCAAGGCGTCGGAGCCGAACCCGACGGGCACCACTCCTTTGTATACCTCGATGCGCTCCGCGTAGTTGGCCGGCAGGTTGTTGATGTCGAAGGCTTTCCCGGCGCCTTCCTGTGGCACGCCGTCGATAAAAATCTTCACATGGCTTCCGCTGAAGCCGTCGAGCAGCAACTGCATGTCTGAACCCACTCCGCCCGATTCGCGCAATTTCAGTCCCGGTGCTTTTGCCAAGGCATCACTGATGGTTTTTGTGGTGTTCTGAAGTTCTTTGACATCTACCGCGACGGCATTGAAAGCCGAACGGTTGACACGCCCTACCCCGCTGGAGACGACGGTGATTTCTTCCAAATGTTGGATGTCGGGGCTAACGACCAGGTCGAGCTGCAGCTCTGTCCCCTCGGTGAGTGTGATTTGTTTTTCCACGGTTTTGTAGCCGACGGCAGACACCACCACGGTGTGTTCTCCCGGCGGTGCTTTCAGCAAGTAGCTCCCATCGGCACTGGTGGCGCAACCGAACGGCGTCCCTTTCAGGCTGACGGTGGCAAAATCTATCGTGTCCTTTTTTTCTGTCGAGGTAATTTTTCCTTTCAGGATTGCGCGGCCTCCCCCGCGGTGGGAATGCCCCCCGTGCCCCCGTTGTGCATGCAGAGAGTCGGCAGTTGTCATCCACATCAACACCATCACACTTATCCACGCAAAAGTTTTCATCAATCTTCCTATGAATTCGGCCACAAAGGTCTGCATAAACTCACTTTCGGACAATCACATGTTTTCGGTATTCACACACGTGGTGTCACCTCCGTCTTATCGCCATATATAGGTAAAAGCAGCATTCGAGGGTATGGCATCTTTTCAACAAATCAGCTCGTTATCAGCAAGAAAGATAGAGAAAGAGACAGCTTGCGATTCGGTACGCACTCCCTCTTCTCTTGCGTACTAACGCAGCAAAAACTGCGGAAGTACGCAGCGGAAGTGGGGATACGTACTCAGGAAAAAGGCTTTTGTTCGGGTTATTCCAATCAATGGCTGCCAAACGTAAAAGAATGAGAATGTTTTCTTTTTTCTGTTTTAACACTCGCGCGTATTCATGTTTTTTGGCTACCTTTGTGCCCTGCCTGCGGAAGCAGGCAAGGCGTTTTTGGCGTCGCCTTCCGGCGGCATTTCACCACATTCGAAAAAGCAATGAAGAAAACGTATCTGTGCGTCATTGTCCTTTCTGCACTTCTGATGGGCTGCACCTCTCAGAAGCGCATCGCTTATTTTTATGACGTCACGGCGGCTTCGTCTGACTCTATCAACGAGGCTTTCAGCGACATTCACGAGGCGTACATTTGTGTGGGCGACATGCTTTCCATCATTGTTTCGGGTCTTGACCCGGCGGCGGTGGCACCGTTTAACTTGCCGGTGGTGGCTTATGAGAGTCCCGGCAGCGCCCAGTTGTATACTTCTCCCACCCTGCAATCTTATTTGGTCGATGTGGAGGGGAATATTGATTTTCCCGTTGTGGGTAAGATTGCTTTGGTGGGTCTGACCAAGTCACAAGCCATACAACGCATACGCGATGCGCTGTCTCCTTATCTGAAAGATATTATCGTTACGATAAAGTTTCTGAACTACAAGGTTTCCGTTATCGGCGAGGTGCAGAGGCCGGGGCAATATTCTATCAGCAACGAGCGTGTGACCGTGCTTGATGCCTTGGCTTTGGCCGGCGACATGAGCATTTACGGTAAGCGCAACAACGTGTTGGTAATCCGCGAGAATCAGGGTCGGTTGGAATTCGCCCGCCTCGATTTGAACAGCGACGAGCTCTTTACCTCACCATATTATTATCTGCAACAGAACGACGTGCTTTATGTGGAGCCTAACAACGTCAGAGCCATTACAGGTCTGAATCTTTCGCTTTACCTTTCGGCGGCCACCGCGTTGGCTTCCGTCATCAGTGTTCTTCTTGCCATCATGAAATAACGAGCAGCGGGAGCGCCTGCACAGGGCGGCATCTCTCGATTCAACGAAATGGATACATACAGCCAAAATGCCAATAAACAGATTGGCCGACAAGACTCTACAAAAAACGTCAATGTCATTGACCTGCGCGACCTCGCAGAGAGGTATCTGAAAAAATGGTATTGGTTTGCCATTTCTGTTTGTTTGTGTGTGGGGATTGCGGGAGTTTATCTGTGGTTTGCGGTGCCTCAGTACAGAGTGCAGACAACTTTGCTGCTCCGCGACGACCGTGCTTCCAATCCCGTTTCGCAACTTTCCATGTTGGACGGATTCTCTATCGGTTCGAACAAGGTAGTGGAAGATGAGATACTGGTGCTCAGTTCAAAGACCATTGTATCAAATTTAGTCCGTTCGCTTCATCTTGGCACAACTTATTACGCCAAAGAGGGAGGAGGGCCATACCTTGAATATTATCCCTCGTCGTCGCTTCGGCTCGACCTGCCGCAGGCTTTTACCGACACGCTCACCGCCACATTACGTTTCAAGGTGAAAGAGAAGGGCGAAGGCTACGAGGTAAAATTCCTTGCAAAAAAAGAGAGGTATAGGTTCAGGAAGAGCTATCGCCTTGCCCGTATTGACGAAGCTTTTGTCACTCCATGGGGCGAGATTCGGTTCGCTCAAGTAGCTCCGTTTGAAGAGAAAACCAAATTCCTTATCGTGTGCTTGCCACATCGTGTGGCGGTGGAGAACTACTCTGAGGACATTTCCGTCGGCTTGGTTAATATGGATGCGAATGTCATTTCTGCCTCCATGGTGGCAGAGTCACGTGAGAAAGCCGTCGCCACATTGAACGAATTGGTGCGCCTGTACAACATCGACGTGTCAAACGACAAGAAGTTGGTGGGGGAGAACGCAAGCCTCTTTTTCGGTGAACAGATCGCCAATTTGGAGGTTGAGTTGTCTGACATCGAGATGAAAATAGAGCGTTACAAGCGTGCGAACAATCTGACGGATCTCTCCTCTGAGTCGAGGTTGTTCCTTGAGACGGTGGGGGAGTATGATAAGCAATTGGCCGAGATACAGACCCAAATCAACCTTATGGCCTATGTTGACAACCACCTGCGGAATTCGGAAGACCCCTATGTCATGGTGCCTGCCAACTTGGGAGTGGACGACGCGTCACTGCTGGCACTGATTGATGACTACAACAACGCCCTGCTCAGACGGCTCAAGCTGCTACGAACCACCAACGAGCACAACCCCGTCATCACCCAAATGGAAAGCTCGTTGCAGGTGATACGCGCCAGCATTCTGAGCAGCATCCAAAGCATTACCGACGGGTTGCAGATAGCCAAGTCTGATCTGTTGGCCAAAGGGGAGCAGTTTGACCTGAGGATAAGAGAAGTGCCCCGCCAAGAGCGCGAATACATCGAGATGCGTCGCCGTCGGGAAGTGACACAGTCGCTTTACCTCTTCCTCCTTCAAAAGAGCAAGGAAGACGAACTGAGCATGGCCACCACGCTTCCTCCGGCCAGGGTGATCGACAAAGCCTATCCTTCGCTCAAGCCGGTATCGCCTCGCAAGCTGCTCATCTTGTGCGCCGCTCTGCTGGCAGGTGTCTGCCTGCCGCTGTCGGTATTCTACTTGTATGACTTATTCAACAATACGGTGCAAGACACCAAGGAATTCCGACGTTTGGTGCGTGCTCCTTACCTTGGCTATATCCCTCTCTTTAGTTCAAGAACGGGTGCTGCGACATCCGAAAAAGAAAAAAAATATCTTGCCGAAATGTTTCGCTTGTTGCGAACCGGCCTGCTGTTTATGCTGGGTAATAATAAAAAGTGTCCCGTCATTATGGTCACCTCCGGCATACCGGGTGAAGGCAAAACATTCGTTTCCTCCCACCTTGCCCTGTCGTTTTCCTTGATGAAGAAGCGTGTCGCGCTCGTCGGGCTTGACTTGCGTAATCCTAAGTTGAGTGAACACATACACTTGCCCGAAGCCCACACGGGTGCCTCTGTCTACCTGTCGGATGCTGTTGTCGATTTGTCTGAAATTACGTACCGGATTCCGGACAACCCCTACTTGGATGTCATACAATCAGGCCCGATACCTCCTAACTCCACCGAACTGTTGATGGGTCCCCGTTTGGAGGAGCTGATCAACGAGTTGAAAGAAACGCACGATTATATCATCATCGACTCGCCCCCGGTGAGCATCGTATCGGATGCGTTTGTCATCAATCGCGTGTCGGACAGCACGGTATGCGTCTCTCGTCGGCATCACACCACCCGAGACATAGTGTCATTGATCAACGAACTGTACGAAGAGAAGAATCTAAACAACCTAAGCGTGGTTTTCAACGGTGTGGACAAGACACCGTCGAGTTATGCCTACTACCGCAACTGACATACGCCGGCCAATCGACCGGTGTGCCCGCCACTAACGGTTCGGATTGTTTGTTCGTCCACAAAGGCGCGTCGAAACAAAAACTTTCGACGCGCCTTTGTTTTTGCCCCTTGTCTCACCAACGTCATATAGGGTGGGTGTCTCCTCCTTTTTTAAAAGGCGTGCAAGCTCCCGTCTGCTTCCGTGCGAGTGTCGTTTATTTCCTTTTTTCTCCTTTTTATTTCCTCCTTTTTCTTGCGTACTAACGTGCCGCGAGCTGCGTAAGTACGCAGCGGAAGGGGTTTTTAATATAAACAGACAAAAAGTTTATTAAATTATCCCAAGAAACGGTGGGAGTAAAATGGATTGCAACCTCTTTTTATATATTTGCATCCAGGATTGTTGACTAAAATAAAATTATCAATCATGAAAAAGCTT
>CAYPFZ010000058.1:0-9180 GCA_964410225.1 uncultured Paludibacter sp.
GGTAAATCGGTGTGCCGGGTCGCACGTAATGAATCAGTCCGGCCGCAGGATAAACCTGCATGGAAGTACCTATGACAACCATCACGTCGGCTTGTTGTGCCCAGTCGACAGCTTCGGAAAAAGTCGGCACTGCCTCACCGAACCACACGATGTGAGGGCGCAGCTGGTAACCCTTGGGGCAAAGGTCGCCTATGTGTATCTCCACCTGAGCAGGGTCTATGTCGTACACCTCCTCACCGGGGCCGGTGGAGCGCACCTTCATCAACTCGCCGTGAAGATGCAACACATGAGTACTCCCGGCACGCTCGTGCAGATTGTCCACATTCTGCGTCACGATATGCACATCGAAATGTCGCTCCAGCTCCGCCAATCCCCTATGTCCCTCATTAGGCCGGACGGTGAGCAATTGCCTGCGCCTTTCGTTGTAAAACTCTAACACCAAAGCCGGATTTCTATGCCAGGCTTCAGGCGTGGCCACTTCTTCTATCGGGTATTTCTCCCACAACCCTCCGGCGTCCCGAAATGTGCTGACACCGCTTTCGGCGCTCATTCCTGCGCCTGTCAGTACTACTATTTTCTTCATTTTCACGCTAAATTAGTTTGCTAAGTGACAAAGTTAGTATCCTTCGAAGAAAATAGTAAAAAACGAAGGTAGAAAATTGGATGGCATACATAAAAAAATTAATTTTGCACACATCAAGCTGTTTTGTGTACTATTTAAATCAGGGCTTCTCTATGGGAAAGTTAATCATCAATAACTACGACGATTTTTCACAGTATGTGGGTAAAGAATTGGGCGAATCGGACTACCACCAAGTGACGCAAGAACAGATTAATAAATTCGCTGACGCCACGCTTGATTTTCAATGGATTCACACTGACGCGAAACGCGCCGAGGCTGAAAGTCCATTCGGCAAGGTCATTGCACACGGTTATCTGAATCTGTCTCTCCTACCCTACTTGTGGGGACAGATCATAGAGGTTCGCAATCTGAAAATGACGATAAACTACGGCATTGAGAAAATGCGCTTCATGGAGACGGTGCGGGTGAACGACTATGTGCGACTGAAAGCGAAGCTAAACTCGTTGGTCAACCTTCGGGGCGTCGCCAAAGCTGATGTGGAAGCCGTCATGGAGATAAAAGGGCGCAAAAAGCCGGCTTTTGAGGCTCATGTCGTGTTCCTTTATTATTTTGAGTAGTTCACACTACCCCCGACTCGACGCAATGTGAGTGGCATAAAGCAGGCTTGCATCTCGTAAGGAAACCGAGTCAGACTATTTCGCCACTACCGATGCAAATGTGTGATTGCTCATCATACACCACGCAAAACTGGCCGCCGGCAATGCCTTGTAGTTTTTCTTCAGAAACGAGGTGATAGCCGGTTGACGTTCTAAACAGCTGCCCTCTTGTAAATTCCGGTGTATGACGAATTTTAAATGTGATATTGACCGGATAGCTCGTCCACGGATTGTCTGTTATGAAGTGAAAATGGCGCATGGACAGCTCTCGACCATACTGTTTTTCCGTGTCATAACCTTTTGACACATAGATGACGTTGGCCTGTACGTCTTTTCTCACCACGTACCAGGGTCCCCCGGAGAGCGAAAGCCCTTTTCGCTGACCGACCGTGTGAAACCAGTAGCCTTTGTGAACTCCCAGTATCTTCCCGGACTCCACTTCCACAATCGGCCCTTCTTTCACTCCAAGGTAGCGGGCAATAAAATCGTTGTAATTTATTTTTCCCAAAAAACAAATTCCTTGGCTGTCACGGCGTTTTGCTGTGGGAAGATGGGCATGTTCGGCAATAAGCCTTACTTCATCTTTCATAAAGTGCCCCACGGGAAACATGAGTTTGGCAATTTGAAGGTTATCCAATTGAGCCAGAAAATCGGTCTGATCTTTCAGCGGATCTTTGGCTGTGGATAGATAGGTTTTACCTCCCTTTTCGGTTATGGTGGCATAGTGACCGGTGGCAATCTTGTCGTATCCTTTCCCAACCCGCTGCTCAAACACACCGAACTTGATCAATTTGTTGCACATCACGTCGGGATTGGGAGTCCGGCCACTTTTCACTTTGTCTATCATATAGCTTATCACCTGCTCCCAATAATCCCTATGGAGGTCGACAAGCTCTAACTTGCAACCGTATTTGTGAGCCACCAGCGACGCAATTTCAATATCTTCTTCAGAGTTGCAACGAAGAAGTTCGTCATCACTCTGCCCGATTTTGATGTAGAAGAGATCCGGAGTGTAGCCCGCTTCTTTAAGCAAATGCACCACAACGGAACTGTCTACTCCTCCGGAAAGTAAAGTTGCAATCGTCATCATACGGGTAGGAAAAAGCGCAAGACGACCGTAGGGTCGCCTTGCGCTATATTAAACAGTAAAATATCAGCTTATTATCAATATTCCCAGAGGTCTTGCTCGAAATTTATCAATTCCGTTTCGATACGCTTCTGCTCTTTTTTTACGAACTGCTCAAACTTTTCTTCATCCACCAGTTTGTCGTAATCCAGCAACATTCGACTGAACATGTTGTTGTCGCCGAGCAAATAGCTACTGAACAGACGTTGGGTGAAGAATTCATCCATTGTCAGACGCTGCACTTCATTGCCGTTGTTAATCACAAACTGACGTGCAAGGAAGGGACGCAATTCATCATAGAGCACCCAGAAAAGAAGACTGGTGTGAAGCGACGACATGGTAGAAGCATCCTGTTTGTGCGGATGAGCCGAGTAGAGAGGAGCAAGGCCGATAACCTTGGAATAAAGACGCGAAGTATGTTTGTTGAAAAATATCACCTCTTGAACGACAAACTTCAACTGGTTTTGTACATAATAACTGAAGTTGTCGACGTTCAAAACGGGACCTCCCAATTCATCCACACCAATGAGATAGGCATTTTCTTCGTCTTCGGTCTCCTTGGGTAGCTGCGTGTTGGCCTGCAGGTCTTCCGCATTCAACGGACGATCGTATCGCGGCAGGAACTCCACACCACGCTCATAAGCGGTAAGCCCTCCCTCACAGATAGCATCCAAAATGACTTTGAACAGATTCTTGTACGTAGGATTGTCGTAACGGGTGGGAAAATACAGACGGTAGTTCTGTTTTTCGCGCATATCAATGATCCGATAGACAACACGAGCCCAGACAATGTCGTCAGCCCGATGCCAAACGACGGCAATCGTATCTGCCAGCGCGTCAAGTTCAGTAGTCTGCAAGCGGATTTGACCACTTTCGTCGAAAAAAGGCAAACTTGTCTTTTGGGCATTTGCCGTGAACAAAGAGCAAAAAGCGGACAAGAAAACGACTACAAAAAATTTATTCTTCATAAAAAACATCCTCCTAAATTATAGAGTCGAGTAAACTAAACAATTTCTACCTGAAGCAGACCCAATGTACGAATCTTGCCGTCCGGTCCTTTGGCCTTTATATTCCTGAAGGTAATCAAATCGCCACGCTCCAAACGATTGATATCATCCAATTGGCGCTTCGTCAGTTTATTGCCGGTAGCGTCAACGGTACCTATCTTGGTAGTCATGGAGAACGACACCACATCGAAATTGGCCTGTATCAATTCATCAGCTCCGTAGCTGGCAATGAGCGCGAATCGGTCGCCGCGAAGGATGCGCTTAGACAGACGTCCTTCCTGAACCTGCCGTTCGACCCCACCATTATCAAAATAACGTATATACGACTTGGGGTCGGGAATATATTTCACCCTATAGGGCTTCGAAGCCATCTGAACAAGATTGCCTTGTAGATAAGCCGATACAATAATATTGATATCTTTGTCTTCTATAGGATTGATAATATAATAGTCTCCCGATTTCTTCACTCTCGCGCCTCTGGCTGTCACCTCTATATCTTCAGACGTAACACCGGGAACGGATATACTGAACTTGTTGTCAATACCCAGATAAACAACATTCAAATCGATATTTGAAACCGTTGCGGCAGGCTCGCCCACCATGTATTCGGAAGCAAAAGGATAGCTGCGCAAGATACCATCATTGCCTAACAACTGTATCTGACCTTCATACGTATGCACCCCCACTGAAGAGGCTTGCAGTTCGTAGATTCCGTCGTCACCTATTTGCTCACCGTTAACGTAATATATGGGGCGAGCTGTCGAGTCCACCGCTGACAACACGATTTTGGCCGTGTAGTTGCTTCCTCTCATCACGTAGCTGGAGTTGGGCACAACCAAGGCTTCAATCTTATTCACGCGGAAGTCAGATGCATCAGTTTGAGCCTTTAGGTATTGCACCATATCCATCTCTGCGGAGCGTATGTCGCTTTGGTACTTGGTCAAAAGCGTCACCGCCGCCGCAAGCGGCATCATTTCAAACATCGACTGTTCCCACGTTCTATCCCTGGGATTGTCCACGTTGAAAATCATCTCATACGTCGCCTTTTTCAACGAGTCGCCGGCAGAATATTCTATCAGCAGTTCACGATATTCAGTGAGGCGCCTCTTGAGTTCCGTCCCGTGCCCCTGCACCAAGGCATACTGCCCTGCAACATCCAAATTGTCCCTTGCTTCAATTTCAACGGCGTTAGGGTCGGCATCAGAGCCATCGGCCAAGCGCACCATCTGGTACTTGAAATTTTGGATGTAATCGTATATGGAGTCTGACTTCTGTTTCAGCACGTGAGCCTTGTCGAGCCACTCTTTCACTTTGGTCGGGTTCAAATCATATAGGCTTTGGAAATCGCCATATAAGGATTGCACCCGCACGTTCGTCGACTGGATGGAAAAACGCAATGACCTGTCGACCAAAGAGAAGCCCTGCAATACCTCACTCGACACATTTAATGCCAACATGGCCGTCAGCACCAAATACATCATCCCTATCATTTTTTGCCTCGGGGTTTCCGGACAATTTTTTGCACCACTCATTTAAAAGTCCTTTTTATTAAACAGACATTCAACTCAAGGCATTTAACATGTTGCCGTACACCTTGTTCAACTCGGCCACTTGTGCCGTCATTTGTGCAGTTGCTTCCTTGTATTTTTCAATCTGTTCGCCGGCTTGGGTAGTCAAATGCTGTACTTTCTTATTCTCTGCTACCACATTTCCTGTACTTTCAGCCAACTGACGTGCATTCTCGGCTTGCGCGGCAATGGCATCCGACTGCTGCTGAAGTTCCTTCAACTGTATTTCATATACTGCGTTCAGTGAAGACAGGTTCTTGTTGATGCCTTCCACTTTGTCAGCATATTGCTTCGTTTGCCCTACCACATTGTCCATATCGCCTGTCAAGGTTTCATACGAAGCAAGCAGATTGCCTGTAACCTTGTTCAACGATACTTGCACTTCTGCATACTGAGCGGCAACCTCTGTGGCTGCTTCCATATTCTTGGTGAATTTTTGAGCCGATCCCATCGCCACTGACAAGGAACTCAAATCTTTTGCCGTAGCAGCCAAGCTTTTTATACCTTCAGAAAGGCTATCCAAATCTTTTTCGTCCAACTTGGGAACCGGTGCGTTCTTACCTTTGTCCGAAGCACCGATGATTCCGGCTCCCGACCCCTGTCCGTCGCCATCGAAAGAGAATACTTTGTCCCATTCGTATGTCTTGTGGGGTTTTTCAAACACACCGATGGCAAACAATAAGGCCTCGGTAAACATACCAATACTCAACAAAACGCCCGCCATAGGCCAGTGCATGATTTTAAACAGTGCACCGATAATCACCACGGACGCACCGAGGCTGTAGGTTGCACCTACCACGCGTTGCCCTGAACTACTTCTATACCAAATGGAAAATTTCGATTGAACTTCGTTCGATTTGGGAGATTTGCTCTTTTTCATTTTTCTTGATTTGCTTATAACTTGTAGAAACAGTTTTAGTCACCGTTGAAAGAACGCACGCAGCGGAAACCTATATAGGGACGACTCTCGTATTGGTATTCATAGGTTTTTGTGCCGCATTGCAGGTAATAGGCGATGTCCTTCCACGAACCTCCTTTTACCACTTTCCGTTTCAGCACGTCAGAGTCGTCATATTTGGCGTCGTATTGAAAGTTCGGGTTCATGTCGTACACCAATGAATTGCTCGACACGCTGTAGGCGGATGATGTCCACTCCGCTACGTTGCCCGCCATATCATACAGGCCGAAATCGTTCGGCATATACGAACCCACTCTCATGGTCGTGGTGCCGGTGTCGTCGGTATAGTTACCCTGCATTGGCTTGAAGTTGGCCATGTAACATCCTTTGTTGTCGCGCACGTAATTGCTACCCCAAGGATAGAGGGAGAGTTTGCGTCCGCCACGGGCAGCATATTCCCATTCGGCTTCTGTCGGCAGGCGGTAATCGTGTGCTTTCACCTTGTTGGCACTGTTATAGTAGTCCGTGCGCCAGCGGCAGAATGCCTGAGCCTGATCCCATGTTACTCCTACTACCGGATATTGTGCGTAGCCATCGTGCGAAAAGTACATCTTCATGCGGGGATCGTTGTAAGCATATTGGAAATCACGCACCCAGGTCATGGTGTCGGGATAGATGTTCACAATGCGCGACGATATAAAGTCGCGACGAGACACGAGCCTGCGAGTGATGGTTTCGTGACGTATTATGCCCATTTCATCTACGTAGGAAGTGTCGATACGCACGGTGGCGTTCGGAGGATAGGATCCCGTGTTCACGTCATATTTGTTTCCCGGCAGAGCCGCCTGGTCGTAGTTCAACCATTCGTAGCTGTAACGCAGCGCGGTGGGGTCAAGTTCTTTGGTGGAAGAGAGAGACAGGTCGTCTTCGCCCCCGTAATACATAAAGGCGAGGATGTCACGAACCTCCTCATCGGTTGAATTCCAGGGGATTCTTGATTTCCAGTTCAGCCGTGCATACATGGGGTCGGAGAGCATCGGGTCGTCACTGTCGCATGTCAGGCAAAACTCTTCATGTCCGGCCATTACCAATGCCCGCAGGGCGACGGAGTCACGCACCCAGTTCACGAACTGCTTGTATTCGTCGTTCGTTATTTCAGTTTCATCCATCCAAAACGCGTCGACCGTCACATTGATAGATCTGTCACCAATGGCTCCCACCGCCGACTGGTCGTTAGGTCCCATCAGGAATGTACCTTTCTTTACGTACACCATGCCGTAGGGGGTAGCTTCCTTGAACGTTCCGTCCACACCCATACCTACCAGCTCGCCGGCCGGCTTATTGCAGGCGAAAAACAAAAATGGAAGAACAAAAATTAGCAACTTCTTTTTCATAACTACCATATCATTCTGATACATACAAATTTTGAATATCTATATTTCCTATTTTCAACCTTTCGTCAGGGCAAGCTCACAAAATCCGGATGCTTTTATATTTCTCGTTGTGTTTATTCAGCAGCAGTTCGAAGTTATAGCTCAAAACCAGCTCGACCGAACCCACGGTGTATATCAGGCGCGTGGTCGGCAGGTCGTACACCAAGCTGGCCTGCAAACCGTCTAGCACGTGCATTCCGAAGGTCAAGCCTATCGAGGTGGCCCAACGGTAAGAAAGTCCGCCCCACAGCCTTTCGTTGTATTCGAGCAAAGCACCCACGTTCCAGTCCCAAAACACAAAGTCGGTCTTAAACAACGTATGCGGTTTGAGCACCATTTTCGTATCGGGGATTTTATATTCGTAGGCGGCCATCAGCTGCATCCCCATGCGGATGGAGTCGGTGAAACTCTCGTCCAAGTTGGGTTTGGGCTGGGTGACATGGGTGAGCGAAGCACCTACATATCCACCTTTGAACGCATACATCACGCCCACGTTCAAGTCGAGTGCCATACCTGATACGTCGGTACCCGGCACTTTCTCGTCGGACTCGTCGTGGTAGTCACCGTCTTCACCATCCGAAGGGGTGTCGGGCTTCACCACGGCTTCCGTCCCGTCGATGCGTGAATTGAAGAACCCCACATCCACTCCTACTGCCCAACGACCTATCGGCGAATCGTATTTGTAGGCATACTGCAGATAGGCGTTCTGCTCGCTCCAAATCGTCCCTCGTAATATATTGACAAAGCGCACGCCTGCGCCATGTGTGTGTTTTCCTTTCCCGAAGGGCATGTTCACCCCCACATTGGTTGTCTGCACCCCGTTCCCTACCGAAAGAAAATCCATGCGGTGCATACCCGCTACCTGCATCATTCCTCCCTCGCCGGCAAAGGCCGGATTGACAGCGGCGGGAAAGAACATGTATTGACTCATCTGGTAGTCGCGCTGGGCAACGAGGTCGGTCAGGCAAAAGAGTAACAGCGCACCACCTAAGAGAACTTTCTTCATACAAAAACACTCGTTGTGCTGCAACCCGCACCGACTCGCTTGTCCGCATGCCGGACTCCGCCAACTCGTTCCGTGTATTTAAACCATAATTTTCTCAAAAAATTGTACCGCTCCCGCTTTTTTAACATACATTCTGCTGTATTTGCCGGCTACCAAGCTGCCTGACAATTCATTAGGGTCATCAATCCCGTGAACACCACTTCAACGACACCCCCTATGTGACCGCGGCAGGCAACTAAGGGCTACCGACTCGTTCGCGCCGGCCGCAAATATAACAATTTTTCAACACACGCATCATTGGGAAATGAATATTTCGGAGAAAATCTTTCTTCAAATAAATGCGGACAGCGAAATTACAATCGACAGTAGCAAAACACACCCTTCGATGCAGACCTATCCGCTTTCTTCCTTGCTTTGTCATTGCTCCCCTACCCTACTTTTATGTATTTCAAACTTACACACTTGCATGTTGGCAGCCATACGTCTGCAGCGCGCATCCTCTTGCTTTCCGGATGGCGTGTTTTTCCGCACCCGATTCCTTTACAACACCCCCTTCCGGCGGGAAAGCACGCAGCGGAAGGGGGCGTAATAAGGCATCAAAAGCTTGACACGTCTACATCTTATCCGGCTATTCATCACACTGATAACCAATCGAAAAACACTCTTTATTCGGCAACTTTTCACCCTCTTCGGGCAATAAGTCGGTTGAGGAATCAACGCGGCCGTGAGCAAGAGCATACCGTCTTGATTCCTGCCGACGTAGATGGTGACAAGTTCTGAAAACTCATTGATCGAAGTCCGGGACGGGCATACCCTCCCATTTTATTATTTCGCCGAATCCCGTCCTTATATGAGCGAGTTTTCATACCTTTGTCCTGTCTTTTTCCGCGACTTTTGGGGAGA
>CAYPFZ010000059.1:0-9090 GCA_964410225.1 uncultured Paludibacter sp.
CGTAACGAGATTTTCCCGCAGGGTGTGGCGTGGGAGAAACTATGACGATATTGGTTTGTTTCTCAATTTTTTACCGAACGCCACGCAAGGCTTTTCTATGTATTTATGCAAGAGATAGGCCACAAATACAACCACACAAAGATTTAAAAGCAAATAGAGATTGGCAAGAATCGGGCTGTGAAAATCGATATAGAATATCTCATCGACATACTTTGTTTCGAGAATGTCAAATCTTGTCAGGAATCTGAGTGGGATATTCAGGAATATGACAACAAGCGTATGCGAAATGTAGATGCAATATGAAAGCGAACCGAAAAACAAAAGGGTTCTGTTTTCCAAGATAGAAGTGATTGCCCCTCCCTCATCGAAATTTGCTTTCGCGTACGAGCTGAGAGCGAACACGAAAATAAGCGCAGCCAAAACAAAAACCAAATATTCTGTGAGGCTAAAAATTATAATGTAAAAAAACGCGCTTAATGTGAGCATTTCCAACAAAGTGAGCAAAACAGGGAAGCGAATTTTGTCCAACTTCATTTTGTCAAGTTTGCTCTTGATCATACTAAAGAGCAGACACACAAGCATTCCGCTGCCAAAATATAAAATACCCCGCACACCGGGACTTGTTGAAACAGTAAGAAAAACGACGTATGCACAAATCACGCACACGGCCACCACGCAATAGCGCACAAGTTTCGGAACAAACATCAAAAGTAAAAAGCCGATATAGATATACCATTCGACGCTTAAGCTCCACGCAGGTCCGTTAAAAGAAGCCGGGTGAGTCCAGGGAAGCCATGATTGCAGAAGAAAGATGCTTGGCAGAATCTGGTCGACGCCGTTTTCCCCGCTGAAGGGTGGATTGTTAAAAACTCCGATCTGGTGGTAAAGCACGAATTTAAGGCACTCCAGAATGATAAATGCAAAAAGAAAAATATAATACAGCGGCAGAATCTTAAAGACCCGCGCGATCATGAAGTTTTTGGCATTGAAAGACGGTTTATCATACACGTAAGCGATGATGAAACCGGAAAGCGTGAAGAAAAACGGAACACGCCAAAAATAATTTTTGAAAAGAGTCCATTCGCCGATAGCGTCAACAATACTCAAATGATGCACAACAACAGCTAATGCCACAAACCCTCTGAAACAATCCAATATTTTTAGATGGTTTGAGTTTTTTGCAATACCTTGTGTCATCTTTCTTGACTTTCAATTTGTTTTGAATGTTACACTTCGGGGATTATTGCGTTCAATTGTATCGAACAAGGGAAGGATACGGGCACAAAAGAGCCTGCCACGCTGCTTTCCACAAGAATTTTCGGCATCTAACGTCAATTTTGGAGTTGTAAGCCCAGAATAAAAATACAAGAACGTTTTGCAGAGGTCTCCGTATGCGCGCCGGTTGGCAACAAAAAGAAAAAGAGGACAACTGCCCGGTCAAAGACGGTCATCCTCTTTTGTTTCGGTTGAACCGCGGCTTGCGTTACTGCATGCGGTCGAAGATGAGGTATATTTCGAATTTTGTGACGGTGCTCAGATCGAAGTACGAACCAATATCGCCCAGCATACTTTCCATCGAAGCCGACAGTTTCAACTGAGTGGCGGTGAGTTCACAAGCAACCTCCTCGCCGTCGAGCGTCAGTATGCCGTCTTCATAAGTATACGTGCCGTAATCACTTTCTTCTATTCCCGAAACGCTGTAGGTAATCGTGTACGTGCCATCTTCAGCGAACACCATCACGTAACTTTCTATCTCTTCCTTTGCGGAAGCAAGTATCTCATTGACAATAGCACTCAACCCTGCATCGGTAGCTTCGAATTCATAACTGAAGTCGCTATATGTCCACGTACCTACGATGGAAACTGGGGTGTTCTCCTCTTCTTTGTTGCATGAGGTAAAGCCGAGCAAAACGGCCAATCCAACCAAAAGAAAAATGTTTTTTCTCATAACGCTGTTTAATTTTTAGAAGTAAATGGGTTTGATTTGAACGTTTGCAAAGGTAAGCTATAATATCGGAATACAGGTGTAATTTAATGGAGGAAAATATATCTTTTTTTTCGGGAAGGTCGATTTTGTCATTCCGAGCGGTCAAGCAGCAGCACAATGTTCAATTTGTTTATGCTGCTTAAGTCTACCATGAGTCCCAGATCGGTTAGGAAGCCGTCAAGTGGGTATTGCAGTTGCAGCTGCGTTCGGGTGAGCATACAAGGAGTTTCCACTCCGTCAATAATCAACTGTCCGTCGGCATAGGTGTAGGTGCCGATTATGCTTGGCGGGATTTCTTCGTTTTCTTTCTCACACGAAGCAAAAACGAGTGTGGTTGCCACGCCGAGTGGCAAGAGAAATTTCAACTTCATGTTGTGGGAGATGGATTTGGTTCATGTCGATGTTTGCTTCATTAATTTCGTTCCCGTTTTTCCTTTCCGGCATCATCCGTCTTTTTTTGCACCACCAATATGCTCAGTTCATAGAGCAGATACAAAGGTGTGAACACGACCGCGAGAGTAAAGGGATCGCCTGATGGGGTGATGACGGCAGCCAACACCAACAAGACAACCACCGCATGGCGGCGATAGCGTCGGAAGAAAGATCGGTCAACCAATCCCATCTTCGAGAGCAACCACGCCAGCAGCGGCAACTCAAACACGACACCCATGATGAAGTTCGTCATCAGGAAATTACCCATGTAAGAGGTGAGCGATATTTGGTTGGTGATCGCCTCGCTCAGCCGATATTCGGTCAGGAAGCGGAACGTCAGCGGAAATACAATCGCATAACCCACCACGCAACCTAAATAGAACATGAACGTGCCTGCCGTGAAAGCCATTCCCACGTTCTTCTTTTCGTTTTGGTAGAGAGCCGGGCTGACGAAACGCCATAGCTCGAAAAGGATATAGGGAAAGGCGAGCACGAAGGCAAACCAAAATGAGACGCTGATGTGGGTGAGGAATTGCGAGGCCACGTTGATGTTGATAATATCCACGCGGTAGGTATCGTTGCAGAAGTCGGGCAGGAAGGAGAGCTGTCCGCTCACACGGCAGAACCACCGGTAGAGAAAGAATTCGGAATCGGTGGGTGCCAGCACAAGGCCGTCGAAAAGCAAGGGCATGAAACCGAACGAAACAATCATGAGTAACACCACCGACCCGAGTATGCGTAACAGAACCCAACGCAGCTCCTCGAGGTGTTCCCAAAACGTCATTTCTTTTTCGTTCATCTGTCGCCTCCCTTGCCGCCTTGCTTACTCATCCGTCGGTTTTTTCCCCTCTTTGTCGTTTTCTCCCTTGTCTTCGTCTTTTTCATTCAAGCCCTCCTTGAAACTTCTCATCCCTTTGCCCAAACCTTTCATCAGCTCGGGTATCTTCTTCCCACCGAAGATCAGGAGCACGACCAAAGCAATGAGAATAATTTCGGGCGCGCCGATATTGCCTATAAGTAAAATCGTATCCATAGCTGCTTTACGTTTTTCGTCTTATGTAGGTATGTTGAGAACTCGAAAAGGCATCTTTGCCTTTGTCATTTAAATCAGCAAATCTAAAAAAAGCGTTTTTCTCCCTTTACAACCGCGGAATTTCGCGGAGGTATCAATCATGATGCGGCGGACGATGTATGGAACGTCAGTTGCCCACTTCCGAGAGAAATTTGATGCGAACGAGTCGTATTTCGATTTCCGAAAAGTCATCTTCACCGAGTTGCTGCATGGCGATCCCTATCTTATCGGTTTCGGCGGTGCTGAAATACTCGAAGATTTCCTCCACGCGGTCGGGTTCCATGATCTCTTCCAAGAAATAGTCGATGTTGATTTTCGTACCCGAATAGACAATGGCCTCCACTTCGTCGAGCAGCTCGTTGATGTCAAGTCCTTTTGAAATGGCGATGTCATCCAAAGCGATTTTCCTGTCGATGGCCTGTATGATGGCCACCTTCAGCTTTGACTTGTTGGCCACGGTGCGCACACGAAGGTCTTCGGGGCGTATGATTTCGTTTTCTTTTACATATTCTTTGATTATCCTGATGAATTCCGCTCCATAGCGTTTCGCCTTGCCTGCTCCCACACCCGGAATGTTTTGCAACTCTTCCATCGTGATGGGGTAAGTGGTGGCCATCGCCTCAAGCGAAGGGTCTTGGAATATGACAAACGGGGGCACTTCCAACTTTTTCGACATTTTTTTGCGAAGATCCTTCAGTATGACGAACAGCGCGTCGTCAGCAGCACCGCTTCCTCCGGTGCCTTTCAAGTGGTGAACATCCATCTCCTCCTCGTCATCTTCGTCGTTTTTGGCCACAAGGAACGATTGAGGCTTCTTCAAATAGGCTTTCCCCGAAGCTGTCAGTTTCAACACACCGTAAGTCTCAATATCTTTGGAAATGTAGCCGACAATCATGGCCTGACGGATGATGGAATAGAGAAAACGCTCGTCTTCATCAACAACGGAGCCAAACACGTCCAACTCGTCGTGTTGGTAAGATTTGATGTCGCTCGTCGCTTTGCCTTTGAGCACCCCGACGATGTGCTCGGTTTTGAACTTCTCTTTCAAAAGCTGTATCGTTTCCAACACAATAAGCAACAGGTCTTTTGCTTCCACCTTTTTCGTTGGTTTCAGACAATTGTCGCAACTGCCGCAATTCTCCTGTGAGTATTCTTCTCCGAAGTAGTGCAACAGCAGCTTCCTCCGGCAGATCGACGATTCGGCATAGGCTTGGGTCTCCAGCAACAGTTGATTGCCTATTTCCTGTTCGGCCACCAACTTGCCTTGCATGAATTTCCGCAACTTGTCCAAATCTTTGTACGAGTAGAAGGTGATACATTTCCCTTCGCCGCCGTCGCGCCCGGCACGTCCGGTCTCCTGGTAATAGCCCTCAAGGCTTTTGGGAATGTCATGGTGGATGACAAAACGCACGTCGGGTTTGTCTATCCCCATGCCGAAAGCAATGGTGGCCACGATGACCTGCACCTTTTCCATGAGAAACTTATCCTGGTTCTCACTTCGGGTGGCAGCCTCCATCCCGGCGTGATAGGGCAGCGCCAAAATGCCGTTGACCTGCAAAGTGGCCGCCAATTCCTCCACCTTTTTGCGACTCAGGCAGTAGATAATGCCTGACTTGCCCGCCTGCGAACGAATGAATTTGATGATTTCCTTTTCTACTTCATTGGTCTTCGGGCGAACTTCATAATAAAGATTGGGACGGTTGAACGACGAGCGGAACACCGTGGTATTGAGCATACCCAAGTTCTTCTGTATGTCGTGTTGCACCTTGGGTGTGGCCGTGGCAGTCAGCGCGATGATGGGCGCAACTCCTATTTCGTTGATGATGGCGCGGATGCGGCGGTATTCCGGCCTGAAGTCGTGACCCCATTCGGAAATGCAGTGCGCCTCGTCAATGGCGTAGAACGATATTTTTACGTGACGGAGAAACTCGGCCGTCTCTTCTTTCGTCAACGACTCGGGGGCTACGTAGAGCAGTTTGGTCTTGCCGGAAAGAATATCGCTCTTCACAACATCGACGTTACTCTTAGTCAAGGTGGAATTCAGAAAATGAGCCACACCGTCTTGCTCGCTGAAGCTGCGCATGGAGTCTACCTGGTTCTTCATCAGGGCAATGAGCGGTGAGATGACAATAGCCGTCCCCTCCATGATGAGGGCGGGCAGCTGGTAGCACAACGATTTGCCGCCGCCCGTGGGCATAAGCACAAACGTGTCTTTCTTGTCAAGCACATTCTGGATGATGGCTTCCTGGTTACCTTTGAAAGTGTCGAAACCAAAGTACTGCTTGAGGAAACGGCTTAATTTGGTTGTTCGGGGCATATATTTTCCGCGTATGTTTAAAATGAAAATGGCACTCGGTCGGCTCTGCAAACAAGCGCTTTGCCGCATCGGAAAGCAAAATTATAAACAGATCCGGAATTGACAAGTGTTTTTGCGTTTTTTTACCGAGAGGAAGCACGCGAACGTCAAAAGGACTGCTTTCGCAGCAAATCTGTTGATCCGTCTCCTTCCTTTATATCCCCCCCTTCCGCTGCGTGCTTTGGTAAATTTTGCTGCGTACTAACGCACCGCGAGCTGCGTACTTACCCGGCAAAAATTGCGTAAGCACGCAGCGCGCAGCGGGAAAGCACGCAGCAAAAAGGGGTATAGAAGGGGCTGAAAGACTCTTCCGCTGTTATTTCCGGCAGGCAACCGGCACTCTTTCGGGCGAGTTGGCAGATCGGACGGAGGCTGTCGAACGGACGAAGCCATGCCGGTGTGAGCCGGGAGGTGGAGCCATGCCGGCGCAGTTTATTGCATGGAGTTTTTTCATAATTTTGCGGGATTATCAACAGGGAACGGGAGACGCAAGATGTCGACACAAGGGAACATCATAATAAAGGGCGCGCGGGTGAACAACCTGAAGGGCATTGACGTGGAAATACCGCGCAACAAGTTGGTTGTCATCACGGGCTTGTCAGGTTCGGGCAAGTCGTCGCTTGCTTTCGACACGCTTTATGCCGAGGGGCAGCGGCGTTATGTGGAGAGCCTGTCGGCCTATGCCAGGCAGTTCCTCGGACGCATGAGCAAGCCCGAAGTCGATTACATCAAGGGCATCCCGCCCGCCATAGCCATTGAGCAGAAAGTCAACACGCGCAACCCCCGCTCGACGGTGGGCACGTCAACGGAGGTCTACGACTACCTCAAACTGCTTTATGCCCGCATCGGCAAGACATACTCGCCTGTGTCGGGACAATTGGTGAAGAAGCATACCCCGGAAGATGTGGTCGAGGCTGCGATGGCCTACCCTCAGGGGACGCGCATGCTGGTACTCGTGCCGATAACGGCCAAAGACGGCTCAATGGCCGAGAGACTTCAGAGCTTGCACATGGAAGGCTACAGCCGTGTGGAAATAAACGGAGAGCTGTTCAGAATACAAGAAGCGGTGGAACGCGCCGGCGATTGGGACACGAAGGCAGAGGTGTATCTTGTCGTCGACCGCTTTGTGGTGGAACACACGCAGGCGGCCGTCAGTCGCTTGACAGACTCGATAGAGACGGCTTTCGACGAAGGCAATGGTTGCTGCCTGCTCGAAGTGTCGGGAGACGGGAGTCCGCAACGCCTGCGGTTTTCGAATGTATATGAAGCCGACGGCATCCGTTTCGCCTCTCCCACGGAGCATACTTTCAGCTTCAACAGCCCCGTGGGGGCCTGCCCGAGATGTGAAGGATATGGACGCATTATCGGCATTGACGAAAATTTGGTCGTGCCCGACAAGTCGCTGTCTGTCTACGAAGATGCCATAGCTTGTTGGCGTGGCGAGATAATGGGAGAGTGGAAGCGGCAGCTCATCCGCACCGCCGAGCATTTCAGCTTCCCCATACATAGACCTTATTACGAGTTGACAGACCTACAACGGCAACTGCTGTGGACGGGAAATGAATACTTCGAAGGACTGAACGCCTTTTTCAAGTATTTGGAATCCAACAACTACAAGATACAATATCGGGTGATGTTGGCTCGCTATCGGGGAAAGACGGTCTGCCCCGAATGTCGCGGAAATCGTTTGAAAAAAGAAGCCTCCTACGTACTTGTCGCAGGGAAACCCATCACCGAGTTGGTCGTCATGCCGGTGGAAGAATTACGCAAGTTCTTCGGGCAATTAGCACTCGACGAGCACGACGCTGCCGTGGCAAAACGCCTGCTTGTGGAGATAAAAAATCGCCTCGACTTTTTGTGTGACGTGGGCTTGGGCTATCTTACGCTCAATCGTCTGTCAAGCTCGTTGTCTGGGGGAGAAAGCCAACGCATCAACTTGGCCACTTCGCTGGGGAGCAGCCTTGTCGGCTCGCTCTACATATTAGACGAACCAAGCATCGGGTTGCACCCGCGTGACACCGAGCGGCTGATTGGTGTGTTGAAGAAGTTGCGAGACCTTGGGAATACCGTTGTGGTTGTCGAACACGACGAGAAAATCATGCGTGCAGCCGACCACGTGATCGACATCGGTCCCAAAGCCGGCCGTTTGGGCGGCGAGGTTGTTTTCGAAGGTGCGCTTCGCGACGTCTTGCAACTCCCCCGTAAACAATCGGACAGCCCGGCCGAACGCTCTTATACACTGAAATATTTATTGGGATTAGAAGAAATACCCCTTCCCCGTCGGCATCGCAAGTGGAATAGCTACATCGAGTTGACCGGTGTGTGCGAAAATAATTTGAAAAATCTGACCGTCCGTTTTCCGCTTCACGTGATGACGGTGGTCAGCGGCGTGAGCGGTTCGGGCAAATCATCGCTGCTAAAGGGTGTTTTCTATCCTGCGATGAAAAAGTTTTATGGGGGTACGGCCGAACGAACAGGCATGTTCGGCAGCATCAAAGGAAGCACGCACCTGATAAAAAGCGTGGAATTTGTGGACCAAAACCCGATAGGTCATTCCTCGCGCTCCAATCCCGTCACCTACGTCAAAGCATACGACGAGATACGCAGGCTCTTTTCCGAACAGCAACTTGCCAAACAGATGGGATACACACCCGCTCATTTCTCGTTTAATGCAGCGGGGGGACGTTGTGAGGAGTGCCGGGGCGAAGGAACGATAACCGTGGAAATGCAGTTTATGGCCGATTTGGTGTTGGAATGTGAACATTGCCACGGCAAACGTTTCAAGCAAGACATTCTGGATGTAACATACCGGGGAGTCAATATCCACGACGTGCTGGAAATGACCGTAAATCAGGCCATGGAGTTTTTCGGGGAAGCTCCGGGCACGATAGAAAAACGCATCGTGAAGAAGATGAAACCCCTGCAGGATGTAGGGTTGGGATACATCAAACTGGGACAACCATCGAGCACCCTCTCCGGAGGAGAAAACCAGCGGGTGAAATTAGCCGCCATCATCGGTGCAGAAAAATCCAACCCTGCCATATTTATCTTCGACGAACCTACCACCGGCCTTCACTTCCACGATATAAAGACCTTACTGAAAGCATTTGACGAACTCATCGCCAGGGGGCACACCCTTATCGTCATCGAACACAACCCCGATGTGATCAAATGTGCCGACCACGTGATTGACATCGGTCCCGAGGGAGGCGAAAAAGGCGGTCACATCGTGTTTGAAGGCAC
>CAYPFZ010000060.1:0-7201 GCA_964410225.1 uncultured Paludibacter sp.
GGGAAAGCACGCAGCGGAAGGGGTCTTTCAAAGGCTTTCGGAGGGTGTTTTCTTCCGATTTTTTTTTCGGGTGGCATAAAAAACCGCGCCAAAGCCGGACAAATGTCCCCCGGCCTTGACGCGGTGGCGTATATTGCTGTCTGTCTGTTCTTTTGGCGACGACGATTCACCGCTTCGTCGCCTGCTTTCGGCGGCTTACGCGCTTTTGAGGCGGTTGGCGTTGGCTTTTTCCAATTTGCTTTGCGCATAGGCCAACGTGATGACGACCTTTTTTACTTTTTTGGAGGGTGTTTCATACATCTTGTCCATCATGATTGTTTCGGCGATGGAGCGAAGTCCGCGCGCCCCCAACTTGAATTCTATCGCTTTATCCACAATGTAGTCAAGCACGTCGTGTTCGAACTTCAAGTCGATGTTATCCATTTTGAAAAGCTTGACATATTGTTTGATGATGGAATTTTTCGGCTCGGTCAATATGCGCCGCAGTGCCTCTCTGCCCAACGGCTCAAGGTATGTCAACACCGGAAGCCGCCCTACGATTTCGGGTATCAGGCCGAATGCCCTCAGATCTTGTGGGGCAATGTACTGCAGCAGGTTGTTTTTGTCTATTCTTTCCGTTTCTATCACCGAGCTGAAGCCTACCACATGGGTGTTCAGACGCGAGGCTATCTTCTTTTCGATGCCGTCAAACGCTCCTCCGCAGATAAACAGGATGTTTTGCGTATTCACAGGTATCATTTTCTGTTCGGGATGTTTTCGCCCGCCCTGTGGAGGCACGTTGACGATCGACCCTTCGAGCAGTTTGAGCAGCCCTTGCTGCACCCCTTCGCCACTCACGTCGCGGGTAATGCTGGGGTTGTCGCTTTTACGGGCTATTTTGTCTATCTCGTCGATGAACACGATGCCCCTTTCGGCTTCCTGCACGTTGTAGTCGGCGACTTGCAACAGGCGTGTCAGGATGCTTTCAATATCTTCTCCCACATAGCCCGCCTCGGTGAGCACCGTCGCATCGACAATGGTGAAGGGAACGTGCAGCTTCCGGGCTATCGTACGCGCCAAAAGGGTCTTGCCCGTGCCCGTAGAGCCGACCAAGATGATGTTGGACTTCTCTATCTCCACCTCGTCGTCGGTCTGTGTCTGCATCAAGCGTTTGTAGTGGTTGTATACTGCCACTGACAGGTTTTTTTTCGCTTCGTCCTGGCCAATGATATATTGGTCGAGATATTCTTTTATTTCCGCAGGTTTCGGCGTTTGGGAACGATCCAAACCGGCAAAGCGGCTTGTGGCCACCGTATTTTCTTTCACTATCTCAGCCGCCTGCAGGGCACACCTGTTGCATATATGTGCTCCGTTGATACCTGCAATAAAGAACTCCACTTGCGACTCCGCGCATCCGCAAAAACTGCACTTTTCCATAATATATTCCGTTTTCTTGCTGAAAAATCGGGCTTGCAAAAGTACGAAGAAAATGAACTTCTATCTTGAATCTACAAAAAATGCATTTGCCGGTTGACTTTGCTCCATACAAAAAAAGGAAAAATAAATGGGCGCATTGAATTTTCTTTCCTAAATTTGCGCACCGTAAGGTTGGAAAGAGAATGATGCTTGTGCGTCGGTTGTATCGTCTTTAATATTAAATACAGATTTGCATGAAAACAGTGGTAAAAATTTTGCTGGGAATCGCGATTTTGTTCCTGGTATATTTGTGCATCATGAGTATCGTGACGCCGATCCAGTTTGAAAATACCCGGGCAGCGCGCGAGCAAGCCGTGGTTAAACAGTTGATAGACATTCGCAAGGCGCAGTTGGAGTACAGAGACCAGCACAACCGCTTTGTGAGTGATTTGGATTCGCTTGTCGACTTTGTGCGAGATGGAAAGAAAAAAATCGTGTTAAAAGAAGGCACGCTGTCCGACGCTCAGTTGGAAGCCGGTTTGACAGAGGCCAAAGCGGTGAAGATTGTCGCCTCCGGCGATTTGGCGGAAATAGAAAAGAACGGATTGGTAGGCTTTCGCCGCGACACCACAGTGGTAGATGTAATTACCGACCTCTATGGTGATGCGTACACGCGTGAGAACGTGGGAAAAATGATCATCGTGCCTTACTCGCAAAACAAAAAATTCGGCATCGAGGTCAATAATAACTATAAAAACGACATCGGCATTCGTGTGCCGCTGTTTGAAGTAACAGCTCCCTACCAGGTTTATCTCCACGACTTGGATCGGCAAGAATTGATCAACTTGATTGACAAAGCCAACCAAATGGAGAAGTTCGCCGGCCTGAAAGTGGGTTCGGTTGAAGCCCCCAACAACAACGCGGGCAACTGGGAGTGACAGTTTGCGCCTTGTTGAGGCCGCAGAAGGAAGAGAAAGTGAATGCAGTTTATCCATCCGGTCGATATCGGATGGATTTTCTTTATGAACACATAGGGGCATGACAACGGTAGATGTGGGACGCGGTGCGCCGACAGAAGCTCACGACGGAAAAAAGAGGAGACAACACCGGGTTAAGGCTTTGCACAAAGTGTTTGCATACAAGAACGGAGGATGGAGCAATGAGGATTATAAGCGGAACGTATAAAGGTCGCCGGATGATGCCTCCTGCGGACATTACAGCCCGTCCGACAACCGATTTTGCGAAAGAAGGCTTGTTCAATCTGCTTGTCAACCGGGTAGACTTTGAGCAAGTGCATGCGCTCGACCTCTTTTCCGGCACGGGGAGCATCAGCTTCGAATTGGTGTCACGCGGCTGCAAGAGTGTGACGGCCGTGGAGCTGAACACCAGGCAGTGTGCCTTTATACGCAAAACGTGCAACGAATTAAAAATCGACAACTTGCTGCTCTTGAAAGCCGACGTCTTCAAGTTCATGGAACGAAGTCGGGCACGCTATGACTTGGTATTTGCTGACCCACCCTACGATTTGGAGCAACTGACCGACCTGCCTGACCTTCTATTTTCCAGAAAAATTCTGGCTCCTTCCGGCCTGTTTGTCTTGGAGCATTCCTCCAAACAGCAGTTTGCGTCGCATCCCAATTTCTCCGAACACCGTCATTATGGGAATGTGAATTTCTCCTTCTTTCGCAATTAAATTTTGATTATTCCGTACTTTTGTACTCCCTCTCCGTATGGGGCGCATATTGGCTATCGATTATGGAAGAAAGCGTGTGGGGCTGGCAGTGACCGACCCTCTGCGCATGGTGGCCAACGGTTTGGATACGGTTCGAGCGGAAGATGTGCTGGACTACCTGAAAAAGTATGTGACACGTGAGCCGGTGGATTGCATCGTGGTGGGACAGCCTCGCCAAATGAACGGCGAAGAATCGCAAGCAATGCAATACATCCGCCCGTTTGTCAACAGCTTGCGGCGCGCTTTTCCTTGCATTGAGATTGTATTGGTTGACGAACGCTTCACCTCGCTTCTGGCTCACAAAGCCATGCTCGACGGCGGTCTGAGAAAAAAGGCGCGGCAAAACAAGGAATTGGTCGACAAAATCAGCGCAGTGATTATTCTGCAAACTTATATGGAAATGGCCTCGCCCGATACTACGGAATAAGGCCTCTCTTGCGTACTAACGCAGCAAAATTTCCCTTAGTACGCAAGAGAAGAGGGAAACGAACGTAGCGTAGGGAAAAGAAAAAGGCTCTGCAAAAGTCTCAAAATGATGATGTTCACATGACCGTTCGGGCAAGATTTTTTTGAATATGTCTTTTAAAAGTCGAAAACAGTAAAAATGATATTGCCAATTTACACTTACGGCAACACCGTGTTGCGAAAGGCAACGGAGGAAATCACTCCCGATTATCCACAGTTGCAGGCTTTGATAGACAACATGTTTGAAACCATGTATCAAGCCGACGGAGTGGGACTGGCCGCTCCGCAGATAGGCCTACCCATCCGCCTGTTGGTAATAGACCTTGCCCCTCTCAAAGAGCAAGACCCGGAATTAGGCAGTTTCAAAATGGTAATGATCAATCCGGAAATGCTTGAAATGAGCCGGGAAACCGACTTGGCAGAGGAGGGATGTCTGAGCCTGCCGGGCATCCATGAATCTGTGCCACGAGCCAAACGCATCAAAATTACGTATGTCGACACGGACTTCAACGAACACACCGAAGTGTTCGAAGGCTATAAAGCCCGCGTGGTGCAGCATGAATATGACCATCTTGAAGGAAAGGTGTTTACCGACCGAGTGAATCCCCTGCGTCGACAGTTGCTGAAAAGCAAATTAGCCCACATCGTGAAAGGAAAAGTAAATGCCGACTACAAAATAAAGACAGTGTAAACCGAAATAAAAATGATGACGCCATGGCCGACGACAAAAAGGTGATTTTTTCGATGGTAGGGGTAAGCAAATCGTTTACCCCTCAAAAAAAGGTACTGAACGACATTTACCTTTCGTTTTTCTATGGTGCGAAAATCGGCATCATTGGGTTGAACGGCTCGGGCAAGTCTACATTGCTGAAAATTATAGCCGGAGTAGAAAAGTCATATCAAGGTGAAGTCGTCTTCTCACCGGGCTACTCCGTGGGCTATCTCGAGCAGGAACCTGTGTTGGACAGTTCGAAGACGGTAAAGGAAGTCGTGCAGGAGGGCGTACAGGAAGTCATGGACTTGCTGGCCGAGTTTGACCGCGTCAACGAACAGTTTGCCGAACCCGATGCCGACTTCGACAAGCTGATCGCCCGGCAGGGCGAATTGCAGGAATTGCTCGACCATGCCGATGCCTGGAACATCGACAACAAACTCGAACGTGCCATGGATGCCCTGCGCTGTCCGCCCGAAGATGCTTTGGTGGAACACCTGTCAGGAGGTGAACGGAGGCGAGTGGCCTTGTGCCGCCTGCTCTTGCGCCAACCTGACATCCTGCTACTTGACGAACCCACCAACCACCTTGATGCTGAGTCAGTGGAATGGTTGGAACAGCATCTGCAGCAATATTCCGGTACGGTCCTCGCTATCCCACACGACCGCTATTTCCTCGATAACGTGGCCGGGTGGATACTCGAACTCGACAGGGGAGAAGGTATCCCGTGGAAAGGCAATTACTCCTCGTGGCTCGAACAGAAGACGGCTCGCATGGCTATGGAAGAAAAACAGGCCAGCAAACGCCGTAAGACACTTGAACGTGAGTTGGAATGGGTACGCATGGCACCCAAAGCCCGACACGCGAAAGGTAAAGCCCGACTCGGCGCGTACGACCGACTGCTGAACGAGAACCAAAAAGAACGGGAAGAACAATTAGAAATATTCATCCCCAACGGTCCTAGATTGGGGAACAAGGTAGTCGAAGCCATTGATGTAGCAAAAGGCTATGGCGACAAACTTTTGTTTGAACACCTCGACTTCACCCTCCCGCCCAACGGCATTGTGGGAGTCATCGGACCCAACGGAGCAGGCAAGACTACCCTGTTCCGCCTTATCATGGGGATGGAGAAGCCTGACCATGGCACCTTTGAGGTGGGCGAGACGGTCAAAATAGGTTACGTAGATCAGGCACACACGGTTATCGACCCCGAAAAAACCGTCTTCGAAGTCATCTCGGGAGGGACGGAATTTATCCGCGTGGGAGGACGCGACGTCAACGCGCGCGCTTACTTATCTCGCTTCAATTTCACCGGAAGCGACCAGGAAAAACTCTGCGGCGTACTGTCAGGCGGCGAACGCAACCGCCTGCATCTGGCACTGACCCTGAAGTCGGAGGCCAACGTGCTGCTGCTCGACGAACCGACAAACGACATCGACGTGAATACACTCCGCGCCTTGGAGGAAGGACTGGAGAATTTCGCCGGGTGCGCAGTCATCATCTCTCACGACCGATGGTTTCTCGACCGTATCTGCACACACATCATCGCTTTTGAAGGAGAGTCGCAAATCTTCGTCTTCGAAGGGGCGTATTCCGAATATGAAGAAAACAAACGTCGCCGCTTAGGCAACGAAGCTCCGAAAAGGTTGCGCTACAAGAAACTCATGGCGTAAAGCCTCCCCTTTTACAAACACGTCTTTCCTCGTTTTCAACCTTGACTCATTGAGCTAAGGTATGAAAAAAGGAAAGACGTGTTTGTAAGATGCTCGTGAAAAGGGGTATCCGGCTAATGGAATTCCATCAAATAGGCTTTAATGAAAGCATCGATGTCGCCGTCCATTACGCCTTGCACATCCGATGTCTGATGTCCGGTGCGGTGGTCTTTCACCCGGCGGTCGTCGAACACATAGCTGCGTATTTGCGACCCCCATTCTATTTTCTTTTTCCCCGCCTCAACTTCTGCAGCTGCCGAACGGCGCTTTTCCAACTCTATCTCGTAGAGCTGTGATTTCAACAGACGCATGGCGTTTTCTTTGTTGCCAAACTGCGAGCGGCTTTCGGTGTTTTCAATCACAATCTCTTTCATTTCGCCGGACGCATCGTCTTTGTATTTATAATGGAGACGCACGCCGGTTTCCACTTTGTTCACGTTTTGCCCGCCCGCTCCCGACGAGCGGAACGTGTCCCAAGTCAGGTTTGCCGGATTGATTTCAATCTCAATGGTATCGTCAACCAAAGGCACCACGAACACCGAAGTGAAAGAGGTCATGCGCTTGCCCTGCGCATTGAACGGCGAGACGCGCACCAAGCGATGCACACCGTTTTCGCTTTTGAGGTAACCGTAGGCCATCTCGCCTTCAATTTGCATGGTCACGGTCTTGATACCGGCCTCGTCGCCTGCTTGGTAGTTGGTAACTTCGCACGTGTAGCCCTTGCGTTCGCACCAACGTTGGTACATGCGGAAAAGCATTTCCGCCCAATCCTGTGCCTCGGTACCTCCTGCTCCCGACACGATTTTGATGACCGCATCCATGCTGTCTTCCTCTTTCGAGAGCATGTTTTTCAATTCGAGTGCCTCGACCTTTCCCAAGGCTTCGGTGTAGGCCGCATCGACTTCGCTTTCAGACACGACTCCCTCTTTGTAGAAATCGTAGGCTAATTGCAACTCGCCGGCAGCGGTTTTTACCGTTTCGTAGCCTTCGACCCAACGCCTCAGCTCCTTCACTTTGCGCATTTGCGCTTCGGCACTTTTAGGGTCGTCCCAAAAATCGGGTGCCTGGGTGCGCAACTCTTCTTCTACTATCCGGACTTGCTTGCCGTCGATGTCAAAGATACCTCCTCAACGCTTCCTCGCGTTCCAACACGTCTTTCAGTTGGTCTATTGTAATCATATTTCA
>CAYPFZ010000060.1:7301-8632 GCA_964410225.1 uncultured Paludibacter sp.
ACACGCGCAACAGGGAGATTGTGTTGCCGAAATATCACGTTGTTCAAAAAGAAAGGCAGCATACGAATATAGACAAAAATCCGACTACAAAACCTGCCAGCACTTGCGTGGGTGTGTGGGCTTTCAGTTCGATGCGCGCCAATCCGAGAAGCACGACAAAAAAGGGGAGGATGACGATAAACCCCACCGGGTTGCTCGCCACGCGGTAGCACAGCCCGAACACGCTGCCCACAAAGCCTCCTATGCCGGCCATGTGTGCACTGATTTTCCACTTCAGGTTGATACATGCCAGCAGCGCAATGGAAAGACAAGCTCCTGCAGCCATGCCCACTATGTAGAGCGGCATCTGCAGCGTGTGCCAAAAAAAATACGTCCATAGCGCATAGGCCATGAGCGAAAACACATAGGGTATGGAGCGTTGTTTGCGGCAGGAGATGAATATGTCGCTGATTTGACCGCTTCGTCGCAATATCAACAGAGGAACAAGGGGCAAGATGATGGTAAAGAAGACTGTCCCTCCGACGGTCACTCCCTTGAAAAAAAGCGGCAGATAGGAGAAATTGTCTAATTGGAACAGGAACAGCACGCCATACAGCGGCATGAGCAGCGGCATGAATACTACCGACACAATATTGTAAAATCGTTCCATAATGTCCTTCTCTCGCAGTCTCCGCTCGTTTGCCTCCTGCGGCGACGCGCCGGTCAAATTTCTTTCCGAAGCCTGGCAACCGGTATGTGGAGTTGTTCCCGGTACTTGGCCACGGTACGCCGAGCGATGGGATAACCCTTTTCTTTCAACAACGTGGCCAAGCGGTCGTCGTTGAGTGGTCGCCGCTTGTCTTCGCGATCTACCGTGTCTTGTAATATTGTTTTTATTTCTCGGGTGGACACTTCCTTGCCCGAATCGTTCGTCATCGACTCGGAAAAGAAATACTTCACCGGAAAGATGCCGAAATCCGTTTGAATGTATTTGCTGTTGCTTACCCGCGAAATGGTCGACACATCAAAGCCTGTCACGTCGGCAATGTCTTTCAATATCATTGGTTTCATGCGGGTTTCATCGCCTTCGAGAAAGTAATCGTGTTGAAAGTCGACGATTACCTGCATGGTGGAGAGAAGGGTCTGCTGTCGCTGCTTGATGGCATCGATGAACCAACGGGCCGAGTCGATCTTCTGTTTCATAAACATGACCGCGTCCTTCATCTCTTTGGTCTGGTTTTGCTTGTTGCCCACGTAGTCCTGCAGCATTTCGTTGTACGTGCCGCTTACCCTTAGTTCGGGCACGTTGCTGTCGTTCAGGTGTACGGTGAGCGTCCCTTCGTCGTTTTCCA
>CAYPFZ010000061.1:0-8359 GCA_964410225.1 uncultured Paludibacter sp.
TTTGTTGCTTTTTAAAATATTTTTGGCATGAAACTCTATCTGCAGCTGTTCTGGGTCTTTTTCAAGATAGGTGCTCTCACCTTGGGGGGAGGGTATGCCATGCTTCCTTTGCTTGAACGGGAAATTGTCCGGAAGAAGAAATGGATTGATGCCAAAGAGTTTATCGACATGCTGGCGTTGGCACAGTCGGCACCGGGTGTGATTGCCATCAACACGTCTGTTTTCGTAGGCTGTAAAATCCGTGGTGTAAAGGGGAGCATCGTCACCTCTCTCGGATGTGCTCTGCCATCGTTTCTCATCATCCTGTTGGTGGCCGTTGTCTTTACCGGAGTGCGTGACAACGAGGTGGTTATGCGCGTCTTTATGGGGATTCGCCCGGCCATTGTGGCGTTGATAGCTGCTCCGGTGTGGAAGATGGCCAAGTCGGCACAGGTAACTTGGCACAACGCCTTTATCCCCGTAGGTGCGGCACTGCTCATCGGGGTGTTCGGTGTTTCGCCTGTTGTCGTTATTTTTGTCGCCATCGTCGGAGGCCTTGCCTACGGGGTATGGTTTGGTCGCGTCAAACCAGATGCCGGGAGCAAAGGGTCGAGCCGTCCTCCTGCCGGGCAGTGACCGCTCTTTTCCGTCGATCGCTTCCGTGCAATATTCGCCGACATGATTTATCTTCAACTATTTTTGTCGTTTGCCAAGATAGGGCTTTTTGCCTTCGGAGGCGGCTATGCTATCTTGTCGCTCATTCAACACGAGATTGTCGTCGGCAGGGGCTGGCTCACTCAAAGCGAGTTGGCCGACATTGTGGCCATTTCGCAGATGACGCCCGGCCCTATCGGGATTAACAGTGCCACCTACGTGGGGTATGTTGCCTCCGGCAGCGTTTGGGGAGCTGTGGTGGCCACGTTGGCCATCATGTTGCCCTCGTTTGTCATCATGCTTTGCTTGAGTCGCTTCGTGTTGGCGGTGAGAGGGAATAAATACATGGGGTATGTATTGGACGCATTGCGCCCCACGGTGGTCGGACTTATTGCCGCCGCTGCCCTCATGCTGATGAACGGCGAAAACTTTGTCGATTGGAGAAGCATCTTGTTGTTTGTTGCCGTTTTCGTGCTCTCGTTCCGTTTTCGTGTGCATCCTATCTTGCTTATCGTGTTGGCGGGAGTGGCGGGAATGTTGTTGTACTGACGGCGGGCTGTGGATGAAAGGTAGTGACGGCTTTTGCTCTTGTCATCAATGGAAGAAACTTGTACTTACGTGGATGTGGTCGTCCCCCTGCCGCTTGAGGGGACGTTCACCTACTCTGTGCCAAGTGTATGGGCAGAGAAAGTGCAAGTTGGCATGAGAGCCGTTGTGCCTTTCGGATCGAGGAAGATTTACACCGCCATCATCTGTAAGGTGCATACCGACCCACCCGCAAATGTTTGGACCAAGGACTTGCTTTCCCTTCCTGATGCCGATGGTACGCCCGTTGTGTCGTCTGAGCAGTTGGTCTTGTGGCAGAGGATAGCTTCCTACTACATGATGCCCTTGGGTGAAGTGTATCAGACGGTCGTTCCTGCCGGTTTGAGACCGGGAAGTCAAACACGGGTACGCATCAACAGTGGCTACGAAGGTGACACGGCGCGTTTTACTCCTCTTGAACGCGCCCTGCTTGAACTATTGTCCGACGGTGTAGAACGTAGTGTTTCAGCACTTAACCGCTTGGCAAAGACGAAAAATGTCCTGCAACATCTGAACAAGTTGATGTATGCGGGAGCCGTCGAGATGAGCGAGGAGGTGAAAAAAGCCTTCCGCCCGAAGATGGAGACCTACGTACGTCTTGCGGACACCCTGCGAAGCGAAGACGCCTTGCAAGAGCTCTTCACCCGCCTGAAGCGAGCAAAAAAAAAGCTCCTCCTCATTTCGTGCTACATAGAAATATCGCAGTTTTTCGCGTCGCAGTCCTCGGAAGTGACGCGCGAGCTGCTGTTGAGCCGGTCCGGTTTGTCGGCTGAACATCTCGCGGAGCTGGTAAAACGCGGGATTTTCGAGCTTTATCAGAAAGAGGCAAGCCGACGCGATTCGCATCACACTTCGGTTGAATTGCCCCCTCCCCTCAGTTCCTATCAGCGGGGGGTATACGAGCAAATCGTCGGATGCTTCAGGCAAAAGGAGACAGTGCTGCTACACGAATCGTCTTTCAGCGACGAAACAACGCTCTACATTCACCTGGCCTTCCGCGTGCTTTCCGAGGGCAAACAGGTCCTTTTCCTGCTACCGGAAATAGCTCTCACCGAGGAGCTTATCGCCCGATTCCGAGCTGTTTTCGGCCCGGAGCTCGCAGTCTTTGACTCCAGACTTACCGGCCGGGAGCGCGTCGAGATGTGGCGAAACCTCCAAAGTGACAGTGCCTTCCGGTTGATTCTCGGTGTGCCTGCGGCCATTTTCCTCCCACTGCGCCGCCTGGGGCTGGTCATCATTCACCGCGAACATGTGGCAGCTTACAAGCAAATCGAGCCTTCGTGCATACAATTTCGTGACATGGCCGTGCTCATGGCCGGCTTACAAAACGCCCGCGTGCTCCTCACCTCGGCCACGCCTTCCGTCGAGTCTTACGCCAATGCCTCGGCGGGAAAGTACGGATTGGTCGAAATAAAACGCCCGGATGCTGTCGGAGAACTGCCCCAAATCGTCGTGGCCAATCTCAAGGAAGCATACCGCAAAAGGCAGATGGAGAGCCATTTAACGCCCGAATTGCTCGAAAGTATCGCCGACGAACTACGCGAAAACCGCCAGGTGGTCCTCTTTCAAAACAGGCGCGGCTACGCCTCAATGCTCGAGTGTCGCGCGTGCTCCTACGTGCCGCGCTGCCCTGCGTGCGGCCTGACGCTGACCATGCACAGGGCAGAAAATCAGCTCGTTTGCCACCGATGCAAGTTCAAACTGCCGCTTTCGAGCGAATGTCCCGCCTGCGGAATGCCCAAAATGCTCGAAAAAGGCTTCGGAACCGAGCGAGTTGAAGACGAGCTGCGGAGACTTTTCCCACATGCGCGCACCGCAAGACTCGACGCCGACGCGATCAAAACATACGAGGAATACCGAAAAACCCTCGATGAATTCGAGAAAAAACACATCGACATCCTCGTCGGGACACAGATGCTCGCGCGGGGATTGCCGGGCGAAAAACCGCGCCTGGTCGGCATCCTCAACGCCGACAACCTTATGCATTTCCCGCATTACAAAGCACATGAGCGCGCGTTTCAACTACTTACGAGCGTCGCCACGCTCTGCTGCGGGGCAAAAGCCGGCGGAAAAGTCATCTTACAAAGCTGGCAACCCACCCTGCCGGTCATCGAAAACGTCGCCACACTCGACTACAAACAGCTCTTTTTCAACCAAATGACCGAACGAAAGCTCTTCGAATTTCCGCCATTCGTAAGGCTCGTGCGGCTCATTTTCAAACATCGACAGCCGGAAAAACTGCAGAGAGCCGCCGAACAACTCGCCGAGGTCTTGAGGCAAAAGCTCCAAGGAGCCGTACACGGTCCATACGAGCCTGCAGTTCAACGCAAAAGAGATTTCTACATCAAGGAACTCATGATTAAAATCAAACCCGCGCTGCCACGCGAAGAAACCAAAGAACTCATCCGCAAGGAAATACGCAGGCTCGTGGCGCAACCCGCTTTCCGAATGCTTCAAATAAAAGCGGACATCGACCCCGAATAAATCAATTTTCCCCGATTTCATCGGGTTTTTTTCTGCAAATCCATAGTACAAGACGGGCGAAAACCTCGTCTTTTTTCGAGATTTTTCACTATCTTTTTGAGTGTTTTTTAGTATCTTTGTGAGTGAAAAAACATAGCTTTTGCATGCAAGACAAGCGGAAAATCCGACAAAACTCCATACACATATATATATAGGAAAAAGAAAATCGATAAAACAAACAAAATAAAACGAACAAAACAATGAAAAAAGAACCCATCGTCGAGGTCGGCATCCTCACCGCCGAACGTATCAATTTCCACATTAGCGGGAAATTTTTTGTCAACGGAAAGCCTTACAATCAAGGAGATTATGACGTCGAAACACGCCATGGCATGTTAATTTGGCACCGGAGGTCGTACAAATATTTGCGCTTCGAACCGCAGGACGAGCAGTCGACCTTCACAATTTACGACGTAACGATCGGCAAGAATTTCCATTGGCAACAAAAAGAAAACCAGACATTTAAAGGAGTACTCGAGTTTATACCACACGGAAAACTCGTCACTGCCCTTAACCTTGTGGGCGCAGAGACCTATATAACCGGCGTGGTCGCCGCCGAAATGAGCGCCGACGCACCAAGGGAACTCATTAAAGCACACGCAGTTATATCCCGAAGTTGGCTCATGAACCTGCTCGAAGGAAAGCGAAAATTCCCCAAAGACGCAAAAGAAACCACACCCCGGGAAAGCGAAAACGAACGGCAAGTATGGTACAATCACCGGCAACACAGCCATTTTCAGGTCTGCGCAGACGACCATTGTCAACGCTATCAAGGGATTAAAGACGAGCGGCAAAGCCTTCGCGTCGAGCCGATTGTCAGGGAAACGCGAGGAGAAGTCCTTATGTACGGCAGCGAAATCTGCGATGCGCGCTTCTCAAAATGCTGCGGCGGCGTCACCGAAGAATATCAAAATTGCTGGGAACCAATAGAATATCCCTACCTGAAAAGCCGCAGGGACATCAGAATGAAAGCCGACGTTCCGGACCTGACAAACGAACGAAACGCGCGAAAATGGCTCACGACCCGACCTGACGCATGTTGCAACGTGAGCGACAGAAGCCTTCTGAACGAGGCACTTAACAGCTACGACCGAAAGACCACAGACTTCTTTCGCTGGTACAAACACTATACAACCGAGCAACTTACACAGATTTTCCAGAAAAAAACAGGCGTCGACGTGGGCGAAATCACCGCGCTTGAGCCGCTCGAGCGCGGCACTTCCGGCCGGATCACACGGATGCGCGTGGTCGGAACAAAGCGCAACTTCATCATAGGCAAAGAATTAGAGATACGAAAAGCGCTGAGCGACACGCACCTTTATAGTTCAGCTTTCGTGGTAGACAAAAAAGAAAACGGCTTCCTGCTGACCGGCGGCGGATGGGGACATGGGGTCGGATTGTGTCAAATCGGCGCGGCTTTCATGGCAAAACAAGGCTGTTCGTACTACGAAATCCTCGTACATTACTACCGGAATGCCGTAATAAAACTGAATTATCTATAAACAATTCTGAAAATCGCAAGGCTGCCACCGATTCGTGGCAGCTTTTTTTTGCCCGAAAACCAAGTGAAAACCGAACGAAAATAATATAGAACAAGTCCATGTAAAGAGGGCTTTCCGACACGGAGCACAAAAGAAAACCAAAGCAGACCAAGCGACATTCGCGACAAAATAAACGGGCATTTTTCATGGTATATATAAGACTGTACGACAATGCTTTATAGTAACGGCAAAAAAGCTCCGTAGTTTTTGCTCGAAAACTACGGAGCTTTTTCAAAAAACTGCTGAGCTTTTACCCGAAAACTACGTAGCTTTTGAGCGAAAACTCAGCAGCTTTCAAAAAAAGCTGCTGAGAAACGCGAAAAATCATACTCGGAAAGCGGCAGAAAACCCGTCTGAAACCGAACGGAAATAATATAGACACGTTCAAAACAAAGAATGACAATCCACCAAAAGGCACAAAGAAAGCGCGCCGCTGCACGTTAATTATTGATAACAGCAAAAGGAGCTTTTTCTTGGGAATCCGCAGCGTTTTCTGTGAAAATAAATCCGTTTTTTCTTGGAAATCCAACATCTTTTTCATTACTTTGTATGGGAAAAACACCGATGAAAACGGAGAATTTTACAAAATCGTCACCAGCGCTGTGGGTCCCGACGCTCTACTTTGCCTCGGGAGTCCCGTATTTTGTGGTCAATCACATCTCAGTGCTGATGTACACGAAAATGGGCGTCCCCGACGGAGATATGGCGCTTTTTACCAGTCTGTTATATCTGCCCTGGGTAATAAAGCCCTTCTGGAGTCCGTTTGTCGACCTGCTCGCGCGCAAACGCAACTGGATTCTCGCGATGCAGGCACTCATGACCGCCGCGCTCGTCCTGCTCATCTGGAGCATCCCGAACCTTGAAAACGAACAGATTCAGACGGGCAACACGCCCATCGGCCTGTTCCGATTTTCGCTCATCTTGTTTGCATTTTCCGCGTTTTCATCGGCAAACTTCGACATTGCAGCCGACGGTTTCTACATGCTCTCACTACGACCGGGGCAACAGGCGGCGTGGGTCGGGGTCAGAAGCGCCTTCTATCGGCTCGCGTCCATCTTTGTTCAAGGCGGAATTGTATGGGTGGCCGGAGCAATCGAACTGCAAACCACGAGCATACGCAGCGGATGGCAGGCGGCCTTGGCGCTTTGTGCCGTCATCTTTTGCACGCTGACAATCTATCATTCCTTCGTACTGCCCCGGCCAAAACAAGACAGACCCGCTGCGAAAAGTACTTGTGCCCGTGACATTTACAAAGGATTCAAAGAGGCGTTCGCCACCTTCTTCCGCAAGAAAGACGTCCTGTGTGCCATCACTTTCATGTTGCTTTACCGGCTGCCGGAGGCCTTCTTGCTCAAACTTTGCGCGCCCTTCCTGCTCGCCCCCAAAGCTGCAGGCGGCCTGGGACTTACGACCTCCGAAGTGGGCGTCGCCTACGGAACGGTCGGGGTCATCGCGCTTACGGCCGGCGGGCTGCTGGGCGGTGTGTGCATTTCGCGCTTTGGTCTGCGGCGGACGCTACGCGCAATGGCCGCGGCAATAACGCTGCCCTCGGCCGCATTCATCTATCTGGCGGCAGTGCAACCCACTGACATTGTGACTATTGCAACCGCAATAGCCGTCGAACAACTCGGCTACGGATTCGGATTTACAGCCTACATGATGTATATGATGCACTTCGCAAACGGCCGGTTTCAAACCTCGCACTACGCAATTTGCACCGCATTTATGGCGCTGAGCATGCTATTGCCCGGAGCCATAGCAGGTTACATCCGCGAAATGTTGCAATATCAAGGCTTCTTCATCATGGTGATGACTACCTGCATCGCAACGTTCGTTGTGACTGAAAACATACGAAAAAGGCTCCCCGACGACTACGGAAAAAGCTGATTTTGCCCGATGAAAACGGAGGAAATGACACGCGAAAGCACCCGGTTGATCGCCGACAGCGGCTCGACAAAAACCGACTGGTGGCTCGTAAGCCGCGGAGAAGTGAGGAAAAAGATGCGCACGCAAGGCCTCAATCCCTACTTTTCCCCGATGAAATCGATACTTTTTGAGATCGAAACACACGTGACCAACCAACTCGACACCGACGAGGTCACGCAGCTTTTCTTCTATGGAGCAGGCTGTGCCGACGAGAGAAACGTCGTGACAATCAAGCAGGTACTGCGGCAATGCTTCCCGCACGCACAGCTGAACGTCACCGGCGACCTGCTCGGTGCAGCTCAGGCGCTCTTCCAACACCGCCCGGGAATCGCGTGCATACTCGGTACGGGCTCCAACTCCTGCCAGTACGACGGACGGCAAATCGTGCGCAACGTCGCCCCGCTTGGCTACCTCCTCGGCGACGAAGGCAGCGCGACAGCACTCGGCAAAAAGCTGATAAACAGCGCGCTGAAAAACCTGCTCCCGCCCCAAATCAAGCAAGCCCTCCTCGACCACCTACGTATGACCCCCGGCGAAATCATCAGCGAAGTCTATCGGAACCCCTCGCCTAACCGCTTCTTGGCGAGCCTCTCGCCTTTTATTAGAACTCAGCTCCACCACCCGGAAATCCGGCAAATGGTGCAGGAAGCCTTCAGCGAATTCTTCCAAAGAAACCTCCTGCAGTACGATTTGACGCGTTATTCTGTTTCATTCGTCGGCTCTGTCGCCTATCATTTCAAGGACATATTGCTGCAAACAGCGCGCACTTTCGACGCCCACATAGAGCAAATAACTCCCTCACCCATGCGAGGTTTGGTGCAATACACCGGCAGTAAAAGCGAAGAAAACCCCGCACCGGGCAAGAAGGCAAACAAGGCGAATTGTTAAATGATTATAAAATCAACGGATATTTGAGATTATTGTGTAATTTTACACCGTCAAAACACATGTCCTATAAATTAAAATTGTTTCTGATGAAAAAGCCTATTCATTTGTTGATTGCCGCGATGAGGTGTGAGGTATTGTTTATTTGTGCAAGGTTAAAGGTTATGCGAGAACCTCCAGTAGAATAAACCAACAACTCCACACTTTCTTTCCAGGCTGTCTTGAAAAGTGCAAAGTAAGTTTTTCCCCAGCCTGTTTCCGGAACT
>CAYPFZ010000062.1:0-8337 GCA_964410225.1 uncultured Paludibacter sp.
GGTAAATCTGTAGGGTAGGGTGGGGCGGTGAACTATCCGGTCGACATGATTTGGCGACAATCAGCTTCGCGTGTCGGGCTCTTTGTCGCCTGCGATGGTGACAGTGCGCGAGAACTCGCCCGTCTCTTCAATACCTATTTTCACGGCCGTTTCCGGAAGGAGAGTTGAAATATTTTCTGCCCATTCGATGAAGCATAGATTGCCGCTGTAGAGATATTCTTCAGCTCCGAGTTCGAGGGCTTCTTGCAGGTGCTTGATGCGATAGCAGTCGAAGTGATAGATAATGCGTCCGTCGGCGGTTTCGTATTCATTGACGATGGAGAAGGTGGGACTATTAACGGCTTCTCTCACGCCGAGCTCTTCGCAGATGGCTTTGATGAAGGTCGTTTTACCCGCGCCCATTTTTCCGTCGAAGATGTAAATTGTTTCTTCGCCCATCAGTGTGATGAACTGTCTGGCGGCTTCATGTATCTTGTCGAGTGCCGGGATGTCTATCTTGAGCATGTCTGTCAGTTTGTTTCTTGTTCGTTGAGGCCTTCTCTCCTTGCCATATTCCGTGCTTTCGGTCAGATGAGATGAAAATATGCGATTCTCAGGACGTCAAAGTGGCGTGAAAATAGTTATAAATATTTGATGCTCTGTGTTTTCCGATGATTTTTTCCAATTCTTCGAGTGAAGCCGTTTTTATCCGTTTCACGCTTTTGAAGTGCTTGATGAGTTTCATTTTTGTTTGTTCGCCTATCCCTTTGATGATGTCGAGCTCGGAGGTGATTTGATGTTTGCTTCTCCTGTCGCGATGAAAGCCGATGGCAAAACGGTGCACTTCGTCTTGTATCCGCGTAAGGAGATGGAAGAGTTGTTCCGTAGGTTTCAGTTCGATTGTCTTGGCAGGAAAACCGAAGAGGAGTTCGTTGGTGCGGTGTTTTTTATCTTTGGCCAATCCGGCGATGGCAATATTCAGGTGTAATTCGTCTTCCACAACTTGCCGCACCGCTTCCATTTGCCCCTTTCCTCCGTCGGTGATGATAAGGTCGGGCAAAGGATTTCCTTCGTTGACCATGCGGGTGTAGCGACGACGCACCACTTCTTTCATAGAGGCATAGTCATCAGCCCCCTGTACGGTTTTAATATGGTATTTTCGATATTCTTTTTTTGCGGGCTTCCCTTTCTTAAACACGACGCATGCAGCCACTGCGTTACTCCCTGAAATGTTCGAATTGTCGAACGCTTCTATCGTCATCGGGACCTTATCCAAATGAATTTTTTTCTGTATTTCTTTTAGCAGGGAGACAGCCCTTTGGTCGGGATTGAGCTTTTCGCGTTGTCTCAACTTGTCGAGTTTGTATTGCTTTACGTTCTGCATGGCAAAGTCAAGCAGTTTTTTTCTGTCACCCTTTGTGGGTATGCTTATCTTGATTTCTTCAACCGGATATTCGATTTGAAAAGGGACGATAATTTCGCGTGAATGGCTTTTGAGCTTTTCTCTCAGCTCGAGTATAGCGAACACCAAAAGTTCTTCTTTTTGCTCGTCCAATTTTTTCTTGTACTCGATGGTGTATCCCTGGATAATAGCTCCCTTTGCAACGCGGATAATGCTCACGTAGGCCGAACTGTCATCTTCTTCGTAGCCGAAAGCGTCGGTGTTGTCAACAATCGTATTGGCCACGATGGATTTTGCTTTAAATTTCTCAATCTGCTCATATTTTAGTTTGACAAGATGAGCCTCTTCGTAGCGGCATTCGGATGCCAGTTGCTGCATCCGGTCATACAACATCTTGGCTATTTCGTTGGCATTGCCCCGGATGATTTGTCGGATATGTTCAATATTTTTTTTGTATTCCTCCATCGATTCATATCCTTCGCACACTCCGCTGCATCGGTGTATGTGATATTGTAGACACACTTTGAATTTTCCCGCGGCGATATTTTCGGGAGTCAACGGAAGCCGACAAGTACGGATAGGGTATAGATTGTGAATGATTTCCAACAGGGAGTTGATGGTGTACAACGAGCTATAGGGGCCAAAATATTGCGAACCGTTTTTGACGAGGTTTCTCGTTTTAAACACACGGGGAAACGCCTCTTGAGTAATGCAAATACAAGGATACGACTTGTCGTCTTTCAGCATGACGTTGTACCGAGGCTTGTGTTGTTTGATAAGATTGTTTTCAAGCAACAAGGCATCCCCTTCGCTCTCCACCACGATATAGCGGAGATGATGGATATTCTTTATTAGCACATTCGTTTTGGAATTGTCGTGCACCTTGTCAAAGTAAGACGAAACTCTTTTCTTTAAATCCTTCGCTTTTCCTATATATATAATCTCGTCTTTGATATCAAAAAACTGATATACGCCGGGCTTGTGAGGGAGCGCGTCAATGCTTTGTTTTAAAAGTTCGCTGATTTTCATCTTCTCCTCACTTTTTTAATTAGCACACAACCGCCGCAATGCTTTTCGTTCCACGTGGAACTTATCTTCCCAAAAGCAGCAATAGTATATTGATGTCGTTGGGAGAAATGCCGGGTATGCGCGACGCCTGACCGAGAGTTTCCGGATTTATTTTCGCCAACTTCTCTCTCGCTTCTGTAGAAAGAGTGTGTATGGAATCGTAGTTTATTTTCCCCTTCAGAGAAATGTGCTCCAAACGTTGAAGCTTGTCGGCAATCATCTTTTCCCGAGCAATGTACCCGGCATATTTCAGCGTAATCTCTACAGACTCGATAATTTCTTCCTTGTGTGACGGGGGCAGTTTGTCTAATTGTTCCTTCAAAGCGGGAACACTTTCTGACAAATCGATTAACGCAACCTGGGGGCGGACGAGTAGCTCGTGCAGCTTGCAACCTTGCTTTAACTCGACAGAATTTTTGGCTCTAAGGAAACCGTTTACCTGTGCCGGCTTGACCGGATGTTGCTCAAGAAAGGCGATAAGCTCTTGTTGCCCGCGCGTTTTTTCTTTAAGACAGTTTACCCGCTCAAGTTTGGCAAGTCCGATGCTGTGCGATTTTTCCGTGAGACGCACATCTGCGTTGTCTTGCCGGAGAAGGATGCGGTATTCGGCGCGAGAGGTAAACATGCGATAGGGCTCGTCCACGCCTTTTGTGACCAAATCATCAATGAGTACTCCGATGTATGACTCGTTGCGACCCAACACAAACGGCTGACCTCCGTGGCATTTGACATGCGCGTTGACTCCCGCCAGCAATCCTTGCCCGCCAGCTTCCTCGTATCCCGTCGTCCCGTTGATTTGCCCGGCAAAAAACAAATTGTTGACCAACTTGGTCTCCAACGTATGATAGAGCTGGGTGGGAGGAAAAAAGTCGTATTCTATCGCGTAGCCCGGGCGAAACAGCTGCACGCGTTCTAAGCCCGGTATGGTCTGTATCGCCTTTATTTGTATTTGGTAGGGTAGGGAGGATGAAAAACCGTTCACATAATATTCTTGCGAGTCTGCCCCCTCCGGCTCCAAAAAAAGCTGGTGGCTGGTTTTGTCGGCAAACGTGACGATTTTCGTTTCGATGCTCGGACAATAGCGCGGCCCGATGCTTCTGATTTGTCCGTTGTAAAGGGGAGAGTCTGGCAAACCTTGTCTCAACACTTCGTGAGTCTGTTCGTTGGTGTGTGTGATCCAACAGCATGTTTGCTTCAGCTCGCGGTGCACATCGGGCAGAAAGGAAAATTTATGAAAATCGTCTTCCCCAACCTGCTTTTCTATGCGGCTGAAGTCGACGCTGCGCCCATCGATTCGCATGGGGGTGCCAGTTTTCATGCGGTCTACCGCAAACCCCATTTGTTTCAATTGTTCCGACAGTCCTAACGAAGCGGGTTCGGAGGCGCGGCCTCCCCATATCTGGTTTTTACCGATATGCATCAGTCCGTTGAGGAATGTCCCATTGGTGAGGATAACCGCTTTGGCAAAGAAGCGAACACCGAGCACGGTCTCCACGCCGCTGACCGAACCGCCGTTGACAATCAATGCACTCACCGTGTCTTGCCATAGGCGAAGGTTGGGGGTGTTGGTGAGGATTTTTATCCACAGCTGTATAAATTGTTGGCGGTCGTTTTGAGAGCGCGGGCTCCACATGGCCGGACCTTTCGAGCGGTTGAGCATACGGAATTGTATGCTGCTACGGTCTGCCACAATACCCATTTGTCCACCCAAAGCATCGATTTCACGGACAATTTGTCCTTTCGCAATACCTCCCACGGCGGGGTTGCAGCTCATCTGACCCATCTTGTTCATATCCATGGTGATGAGCAAGGTTTTCGACCCCATGTTGGCAGAGGCACAAGCAGCCTCATTGCCGGCATGACCGGCACCTACCACAATGACGTCGTATTTGAAATCCATACTCCAAACCTCCTTTCACTGATGCAAAGGTAATGATTAATGTCTGATTGCAGAATGGCTTTACAATAAGTACAAAAGCCGCTTCAAACGGCTTGCATTGCAAAATACGAAAGAAAAATCCACCTTCTCAGTAAAGAGTCATCCGGCAAATCTCGTCCGTTTTTTGCCTTTATAATCCCCCTTCTCGTGCGTACTAACGCAGCTCGCGGCGCGTTAGTACGTAGCAAAAATTGCGTAAGCACGCGCCGGAAGAAAAAACAAAGTAAGAAAAACGTAAAAACGGACAAAGTGGAGACAAGTGACGAAACCGCAGGGATTTTTTATCCCAAATTTATCTCATTGCGTAGTGAAACAGTATAATGGGGTCTGTATAATGCACGATGAAAAGGCTTTTTTGTTATAAAATAGGGTTTGGAAGCCTTCGGTTTTACCAAGGCAAGACACCCCTAACGGATGGCTTCTTTCACCATGAGAAAAGCCTGTTCTAATTTCAACATGTTGGCAGACAAAAACAGATAGAACTCCGGCCAGTCATCACGACGATGAATATCTATGCCCTCCCGGCGCGAATAGATACGGCACACCTCCTTACCGCCCGGGCGCACGTAGGCAAAATCCCAAATCAAGCCCTCGGGAAAGTCGACCTCCATCATGGGGCGGAATCGCTCGAGCTGAGAGTATATCCTCAACCGCTCGTTTTCATCGCGCAAGTTGATTTCCAAAATGACTTCCGCACCCCGACGGGTGGCATCATATCGGAACTGAACTCCCTTCATCTTGGTGTTAAGTAGAAAATCGTCTTTCCGCCCGGACATTTCCGGCATGTTGCGACAAAACGCCGCGTATCCTTCCCAAAAGTCTTTTTTCAGTTGGCGTAATTCTTCTTTTGAATACATGCAGTGTCGCTCGGTCTATCGTTTTGCTATTTTGTACACCTTGCCGGGCAGGAGTTCCACATTCCCGCTTAGTTCCAAAAGGGTCACGTGTAGTGATACGTCCCCCTGAGGCCATTGGGTCATCTCTGAAAGTTCGTGAGAAGAAAGTCCTTCCGGGTGATCTTGAAGCAATTTGAGCAAGACCTGCTGTTCTTCAGGAAGTTCGTTGAATAGGGTTTGTTGCACCGGAACGTTCTTTTTGTTGCGTTCTTCCGACCAGTTGGATTGCAGTATCAAGTCTTCGGCCGACTCGATGAGCGCGGCGATGTTTTCTTTCACCAAATTGTGGCATCCCTTGGAAAATTCGTCGGTGACGCGCCCCGGGAAGGTGAACACGTCGCGGTTGTAGTCGCGAGCTCTTCTGGCGGTGTTAAGTGCACCGCCTCGTCGAGCCGACTCCACGACTACCACGGCCTCGCTCAAGCCCGCAATGATGCGGTTGCGTTGGACGAAGTTGGGCTTGTCGGGTTTTGTGCCGCTCATGTATTCTGTCACCAATCCTCCTTGTTCCATCATGTCGGCGGCCACGGAGCGGTGGTAAGGCGGATAGAGGGTGTCAAGTCCGTGTGCCAACACCCCGATGGTAGGCAGCCCGGCGAGCAAGGCCGCCTTGTGTGCACACACGTCGATGCCGTAGGCCAGTCCGCTCACAATGGTGGTGTCAGGCAGGGCAACAGCTAAGTCGGAAATCATCTTTTGGCAGTTTTCTTCGCCCTGCTTGGTGGGGCTGCGAGTACCCACGACGCTTACAAAACGTGGAGAATCGAAGTCCAACTTCCCTTTTCCGTATAAAACGATCGGCGCATCATCGCACTCTTTTAGCAACTTAGGGTAATTGTCGTCGTTTCTGCAGTAAGTCTTGATGCCGTTCTTTTCGATGAATTCAAGCTCTTTGGCCGCTCGTGCCAATGCTCCTTCGCGCTGAGCCACAATAGTTTCAGCTAACTCCGATCCGATGCCGGGCGTTTTCAGTAAAGAAAAACGTTTTTCCCGGAAAACAATGTCGAGCGATTTGAAATGCTCGATCAGATTTTGGGCAAGTCTTGGCCCGATGCCTTTGATACAGGTGATACCTATCGAATATAACAAACTTTCGTTGGTCATGAACGTTTGTTTTACGAAAACGGGTTTCTAATCGAGGGTGAACAGAAAGACAAACAAACGCGGTTCATCTTCTTGCTCTTTCGGAATGATCCATTTTCCCTGCGTCTGCCGAAGAATTTTCTTTATCTCGGCATCGTAATTTATTCCGCGATTGTGATAGGAAATGCGGTCGGCAATATGTACGTTGGTCACCTTGCCACGCTCTATCAAGATATAGACCAACGCCATGGCATTCATGTGTTCCTCTTTTCCCGCTATCTGTTTGAATCTTTCATCGAAAAAAATCTGTAGCGAATCATACCCGCCCTGATATTCCGGTATTTCAAAAAGCACCTTCATCCGCCTACCGTTGGGACGGATGTATACGGTGGAATCGAGATGTTTGTTGGTATAGTAGAAATAACCCAACGTGGTGTTGTCAGCGTCGTACAGCCTTTGCCTGATGCGCACCGGCTCGATGCTGTCGCTCTTGGCGGGGGAGTCTGCCAAGTCCGAGGGAAGGGTCGACGAACGAGCCGGCACGGAGACCGACGTGACGAGCAACCCAACGAAAATAAAGAGGGTTTTTGTTGTTCCGTTCATCTGTGTTTCGTTGAAGGTTAATGGTGAAAAGGTACGGTGAAAAGGAGAAATTTTATCTTATTGTATCGTCCGGTGACGCAGTTCGATTCAACTCGAACCCCGTCGGGATCAACACGACACGGGTAGACTTTCTTTGCAAATATAAACAAAACAACAGAAACAAACGAATAAAACACCCCTGTTTCTCGCGAACCTCCGGCTGCCGCACCGAAAAATGTCGGGATATGACAGCGAACTCCAGACCCGGGGACTTCCTTCCCAAAGCACCCCGAGACGAATCAAATAAAGAAAAACCTTTTCCGCAATGAAAGTAATGAACCCCGTACGCCCCCCTTCTCTTACGTACTTACCCGGCTCGCGCTGCGTTAGTATGTAGCAAAATTTTCCTAAGTACGCAGGAGAAGGAGGAAAAGGCAAGGCAACGGGAAAAGATGGAAGGCTGAAAATCACGACTTTTTACTCTCTAACGAGAAAGTGACTGTCGACCGGGTTTTGCAAAAGAATCGCTATGTCGTATTTTTGCTTCCGACAGATTTGCAAAAAACAAACAAGGATGAAGATTAAAATCATGAATCGTTCGCGGCACGCTTTGCCGCAATATGCCACGGCTCTTTCCGCCGGGCTTGACCTTCGCGCCCATCTCGACGAGCCGGTGCTGCTGCAGCCGCTCGAGCGCCGACTTATTCCCACCGGACTGCACATCGAGTTGCCCGAAGGCTACGAGGCGCAGATACGTCCACGGAGCGGCCTGGCTCTCAAACACGGCATCTCGATAGTCAATTCGCCCGGAACCATCGACGCCGACTATCGGGGAGAAATCGGAGTGATTATGATCAACCTGTCGGATAAACCGTTCACCGTGAACGATGGCGATAGAATCTGCCAAATGGTTGTCAGTCGCCACGAACGGGTAGAATGGGAGCCGACTGACCAACTCGGACGGACAGAGCGAGCAACGGGTGGCTTCGGACACACCGGACAAGACTGACGGCCTCCCCGTCGCACCTTTTCACGCAGACTGCGTTTGGCAATCTCCATGCGCCGGCCGATGAAACGGGTGAAACAAACACTCAAGTTCGAGAGAAAGGCCGATAAACGGGAAAACAAAGACAGCCCCCTCTTCTGAGGGAGCTGTCTCGTTTTGTTGCGGAGGCGGGATTCGAACCTGCGACCTCCAGGTTATGAGCCTGGCGAGCTACCTCTGCTCCACTCCGCGTTTTTCTCGGGGGCAAAGGTAGTACTTTTTGTCCATTTCACCAAACATTCAGCCCTTTTGTAAAAAGAAAAAAGCAATTTTCTGTTACAGAGTGCTTTTTGTTCATCGCACGGAAAGAGCCATTCCCCCTTTTCTTGCGTACTAACCCGGC
>CAYPFZ010000063.1:0-2505 GCA_964410225.1 uncultured Paludibacter sp.
ATGGTACACGCAATTTTCGCTGCGTTAGTACGCAGCGGAAGGGGGTATGCAGGGCTTTTTCGCGCAGTCTGTCTGCGCTTTTTTTATGTGAGGGAAAGGGAAGATGGAAAGGATGGCCAAGCCTCTACTTGAAGGTGATGTCGGTGATGATTGTTGCACCCACATGGCGGTTGATGGCCGCGACGATTTCTTTTTTGGAGAAAGTGAGGTTGTTGCGCAACATTGCCGACGAGAGGGTGACGTGCATCACATGGTTGCGCACCTCGACCTGTGTGGTGTATCTCGATATGTTGGAACCCAACACTGCCGACAAGGCATCGGTGGCGTGCTTCTCATGTAGTTTTTGCTCTAATTGCTCGTTTTTCAGCCATTGGCGCACAACGAAGCCTATCATTTGGGGTTCTTTCCTTCTCATGTTGTCAATTCGGGGGATGAGGTGCGCGTGGCTATCTGAGTTTGAGCGTCTGTCCTACTCGTGGACTTGCGTCATAGGGCAACTGGTTCAGGTTATACAGTTCCACGATTCTGATGCCGTATTGCTGGGCGATGCTGTAGAGTGATTCGCCTTGTTGGACGGTGTGTGTGGTGTACTGACGCTGTGCCTTCTTTCTCTTTTTCTGCAAGTAGACCCGTCCGCCCACTTCCGGTTGGGTTTCGGAGGCGGCATCGTTGTATATCGCCACGTTGGTTCCTTTCAGGCCGAATTCGTCGGCTATGCTGCCGTAGGTGTCACCCGCTCGTGCAATTACGTACCTTAGTCCGTTTGTGTGCATGACAGGGTGGGGGGTGTAGGTGGGTACGTTGCCCGTGGCAGACTGCATTCGCGAGGCTCGTTTCTCCCTGCCGGTGGAGGTGCCGTGTTCGGCTGTGCGCCGTTTGCTCCTTTCCTCCCGTTGTTTCTTGCTCAGGTCGTCGACGGTAACGCGGTCGAAACGATACAGTTCGTATTCTTCAATCAGCGAGATGAGTTTGTTGGCATAGGCCGGGTCGGTGGCGTAACCCGCTTTTTTCAGCCCATGTGCCCAGCCTTTGTAGTCGGTGATTTTGAGCTCGAACAGGAAGGCATAACGGCTGCGACTTTTAAGGAAATTGGAGTGGTCTTCGTAGGAATCGAGTGCGCGGCGGTATTTGCGGAAGCATTCGTTGCGTCGGTCGTCATTGTGGTAGATGCGCGCACCGTCCCAGTCGTGACATTTTATGCCAAAATGGTTATTGGCTTCCAAGGCAAGCCGGGCTTGTCCTGCCGCCGACTCCAAGATGCCTTGTGCCAAGGTGATGCTGGCGGGGATGCCATGCTCTTGCTGCTGGATGACGGCTATTTCGCTGTATTTCTCTATATAAGCCAAATAGGCCGCGTTTTTTTGCGGAAGGACAGCAAGGGGCAGCAGAAAGAAGCAGGCAGGGAGCAGGTGTTTCATATAGCATCTTTTCCTGTACATACGCAGCATTCCGGTTGGAGACTTCCGCGCAAACAAAGGTAAGCAAACTCTGCCGATTTTCTACCTTCTCTTCGCCGGAATAAGACGTTTTAGAATGAATATGCAAAAGAAAACACTTTTAGAAGCCTTCTGATGCTTGGATTTGGGTTGAAAAAAGAATGCTAACTTTGCGATGGAACGAAAAGAAAAATCCAAGTAAACTTTCACTTTAAAAGAAGGAATGATGCAGCATAAAATCATTGAGACGCACGTGGAGCTGTGTCGTTATGACGAGTTGTGCGACGAACATCGCGCTTTGATTGCGCAGGCGAAAGAGCAAGTGGAAAAGTCGTATGCTCCTTATTCTGATTTTCGCGTAGGTGCTGCCGTGTTGTTAGACAACGGGGTCAGTTTCGCAGGCAGCAATCAAGAGAATGCGGCTTATCCGTCGGGGCTGTGTGCCGAGCGTGTCACCATGTTTTATGCCAACGCCCGCTATCCCGACGTGCCGGTCAAAGCCATTGCCGTGGCAGCGTGGAGGGGTGGACGGTTTCTCGAGCAGCCCGTTACGCCTTGCGGGGCATGCCGGCAGGTATTGCTTGAGACCGAACAGCGTTTTGGCCGGGACGTTCTCGTGTTGCTTTATGGGAGCAGTGTTGTTTACGTGGTGCGCCGCGTGGCTGAGCTTCTGCCCCTTTCGTTTGTCGAAAGCAGCCTGAAAGGGTAGGGCAGAGGCAGCCCTGCAAGGAGGCAGGGGGCAAGAAGACAAGAAGAGGGAGCATCCCGGTGGCTTTGCTGCGGATGCTCCCTCTTGTGTGACCCCGACAGGATTCAAACCTGTAACCTTCTGATCCGTAGTCAGATGCTCTTTCAGTTGAGCTACGGGGCCGCGCTTTCTTCCGATTGCGGGTGCAAAGGTAGCAATTTCTCACTTACCGGCAAAATATTTTTCCCGAAACATTTTACTCCTTCTTGACGGGGTTTTCAGGCTCGCCGACGCAGAGCCGGAAAGTGAAGTTGCGTTTTATTCAAATACTTAAAAATGACGGCTTTTTATATGTTTTATTTTCCCATCGTTTCCCCCTTC
>CAYPFZ010000063.1:2605-8075 GCA_964410225.1 uncultured Paludibacter sp.
ACGCAGCAGAAGGGGGAAACGAAGGCACAAAAGAGAGCTGTTGACCCGTTTTTGTTGTCTCGGTTCATTTCGAATTTGTGCGAGCCGGAAGAGACATGCACAGCTGCCGAAGGAGCAATTGGTGACTTTTGCGTAGTTTTGCACGGGAGAAAGCATGCCAAAGTAAAAGGCTTATGATAAAGAGAGAAGAGGTTTTCCCCATCGGGAAAATTATCAAACCACACGGGGTTGTCGGGCAGATGACTTTCAGGTTCACCACCGACGTGTTCGACACGGAAGATGCCGATTTCTTCATTCTGGAAATGGAGGGCATTTTGGTGCCTTTTTTCATTGAGGAATACCGGTTTTGCGGGGCTGATACGGCTTTGCTCAAACTTGAAGGTGTCGACAGTAGCGACCGGGCGCGCGAACTGTCCGGACACACGCTGTATTTGCCTAATATCTACGCCGACAAGGTGGAGCAGGAGGAGATGACGCTGCTTCATTTCGTCGGCTTCACGCTTGTGGATGTCAACACCGGGGTCGTCGGGGAAATCATCGGCGTGGACGATACGACGGAAAACGTGCTTTTCATCGTCCGGCGCGGAGAAGGGGAGCTGCTCGTGCCTGCCGGCGACGAGCTCGTCACACAGATAGACCCGGAGAGCAGGCACATTTACATGCAACTGCCCGACGGACTGACAGATTTGTAAAGCCACAAACGCGGCCGCAGGTGGACAAACGACGATCTGCCGCGTGATAATTTACCTTTTGATGTTTGTTCCTGTCTGCCTTTCGCATTATCTTTGCCTTATGAAACCGACCGTCGTATGAAACGAGCCATCTTCCCGGGAACGTTCGATCCCTTTACCATCGGGCATTACAGCGTGGTGGTAAGGGGGCTGCATATTTTCGACGAAGTCATCGTGGCCATCGGCCATAACCAATCGAAAAAGACGCTGTTTCCTTTGGAGAAGCGCATCGAACTCGTGGAGCAGGCCTTTGCCGGGGAACCGAGAGTCAGGGTGATGGGCTACGACTCGCTGACGGTGGACTTCGCCCGCTCGGTCGATGCCGAATTTATCATCAGGGGGCTGCGCAGCGTCAGTGATTTTGAATATGAACGCACCATTGCCGACACCAACCGCATCATCGCCGGCATAGAAACAGTGATATTCTTCACCGAGTCGACCTATTCACACGTGTCGTCTACCGTGGCACGCGACCTTATCTCTTACGGGAAAAACATCAGCGAATTCCTACCCGAAGGAGTCACCTTGGAATAAGACTTGCCAAGCCGTCTCGGTGGGCATACACACAAAGAACAAGAACGCGAAAGAATAAGAATGAGAAGAAACCTTGTCATATTGCCGTTGTTGTCACTCCTTGTCGCCCTTCCGACAATTGCCGGAGAAGATAACGACCGTACGTTTCGCATCAGGAAAAATTTGGATTTGTTCAACGGCGTCATGCGTGAACTCGACTTGTTTTATGTCGACACGATCGACTACGACAAGCTCACCCGTAACAGCATCGACTACATGCTGCACAAGCTCGATCCTTACACCGTGTTCATGCCCGAAGAGAAATCGGAAGACATTGACATGATGACCAAGGGTGAATATGGAGGTATAGGAGCCTTAATCATGAAAAACGGCGACGAGGTGTGCATATCCGAACCGTATGAGGGGATGCCTTCGCAGGTCAACGGTCTGAAAGCAGGCGATGTCATCATAGAGGTAGACGGGAAAAGCACCAAAGGCAGGTCGGTGAGCGACGTCAGCTCCATGCTTCGCGGCACACCCGGCACCAAAATCAGCGTGAAAGTAAAACGCCCCGGAGGAAAAGGCTTCATCGAAAAGACCTTCCTGCGGGAAAAGATACAACTCCATCCTATCGCCTATTCTGAGGTTATGGAGGGCAACACCGGCTACGTGCTTCTGAACGACTTTACCGAGAAAGCCGCTTTGGAATTCAAAACCGCCGTCAACGAAATGGTAAAGCAGCACGGCATCACCTCGCTCGTTGTCGACCTTCGCAACAACGGTGGCGGCCTGATAGACGAAGCGGTCAAAATAATAGGCTACTTCGTGCCAAAAGGCACAGAAGCAGTAACCACCAGGGGCAAGGGAAGACAGGCTGAACGCACGTATATCACACCCACAGAACCCATTTTCCCCGACATGAAGCTGGCCATACTCGTCAACCGCGTATCGGCTTCGGCATCCGAAATCCTGGCAGGAACTATGCAAGACCTTGACCGAGGAATTGTGGTTGGAGAACGAACCTTTGGTAAAGGACTTGTGCAAAATATTCGCCCGATGGGCTATGGCAGTTTCCTGAAAGTGACCACCGCCAAATACTACATCCCCAGTGGGCGATGTATACAAGCCATTGACTACAGCCACCGCAACGACGATGGCAGCGTGGGGCGCGTGCCTGACAGCCTGACCACCGAGTTCAGCACCCGTAACGGCCGCACCGTGCGCGACGGAGGAGGCATCACCCCCGACACCCTCACCACCCGGGAACGCACCATGAACGTGGCCTATTATATATTGATGCAAAACCACTACTTCAATTTCGCAACCGACTACGTGTTGCAACACCCCACCATCGCCCCCGCCGACAAATTCAACCTCACCGACGAAGATTTCGAAAACTTTAAAAACTACCTGGAAAACAAACAGTTTACCTACACTACCGAAACAGAAAAATACTTTGACGAACTGTTGGAGGTTTCCAAGTTTGAAGGATTGGACAAACGGGCCGCTGCGGAAATAGAAACATTGAGGCAAAAGCTCGTGCCCGATATAGAACAAAACATCAACGACCATAAAAAAGACATCATCGACCTGCTGAGCATCGAGATACTGAAACGCTATTACTATCAAAAAGGCGAAATCAGCTACTCCCTTCGCGACGACCACGATCTGCACGTGGCTCTCGAATTGCTTCACGACGACGAACAGTATCGTAAAATATTAGGCGATAACGAAATAGCAGTTCGATAACATCTCCCGTCAAAAGCAAGCATGAAAAGCGGCGTTTTGTCCCTCACAGCCGGGGAGTCCTTTGCGTTTCACAACGTTTCAAGCACGTGCTTCAGCGTGGTTTTCTGAAAGGCTCACGCAAAAAATAAGAAAGGCGCAGGATTGCCGTAAGACTGCTAACCCTTGCGCCTTATTGGTGTGTTGTGTCGTACTACTGTACGAGAGACGCCCGCTCCTTAATATTGTGACAGCATTTTCTCTACTTCGTCATGAATCAAGGCTGTGAAGTCGGCCACTTTCATGCTACCCTTGTCGCCTTCGCCTTGCCGACGAACCGACACTTCGCCGTTTTCGGCTTCTTTCTCGCCTACTACGAGCATGAAGGGGATGCGCTTCAACTCGTTGTCGCGTATCTTGCGGCCTATTTTCTCGTTGCGGTCGTCCACTGTCACTCTTATCTCTTGGGCAAACAGTTCTTTTGCCACCCGGTAGGCGTAGTCGTTGAATCGTTCGCTGATGGGCAGCACGACTACTTGGTCGGGAGTGAGCCACAGAGGGAATTTCCCGGCAGTGTGTTCGATGAGTACAGCCACGAAACGCTCCATCGAGCCGAAAGGCGCGCGGTGAATCATCACCGGGCGGTGTTTTTGGTTGTCTTCGCCGGTATATTCCAAGTCGAAACGTTCGGGCAGGTTGTAATCTACCTGGATGGTGCCCAGCTGCCAGCGGCGTCCGATGGCATCTTTGACCATGAAGTCGAGTTTGGGACCGTAGAAGGCGGCTTCGCCTAACTCAACTTTGGCTTTCAACCCTTTCTCTTCACAGGCTTCGATGATGGCGCGCTCGGCTTTCTCCCAATTCTCGTCGGAACCGATGTGTTTTTCGCGATTGTTCGGGTCACGGAGAGAAATTTGCGCTTCAAAACTGTCAAAATTCAGCGCCTTGAAGATGATGAAAATAATATCCATCACCTTGAGAAATTCACTTTTCAGTTGGTCGGGACGGCAAAAGATGTGCGCGTCGTCTTGTGTGAAGCTGCGCACGCGGGTCAGCCCGTGCAGCTCACCGCTTTGCTCGTAGCGGTAGACGGTGCCAAACTCTGCGAAACGGAGCGGAAGGTCTTTATATGAGCGCGGCTTGAACTTGTACACCTCACAGTGATGAGGGCAATTCATGGGTTTGAGTAAATATTCTTCTCCCTCTTCAGGTGTGTGTATGGGTTGGAAAGAGTCTTTACCGTATTTTGCGTAATGGCCGGAAGTGACATACAGTTGCTTGTTGCCGATATGTGGAGTTATGACCTGCTGATAGTCGAAGCGACGCTGTATCTTTTTCAAGAAGTCTTCCAGGCGCAGGCGTAAGGCGGTGCCGCGCGGCAGCCACAAAGGCAGGCCTTTCCCTACGGTGTCCGAAAACATGAAAAGTTCGAGTTCCCTGCCGATTTTCCGGTGATCGCGTTTTTTGGCTTCTTCGAGCAAGGCAAGGTATTCATCAAGCATTTTCTTTTTCGGGAACGTGATGCCGTAGATACGGGTCAGCATCTTTCTCTTCTCGTCGCCTCGCCAGTAGGCACCTGCCACGCTGAGCAGCTTTATGGCCTTGATGAATCCCGTGTTGGGCAAATGCGGCCCGCGGCAGAGGTCAGTGAATGCGCCTTGGGTGTAGAGTGTGATTGTACCATCGTCCAAATCGTTGATTAGCTCCACTTTGTATTGATCGCCCTTGCTGCCGAACATCTCAAGCGCATCGGCTTTGCTGATGTCACGGCGCACGATGGGCTCTTTTGAGGCAGCCAGCTCCATCATCTTGGCTTCTATGGCCGGCAAGTCGCTCTCCTTGATCTGTACACCTTCACCGGGATCTACGTCGTAATAAAAACCGTTCTCTATGGCCGGACCGATTCCGAACTTAATTCCGGGATAAAGTTCCTGCAGGGCTTCTGCCATGAGGTGAGCCGATGAGTGCCAATAGGCGTGTTTGCCTTCCTCGTCGCTCCATTTATAAAGGCAGACGGACGCATCTTTCTCGATGGGACGACCCAAATCCCATGTCTCTCCGTCCACGCCAACGGCCAGCACCTCCTGAGCCAAGCGAGAACTGATGCTTTCAGCAATTTGCAGCCCGGTGACACCTTGGGCATATTCCCGCACCGAACCGTCAGGTAACGTGATTCTAATCATCATTTTTCAGAACCTTACAAATGAATTTTCAAAGATTTGACAGGGCAAAGATACGCATTTTTGCGGGCGGATGCCAACGCAAGCCGGGAAAAGGGGGAGAAAACAGGGAAGCGCAAAACCGCACAGAAAAACAAACCACGTTGCCATTTTATTGAGAAAACTCCTGTAAACAGGATTTGGGGTGTCAGAATCCTTTGTAATCTGCCGTGTCGTGTGACATACCCGAAGGCGCAGCCCGCCATCAGATGCTGATTGACCCCGTTAATTCAATAGTGTTGAGTTTTCCAATCTCCGGGCAACATGGTTTGCGAGTACAAA
>CAYPFZ010000064.1:0-3625 GCA_964410225.1 uncultured Paludibacter sp.
ACGCAGCAAAATTTCCCTAAGCACGCAGCAGAAGACTCATTTTCTTTGCATTAGACATCATATTGCCGGGTTGATTTGCAGAGACTTCGAATCAGTGGAAGAAGGTTTCGATTTTGCGTATCTGCGAGGCGGGACAGAACACAATCACGTGGTCGCCGGGCTTGATTTGCGTGTTGCCGTTGACGATGTGGCCGACATGGTCGCGAACTACGCCGCCTATGTTTACGTCGCGCGGCAGACGCAGGTCTTTTATCTTCGAACCGGTTATCTTCGACTTTTCTTTGACTTTAAATTCGATGACCTCCGCGTCAAGCCCTACGAGATTGTGAACGTCGAGCACGTCGGCATCGAGTGTGATTTGGTAGATGTAACTGGCGGCGATGATTTTTTTGTTAATCACCGTGTCGATTCCCAAACTTTCGGCCAAGTTGATATATTCGATGTTTTCCACTTCGGCGATGATTTTTTTCACTCCGAAATGTTTGGCGGCCAAGCAGGTCAGAATGTTGGCTTCGGTGTTGGCGGTGGCGGCCACGAAGGCGTCGGTGTGAGCAATACCCTCTTCTTTCAGTATCTCCACATTGCGTGCATCAGAATTGATGATGAGTGCATTGCTAAACTTGTCTGCCAGATAGTTGCACTTTTCGCGGTCGCGTTCCAAAATCTTTATGTTGAGACCGGGAGGCCGGCTGTAGATGCTCTCACGCACAATTTTTCCCCCACCCATGAACATGACGTTTTTTATCTGGTAGTTCTCCCTGCCGGCTTGTTCTCTAACGAAATCGAGTTGTTCGGGAGTAGTGATGAAATACACTAAGTCGTTTGCTTTGATTTCATCGGGCCCGGAGGGAATGATGGTGCATGACTTGCGGCGAATGGCCACCACTCGGTAGCGGTTGTGGTCGAAGAAGCCGGTGTTGAACGGTTTATCGAGGATGGGAGCTTTGTCTGACACGTCGCAGGCCGCCAACACCATGATTCCGTTGCAGAAGCTCAATGCCTGCCTCAACCAGCCCGTCTTGAGCGAGTCGGCTATTTCGCGCCCGGCCAACATTTCAGGGTAGATAAAATGGTTCACCCCGATTTGTTCGAAAAAAGCCTTGTTTTTGTCTTGCAGATATTCGTAGTTGTCGATACGTGCCAATGTGGCTTTCGCGCCGAGTCTGTTGGCCAGCAGGCACGATGTCATGTTGACGCTTTCATAAGGGGTTACGGCGATAAACAGGTCGGCTTGGCCGGTTCTTACCTCCACCAAGTCTTTGACCGAGGTAGGTGAACCTTGGTGCAGCATCAGGTCGTATCTGTTAGACAAGCCTTCCAGCCTCTCCGGGCTGTCGTCCATCAAAGTGGTTTCCACGTTTTCATGCACTAACATTTTTGCCAAATGCGTGCCCACTTCTCCTGCTCCTGCAATGACGATTCTCATACATGCTTGTTTTATGGTGCGATTATCCCGCTATACGGTCAGTGAGATGTGATGCGTGTACTCACGTCGCGGAAAAGGATTCATTGCTCCAGCAGTTCTTCCATGCTTCTTTTCAAGCCCTCGGCGTCTAATTTCAACATGTGGTGCAGTTCTTCCTGTGTGCCGTGTTCCACGAAGGTGTCGCGTATGCCGAGCCTCTTTATTCGTGCCGTGTAGCCATGGTCAGACATAAACTCCGCCACGGCACTGCCGAAGCCCCCGGCAATGATGCCGTCTTCCACGGTGATAATTTTGCGGAACTTCTTCCCTGCTTGGTGCAGCAGCTCCTCATCAAGCGGCTTTACGAAGCGCATGTCGTAGTGCGCAATGCTGATGTGTCGTTCTTCTTCGATGGCAGCGATGGCTCGGGCGGCGGGACGGCTCATTGTGCCGATGCTCAGCACCCCCATCGTCTCACCCTCTTTCAGTATCTCGCCTTTGCCTACGGTCAACAGACGGAAGGGCCGCCTCCATTCGAGATTGAAGCTCCTGCCGCGTGGGTAACGGATGGCAAAAGGACCTGTTGTGACATGCTGGGCTGTGTACATAAGGTCGCGTAGCTCCATTTCGTCGCGTGGTGCGGCTATCGTCATGTGAGGGATGTGACGCAGATAGGCCAAGTCGAACAGCCCTTGGTGGGTGGCTCCGTCAGACCCCACGATGCCCGCCCGGTCAATGCAAAACACCACATGCAGGCGTTGCAGAGCCACATCGTGCACAATATTATCATACGCCCGCTGCATGAACGAGGAATAGATGTTGCAAAACGGCAACAGTCCTTCTTTTGCCAGCCCTGCCGAAAAAGTCACGGCGTGTCCCTCGGCGATGCCCACGTCGAACACCCGTTCGGGAAATTCCTTTTGCATGATGTTCATCGAGCAGCCCGAAGGCATGGCCGGGGTGATGCCGACAATGTCTTTGTTGGAACGTGCCAGCTCGAGTAATGTTTCTCCAAAGACTTCCTGAAAGAGGGGCGGTTTCGGCTGGTGGGGTAAGTTGGTGGCTCGTTGGCCGGTCTGCACGTCGAAGATGCCCGGCGCATGCCAAATGGTGGCCGATTCTTCGGCCGGTTTATAACCTTTCCCTTTTTTGGTGATGATGTGCAACACCTTCGGCCCCCGGTAGCCCTTTATCTCGTCCAGCACACGCACCAATGCGCCCACGTCGTGCCCGTCCATCGGACCGAAATAGCGAATGTCCAGCCCTTCGAATATGTTGGGTTGGCCGCTCGATACTTTTGCCTTGATGCTGTTGTTCAGTCGGATGATGCGTTTCCGCTTGATTTCGTCAATCAGCCCCACCCAACGCAAAAACCGATACAGCCTGTGCCGTATCTTGTTGTAGGTCTTGGAAGTGGTGATGTCCACCAAATACTGGTTGAAGCCGCCTATCAAAGGGTCGATGGCCATCTGATTGTCGTTGAGAACAATCAACAAATTGTTTTTGTTCATCGAGGTATTGTTCAGCCCCTCGAAAGCCAACCCGCCGGTCATCGCGCCGTCGCCGATGACGGCTACCACCTTGCGCCCTGCTTCTTTCTTCAGCAGGGTGGCCACCGACATACCCAAACCTGCCGAAATGGAGGTCGACGAGTGTCCCGTGCCGAATGCGTCGTACTCGCTCTCGCGTGGAGTGGGGAAGCCTGAGATACCCTTGAAGCGGCGGTTGGTGACAAACGAATCGCGCCTGCCGGTCAGTATCTTATGGCCATAGGCCTGATGACCCACATCCCAGATGATGCGATCGTGAGGCGTGTCGAACACGTAATGCAGAGCCACTGTCAGCTCCACCACCCCGAGGCTTGAGCCCAAGTGACCGGGGTTTTTTGATACCTCGTCGATGATGAACGAGCGCAACTCGGCGGCGACGACTTCCAGATCCTTTTTGGGCACCCGTTTCAAATCGGCGGGCGAATTGATTTTGTCCAAATATCGGTAACGTCTGTCGCTCATGGGAGATCTCTTTCCGATAAAGCGACAAAAGTAATACAAAGTTCATAGTATTCACCCTTGGGAAGAGGAAAATAATTTCCTTTTTCCTTGTCCTGTCACGAGCTCTTCCGATGGCCAAAAGCACGATGAAAACGTGGAATCTGACTTCGCCTTTTGCCCTTTGCTGCCCCCTTTCCGCTGCGTGCTTAGGGAATTTTTGCTGCGTACT
>CAYPFZ010000064.1:3725-8072 GCA_964410225.1 uncultured Paludibacter sp.
CGCAACAAAAGGGCTTCTGCGAAGCATTTTTTCCTCGTTCTGCTCTGACCCATCGGCTGTCCATATAGAACAAAAAAAGAAGAGGATGTTTTGCGGGAGCGCGCAAGATGGGAAAAATTATTTTTGAATAATTCGGGAAAAAGTGCTTACTTTGCAGGCCGAACCGAGTTTCGGGAGAGAACAGTTGACAATACGAAAAAATAAAAGCGACAAATTATGTACACTTTCCTTACCGTGCTGATAGTCATTGCCTCGATATTGCTCACGCTGGTTGTGTTGGTACAGAAGTCGAAGGGGGGCGGTTTGGCAGCCGGCTTCGCCTCGTCGAACCAAGTGCTGGGAGTGCGCAAGACGACCGAGTTCATAGAAAAGTTCACGTGGGGGCTGGTATCGGTGTTGGTGGTTCTTTCCATCATAGCGGCCAGCATGCACCCCTATCGTCAGGCCTCAGGCGGCATGCAGTCGGAGATACGGGACCAATATCAAAACGCGTTGCAGCAAGAGCCTTCGGCAGTCCTTCCTGACTTCGGCGAGCCTATGGGCAACTTGGACGACTACGTCGAGAAAGACGGCGCTTCCGGCACGAATTAAAGCAAAAGGAATCTTGCCTATTGAGGCGTAAGTGGCGTATCAACTTTATTTTGATACGCTTTTTTTGTTATGGAACTTGATTTCACAGACCTTATCGGCTACGCAGGCACTTTCGCTTTCGCCATAAGTGGCATTCGGCTGGCGGCAGCAAAAAGTTTCGACTGGTTCGGTGCTTACGTGGTGGGCTTGGTCACTGCCATCGGGGGAGGGACGGTGCGCGACTTGCTTTTGGGGCTTACCCCTTTCTGGATGTCGCAGCCCTCTTATTTGGTGGTCACGGGGGTGGCGTTGGTCTTTGTGATCGTCTTTCGGAAGCATCTTGTCCACATGAATCACACGATTTTCATTTTCGATGCCATCGGACTGAGTTTGTTTGTCGTTGTGGGCATTGAGCGGACGCTTCAGGTGGGCTTCCCTTTTTGGGTGGCCATCACCATGGGCATGATAACCGGGTCGATCGGAAGCGTGACCCGCGACATATTGATTAACGAGTTGCCGCTGATATTTCGTAAAGACATCTACGCCTTGACCTGTGTATTTGGCGGTTTTGTCTACCTGCTTTGTTACAAATGCGGGCTGATGCAGGCACTCACCGAACTTCTCACGGCAGCATCCGTTATATTGACCCGTGTCTTGGCGGTGAAGTTCCATATCAGTATACCGGTGCTGCACGTGGATGAGAACAAAAAAGGAGAGAAGGTTTGACGCACCTTTCAGCGAATCATAACGGATGTTTTTGGCATAGTCCATGTTGCAAATAGGAGATACGATTGTAAGTTTCGAGCTGTTCGACGAATGCTTTGTGTGTGATTTGACGGAGTGTAAGGGTATGTGCTGCATAGAAGGCGATGCCGGTGCACCCGTAGAAGAAAGCGAAGTGGCCACCTTGAAGGCCTTACTGCCTGTTGTGTGGGAGCGGCTTGCCGACAGAGCCAAAGAGGTCATTGCGCAACAAGGCCTGTGTTATGTCGACGAAGAAGGCGACACGGTAATCTCCCTTGTCGACGGACGCGAATGTGTGTTTTCCACTATCGACGAACAAGGCATTTGCAAATGTGTCATCGAGCAGGCCTATCTTGCCGGAGAAACCGATTTTTACAAGCCCATTTCCTGCCACCTGTATCCTGTCAGGGAGCACAAATACCGTAACTACGTGGCCTTAGACTACCACCGTTGGAAGGTGTGTGCTTGTGCCGGAGCATTGGGCAGGCAGAGGAAACTCCCCTTGTACAAGTTCTTGGAAAAACCCTTGGTGCGCCGTTTCGGGAAAGAATGGTATGCACAGATGGAAATTGCCGAAAAAGAATTACAACATGAGAAAGCAAGCAAGGGTAGAAATCATAACCATCGGCGATGAGATACTGATCGGGCAGATTGTTGACACCAATTCGGCTTGGATGGGGATGCGACTGAGTCGTGTCGGCTTTGATGTGGTGCAGGTGAGCTCTGTGCACGACGATGCCGGGCAGATAGTTCGCGCCCTGCAAGCTGCCCTCGACCACGCCGATGTGGTACTTATCACCGGTGGCATCGGCCCCACTAAAGATGACGTGACCAAGCAAGCCCTGTGTCGCTTCTTCCATACCCGCCTTGTGTTCGACACGGCAGTTTACCGGAACATACAAGAAATGTACGCCCACCGAAAAGGCGTAATCAACGACTTGACCAAAGAGCAGGCCATGGTGCCCGAGAGCGCGTTGGTCATACAAAATACGGTCGGGACAGCCCCTATCACTTGGTTTTCTCACGAGGGGAAAGTTGTGGTGTCCATGCCGGGCGTACCTTACGAAATGAAGCGGGTGATGGACATGGAAATCATCCCCCGATTGCAAAAAATGTTCATAACAACTGCGCAGCTTCACAAAACGCTGCTGGTGACGGGCTATGCGGAGTCGGCTTTGGCTTTGACGCTTTCCGATTGGGAAGCTGCTCTTCCGCCGGAGCTGCGTTTGGCCTATTTGCCGGGTTACGGCACCATCCGCCTGCGCTTGAGCGGCACTCACGACGACCCACGGACACTCGATTCCCTGATGAAGCAGCAAGTGGACAAATTGAAATCTCTTTTGGGCGACGCGATAGTGTGCGACGAAGACATCACCCTCGGAGAGTGGTTGGGGCGCGTGTTGAGGGCGAACGGGCTGACAATTGCCACCGCCGAAAGTTGCACCGGAGGCCACATCGCCCACCTGATAACGAGCGTTCCCGGCAGCTCCGATTATTTCAAAGGCTCGGTTGTGTCGTATGCCAACGAAGTGAAAACGAGCGTGCTCGGCGTGTCGCCCAACGACTTGGAGAGGGAAGGTGCCGTAAGCAGGCCGGTGGTGGAACAGATGGCCCGGGGGGTGCGCCGCTTGATGAATGCCGATTGGGCCTTGGCCACATCAGGCATTATGGGGCCGGGCGGAGGAACGGCAGAGAAGCCCGTCGGCACCGTGTGGGTGGCCGTCTGCTCGAAAGACAAATTGATCAGCCGCGTGTATCACATCAACCACGAACGCGAACAAAACATCGAAAGAGCCTCGCAGACTGCCATGCTCATGCTAAGAGAATTGCTTTGAGTATTTTATATCCATCCACTTAAGGGCTCCCTCAAAACATTTTTTCCTCTTTGTGTATAGATTTTTTGGGGCTCGACACAGCAAAAAGCAGGGGCGTTTCGAAGGGCTGTAGAACGGCCTCAAGAGGGGTTTTCGGGTGGGTGAATGGCGTCTTTTGTTTCCTTTTCTGAAGGCGGTGGAAGTCCTCGAACCTTCTTTTTTCGGGGAAAGGGAGAAAAATCTTCGCAGTTTGGGCTACAATCTCGCAGCAACCGGCCATAAAATTTGGAGAGCGACCTAATTTTTGTAGCTTTACACCCGTCGGGGCGGATGGTGCCGTCCGTTCACCGACCGATGCGTGACACAATTTATTTTACATTACCAACTATAAAAACTTTACCCGTTATGAAACATGCCTTTTTTGCCGCGCTTTTTACTTGCACACTGTGTGTGGCGCAACCACCGATACCCGAAGGATGCGACTTGATAAAGAGTGCCCACACTGATTTTTATACGGTGAACGCGGAACAAGTCCGCTGCCTTGCCCGGCAATCGGAAAAGGATATTACCCTGTTTACCCCGTACGTCACGCTCTGTGCAGGGTGCAAATACGGCTTGCCTACCATATTGGAATTATCCAAACGGCTGGATGTCGACGTTTACGTGCTCTCTATGGACGAAGACAACGTGTATGGAAAATATTTGATAAATGAGATGGCTGTCGTTCTCGACACCATGCTGCACAACGAAATGAAAGCCGTTATCATCAGCGACTCGCTTTACAGACCTGAAACCCGTAAAAAATTGGATCGCTCCATCCGAAAATATGTCTACTTTTTTAACAATAAGTCTCTTGAAAAATACTACACCTTGCTCAATAGCTTTGACCCAACAGGAAAAACCTCTGAGAAAATGAATATTTTCGGAGGAGGACTGTTGGTCTTTGACCGCCACGGCCGTTTCGTCGGTTCCGGCTATGCAACAGATCGGGAAGCAGAAGACCCCGTAGAACGCTATGCCGACATGGCAGCACTCATCAAAGAGGCCAGAGAAAAACTGAAGGAAAAGGAACTCTGACTAAGCCTTTCGCAGTTTCTAAAAATGGAGTAAAGAAGCAGGAGAATATACCAAATAAAACAAAACGGGTTTCTTTAGTATGTTGGCCACCAAGTAAAAGAAGGGATAGAAAAGCACTCCCATCCAAACCCGGCAAGGAATA
>CAYPFZ010000065.1:0-7988 GCA_964410225.1 uncultured Paludibacter sp.
ATACGCCAACGGCAACGACCTCCTCAAATTATTTAAATGAAAGAGGGAAGGAGTCCCGTTTTCCCGAATAGATAAGCTCGTCTGTGTCACGGAGTTTTAGCAAGCATCCGTCGTTGCTCATTACCCTTTGTTACCCTCCTTTTCTTGCGTGCTTAGGGAAATTTTGCTGCGTACCAACGTAATTTTCGCTGCGTACTAACGCAATTTTTGCTGCGTAAGCACGCGCTGTGAGCAGCGTAAGCACGCAGCAGAAGATGTTTTGCAAAGGTTTTTTTCATGCCAAAGCCCGCACGAAAATCGATTTACGGATGCCTCGAAAAGAAGAAAGCAAAAAAAAAAATCGGAATATGCAGTGATGTATCATTAAAATTCTTATTTTTGTAGTCAGAATTTTGGGCGCTTGTATTAGAACAATCAATCACAAAAACACTTTTATTTATGAGAAAGCAATTATTTTTTGTAGCTTCGTTAGCACTTGCCATGAGCTTGAATTCTTGTGGCAGCAAAATGAATGATTTGTCATCCGACCTTTTGAAGGTTACTCCCAACCCGTTGGAAGTCAGGGGTGGCAACATTGATGTCAAATTGGAAGGGACTTTCCCTGAAAAGTTCTTCAACAAGAATGCCGTGCTTGTGGTGACTCCCGTGCTGAAGTTCAATGATACGGAAGTCAGAGGGACGTCAAAGACGTTCCAGGGCGAGAAAGTTGCCGGCAACGGTTTGGTTGTAAATATGAAAGAAGGCGGCAAATTTACAATGGAAGCGTCGTTCAAATATGTACCCGAAATGGCCAAGTCAGAACTCTACCTTGATTTTGACATTGCCATCAAGGGCAAGAAGGTAGCCGGCGTGCCTCAAATGAAAGTGGCTGACGGTGCCATCGCTACCGAACAGTTGGCTGATGCCGGTGACATCCTCCCGGCCATCCTTCCTGACAAGTTCCAGCGCATCATCCAAGAAAGCCAGGAAGCCGATATCAAGTTCTTAATACAGCAAGCCGACCTGCGCAACAGCGAAACCCGCTCGCAAGCCGTGAGCGACTTGAGAGCAGCCATGAAAGATGCCCAGGATGCTGAAAACAAGGAAATAGCGGGTCTTGACGTAATCGGTTACGCCTCTCCCGACGGTGCCTTGGATTTGAACGAGGGCTTGGCCGAACGCCGCCTGAACGCGACCGCCAACTTCCTCGACCGTGAGATGAAGAGACTCAAAGCCGACGTGGAAATAGGCAAAGATTTCGTTCCCGAAGACTGGGAAGGTTTCCAATCTCTGATGGAAGCATCGAGCATACAGGACAAAGAATTGGTGTTGCGCGTGTTGTCGATGTATACCGACCCGGAACAACGTGAGCGCGAAATCAAGAACATCGCCGCGGCTTTCACCTCTATCGCCGACGAGATTTTGCCGCAACTTCGTCGTTCGCGCATGTTGTTGACCGTGAACATCATTGGTAAATCAGATGAAGAAATCACCGAGCTGGCCGCCAACAATCCGGACAGTTTGACGGTTGAAGAACTGCTTTATGCCGCCACTTTGAAGGAAGACTTGGCCTCGAAAGCTGACATCTACCAGAAAGTGGCCAACATCTACGAGCAAGACGTGCGTGGACACAACAACCTGGGTGCTGTACAACTGCAACAAGGTGACATTGAAGCAGCCGCTGCCAGCCTTGAGAAGGCCGCCCTTATCGAAGCCAACAATGCCGACGTGAATTTCAACTTGGGTCTGGTAGCCCTCTCAAAGGGCGATTTGGACAAAGCGCAGGAATACTTCGGCAATGCAGCCGGAACAAGTGGTGCTTTGGGTCAAGCACTTGGTACTACCTATATATTGAAGGGCGACTATGCGAAAGCCAAGACATCGTTTGGCTCTGAAATCAGCAACAACGCTGCGTTGGCTCAAATCCTGACCGCCGATTACAACGCTGCACGCCGCACGTTGGCCGCCGTTGCCGCCCCCAATGCCCTCACCTCTTACCTCGAAGCCATTGTGGGAGCACGCACCAACGACCGTGACGTGGTGTACGAAAGTCTGAAAGCAGCCATCGAGAAAGACAACACAGTGAAAGAAAAAGTTGCGGTGGACATTGAATTTGCAAAATTCGCAGACGACGAAACCTTCCAGTCGATTGTAAACTAAAAGAGTAAACCCTCTATAACACATTGATTGAAGGCGTGCCAAAACGCGAGTTTTGGCGCGCCTTTATTGTATGTAGCTTACCCGTTGGCTGAATTAAAGCGAGACCCCTGCAAAACTTCGTTGCATTTTTGTTTTCGGGTTCAGTGATGCAAAAAATAGACGTTGAATGCCGAAAACAAAAATGCAACGAAGTTTTGTAGGGGTGTTAACTTGTAACAAAGTCCTCTTTGTGACAGGCTGACCGGGGTTGACACCCCCTTCCGCTGCGTGCTTTCCCGTCGTGTGTTACGTACTAACGCAGTTTTCGCCGGGTAAGTACGCAATTTTTGCCGCGTTAGTACGTAGCAAAAATTACGTTAGCACGCAGCGGAAGACGCAGATAATAATCTCCTTGCGGCAGCTCCGACCGCTTGAATGCTTGGAAATCGACAAGGCGCGGGCGACTTATCTCAGTTCGGCAGCTTTGACCCGCGCGAAGCGGAGAAGTTTCAGAATGAAGTCGGGTAAGGGCTTTTCGGGGTCGCGTTTCCGCAGGTTGAGATACAACCCCATTGCCTTTATGATGGGAATGCGGTGTGTTTCGACAAACTCGATGAGCGTACCGTCGGGGTCTTCGATGTAGGTAAAATGGCCTCCCGCATCGCCCATGATGAACGACTCGGTGTCGTTTTTTTGTCCGCCGGCACTGTCGACGGTGAAGGGATGCCCCATGGCTGCGCATTTTTTTTCCAAAGAGCGGATGTTCCGCACGTCAAAACAGATCTGGATAAAACCGGGGTCGCCCCAGTAGCGCCCTTCGTATATCTTGCGGGGGGGACGTTCGAGGGACTGGATCAACTCAATATACGACCGGCCAAACAGACGCGAGAAGCTGCCTTTTCGGGGTTGGGAGTGGGTGAGGAGCAGGCGACGGAAGGAGCCCTTGCCACCGGGCAGACCCGCCAAATCGGTGAAAACGCCTGTTTTGTCGGCCAGCACTTGGTCGTAGCCTAATACGTCGCGATACAGGGGGAGGGTCTTTTCGATGTCCGTGCAACCCATCATCGCCCCGACCGCACCACCGGTGGAACGGTTTTCGTTACGGAATACGTAAGGGTCGTCCACTATCTGGAACACGTTGCCCCATTTGTCTACAACAAAAAAAGTGTCCTTCCCGCCAATCGACTGCGAGAGCTTGCCGGACATGGTGACATCTTTTTTGGAAAATTCTTCGAAGCTCCTCTTTACGTCGCGGCTTTTTATTTTCGCAGCATAGCATCCCAAGTCGCCCACCTGCGGCACAAAAGCGGGCGGGGTCGGCTTGTGTTCCAAATGATGCCAGATTTCAAACCCTCCTCCTCCCTGCATGTTGATGGCGATGACGGCTCTTTTGGCGCGGGGTTTTCCCCCCATGTAAGGAGCCATAATGTCGGCCACGTGATTGTCGTCCAATATTTTCACGTCCATGCCGAAGAGGTCGATGTAATACTTCCAGGCGGTGGCAAGATCTTCCACACCCACGCCTATTTGCTGGATGCCGGCTATTACGTACTTGTCCATAATCAGGCTTGTTGTTGGTGGATGTTTTGCGATGGCTCTTTATTCGGGTTTCACTTTGCGAGCCAACCAACGGTTCAGGGCGGGGATGAAGCGTTTGAAATAGACCATCAGCAGTTCCTTGCCGCCCACCATCACTTCGGGTCGCTGCCGCTTGATGGCTTTGACAATTTTTTTCGCGGCTCGGTCAGGCTCAATGCCGCCGGCCTGCCCCGCGTCGAGTTTGCCATGGGGAGTGCCGTCTTTTTCGAGTGCATAACGCGAAATGTTGGTGTTCACGCGACCGGGGCAAACCATCACTGTGCGTATGCGGTCGGCATAATATTCAGCCTGCAGCGATTCGAAAAAGCCGTAAAGGGCATGCTTTGAGGCAGCATAAGCCGACCGAAGCGGAAAACCGAACCGCCCGGAGATGCTGCTGGTGGTCACGAAGATGCCTCCCCCGCAAGCTATCATGCGAGGAAGTAAAAGTTTGGCAATGCGAATAGGGGCAAAATAGTTGATCTCCATAATCCTTCGGTCGACTTCGAACAGCGTATCGGCGGCTTTGGCGCGTTGACTGACACCGGCGTTGTTGAACATAATATCCACTCGCCCGAAGCTGTTCCATGCCCGTTCGACCAAAAGCGGGATGCCGTCCACGTCGGAAAGGTCATAAGGCAACACCTCACATTGTGCTCCGGCTGCCCGACAGCGGGCTTGCACCCGGCGGAGGCCGTCTTCCTCAATTGCGGTAAGCAACAGCTTGGCTTTTTCCTTGGCCATGGCGTAGGCGCAAGCCTCACCGATACCCGACGAGGCACCTGTGATCCAAATGATTTTTCCTTCGAGAGTCATCTTTCTTTCCCCCTCTTTCTCCCTTTCTTGAACGCAGTCCGCTCAGCCTTCCACTGCTTGCCACAGTTGACGGCGGCATTGCGACATGGTATGAGGTTGGCACTCGTCTGCCGTCTCCACCTGTTTGGTGTGGGAAATCATTTCATTCACAAAGTCGGGGGCACGTCTTACTCCCTCTCCGCTGTTGAGCAGGACGCACTCGCCGTCGCGTATCAATCCTTTCTCCAAAGCCTCGAAAAATCCTCCGATGCACACAGCAGAGGCAGGCCCCATGAGCACTTTGTGTTCGAAAGCGGCCAAGCGGGCATAATCGGCCAGTTTGTCCTCCTTCATGCGGAGGAATGTTCCGCCTGATTTTTTCACCAAGTTGGCGATGATGGGATAGGTGGCAGGATTGCCTGTCGCCAATGTGGGGACGGAGGTTTGCGGATTGTCTATCACGGGGTAATGGCGCTCATGCCCGGGCGGAAATCCGGCTGCTTCGGCTTTCTCCCAAGCCTGCACCATGGGGTCGCAACGGTCGGGTTGCACCATGAGCAGACGCGGCAGCTTCAAGTCGGGTCGGAAGCCGACCAACTCACGGATGCCTTTGTCGAGGGCAATAGGTCCCGTCCCGCCACTCACGGCCTGTATGTAAACGTCGGGCAACTTCCCGATTTGGCGAAGCCACTCGAACACCATGGTTTTCTTGGCTTCAACGCGAATGGGGTCAACATTGCCGCCTGAAATGAGCACGTGATGCTCAGCGGAGTACTGGTTGGCGATTTTTTTTGCTTCAGCGTAGTCACCCTTGACGCGCAACACTTGTTGCCCGTAGGCACTTATCATGGCCTCTGAGGCTTTCAGCGCATTATCGGGAATGAAAATGGAGGCATTGACACCTGCCAACGAGAGGTACAAAGCGTAGGCGGTCGCCGTGTTGCCGGTCGATGCAATGCAATATTGGTGGATGTTGTTTTCCTTCAGAAGACTCGCGGCCAAGGAGGCTGCCACGTCTTTGAACGTGCCGGTGCCGCCGTTCAGGTCGTTACGATAGACCAAAACTTGAAGTTCAAGCCCGTATTTTTCTTTGGCGTACTGTGACAAGAAACTCCATTCCTCCAAGGGGATTGCCCCTTCTTGACAGGAAACGATGTTTTTTTTGTCCACAAGAGGGAGGTAGTCGAAATAGACCCAAAAGCTGTCGGGATTTTGTTTGAACAGTGCCTGCAGTCGGGTGTAATCGGCGTTGTACCACACTTCAGAGTGCTTGCTCCCACAGCGAGGACAAGTCTGGTTTTGAGCGAACCAGTCGGCAAAGTCCGACGTTTCGTGGCTGCATTCGACGCATTTTAATCTGTACTTCATAAGCATGTTTTTCAAGCCGTGAAAACTGTGGATGGAAGCCGGGGGTATGTGTCAAGTTTCCACACGATTCCATTATCTTCCCTCGCCTTTCGTTTCCCCCTTCTGCTGCGTGCTTAGGAAAACTTTGCTGCGTACTTACGCAGCGTGCACGGAGTTAGTACGCCGTCGGAGCTGCGTAAGCACGCAGGAGAAGCTGTCTTACAAGGGATTTGTGTCGGTGTTTTTGTGCCGCGATCAACCGAAACGAAAACAAGAAAAAGAGTACGCTCTCTTTCTTGTTTTCAGCATATTGCTACACGCGCCGGGGTAATTAGTCTTTTGTCAGTTTCATGTTCTGCATCTCCTCTGACAAGTATTCTCCGGCATCGAGTTTGTTCTTGATTTTTTTGAACGCGGCAATGGTGCGCTTCACGTCGTCCATCGTGTGTGCTGCAGTGGGGATGACGCGCAGCATAAGCACTCCCTTGGGCACCACGGGATAGACGACGATGGAGCAGAAAATGCCATGGTTTTCGCGCAGGTCGATGACCACGTTCGTCCCTTCGGGCACACTGCCGTTGAGGTATACCGGGGTGACTGCCGACTCGGTATTGCCGAGGTTGAAGCCTTCTTGACGCAGTCCACTCTGCAGCGCGTTGGCTATCGTCCACAACTTCTCGCGCAGTTCGGGACAGGTTTGTATCAGCTCCAAGCGTTTTAATGCGCCTATGACCATGGGCATGGGGAGCGACTTGGCGAAAATCTGCGAGCGCATGTTGTAGCGCAAGTTGTCTATAATGAATTTCTCGGAAGCAACGAAGCCGCCGATACCCGCCATGGATTTTGCAAAGGTGGCAAAATAGATGTCCACGTCTTTCTGCACGTCGTAGTGTTCATCGGTGCCGGCTCCGGTCGGTCCCATTGTGCCGAAGCCGTGTGCGTCGTCAATCAGCAGGCGGAATTTGAAATCTTCTTTCAGTGCTATAATGTCTTTCAAATGACCCAAGTCGCCTGCCATGCCAAACACGCCTTCTGTAATGACAAGTATGCCGCCCCCCTGTTCCTTGGCCAGCGTGGTGGCATGTTCCAATTGCTTGCGCAGGCTGTTCATGTCGTTGTGTTGATACACGAAGCGTTTCCCGAGATGCAGCCGCACCCCGTCCATAATGCAGGCATGGGATTCGGAATCGTAGACGATGACATCTTTGCGGCACACCAAGGAGTCGATGATGGAAATCATGGCTTGATAGCCATAGTTGACCAGATAGGCGGCGGGACGTTTTACGAAATCGGCCAAACGACGTTCCAATTCCATGTGCCATTTTGTCTGTCCCGACATCATGCGTGCTCCCATCGGGGCGGCCATACCGAACTGCGCAGCTCCCTCGGCATCGGCTTTCCGCACTTCAGGGTGATTGGCCAGGCCAAGATAGTTGTTCAGACTCCAGTTCAGCACTTCCTTGCCATTGAACTTCATGTGCGGCCCTATCTCCCCTTCCAAAACGGGGAACATGAAATAGCCGTCTGATTTGCTCCGGTATTGACCTAGATCGCCTTCCGCTTTCTTCAGTCTATCGAAAATATCAACCATAACGTGTTTTGAAATAAGATAAAACAACCCGTTTAATTATCAGCCGCCAAAGTTACTGCTTTTTCCAAATTATCGGCTACTACCTCGGCAATATCTTTTACTTTGACACCGTTGCCACGTGTAAAATTCTTCTTGCATAATGGGCAGGCAGTGACCAAAATGTCAGGTTGAGTCTTGGTGAGCATGTCAAGTGCCTCGTTACGCACCATTTGTTGTTTTTCCGACGGCAAGAGCGAATTGCCCATGGTGTTGCCACAACAGAAGGCATCTGCCTTTTCGTGCTCGACTTGGTGTAACACTCCCACAGACTGCAGCACGCGACGTGGCTCATCATACACTTCGCACCCCCGTCCCAACTCACATGGGTCGTGATAGCTTATTTCAATATCTGACTTGTTGACCTTGATGCGCCCATATTTGATGAGGTAGTCAATATATTCGGTGTGGTGCATGACTTGCATCCCGGCCAGATGATAGTCGTCTTTGAACGTCTTGTAACATATCGGGCAAGAGGTGACAAGCAACTTGATACCCGACGAGACGATTAGTTCCTTGTTTT
>CAYPFZ010000066.1:0-7960 GCA_964410225.1 uncultured Paludibacter sp.
GTCTCATACCGTATATGACCCCCAGGGGTACTTTCGTGATAAACGGTGCGGAACGCGTTGTGGTGTCGCAGCTGCACCGCTCGCCAGGCGTGTTTTTCGGGCAAAGCATACATGCCAACGGCACCAAACTCTATTCGGCTCGCATCATTCCCTTCCGTGGTTCTTGGATAGAGTTCGCCACGGATATTAACAACGTGATGTATGCCTACATCGACCGTAAAAAGAAATTGCCTGTTACGACTTTGTTGCGAGCTATCGGTTTTGAGAACGATAAAGACATTCTCGGAATATTCAATTTGGCGGAAGAAATCAAGGTAAATAAGACGAGTCTGAAAAAGGCCGTTGGCAGGAAGTTGGCAGCAAGGGTGTTGAAAACCTGGGTGGAGGATTTTGTGGATGAGGATACCGGTGAAGTGGTAACAATAGAGCGTAACGAGGTGATTATTGACCGTGAGACGGTGATTGAGCCCGAGCATGTTGACGCCATCTACGAGTCGGGTGCAAAAACGGTTTTGCTGCATCGAGAAGATCCCAACCAAGGCGATTATACGATTATATACAACACATTACAGAAAGACCCGAGCAATTCGGAAAAAGAAGCTGTGTTGTATATATATCGTCAATTGCGTAACGCCGAACCGGCCGACGACTCCACGGCTCGCGAGGTGATCACCAATCTCTTTTTCTCTGAAAAACGCTACGACCTGGGAGATGTGGGACGCTTCCGTATCAACAGAAAATTGGGTCTTACGACCAAAAGCGATACCAGAGTCTTGACCAAGGAAGACATTATCGAGATCGTCAGATATCTGATTGAGTTGACTAACATGAAAGCAGATGTGGACGATATTGACCATTTGAGCAACCGCAGGGTCAGGACTGTCGGCGAACAGCTCTACAACCAGTTTGGAGTCGGACTGGCGAGAATGGCACGTACCATCCGTGAGCGCATGAACGTGCGTGACAATGAGGTTTTCACTCCGACGGATTTAATTAATGCCAAGAGCATTTCGTCGGTGATAAACTCGTTTTTTGGTACGAATGCACTGTCGCAGTTCATGGATCAGCAAAATCCTTTGGCCGAGATTACTCACAAACGCCGTATGTCAGCTCTCGGTCCGGGAGGGCTCTCTCGTGAACGAGCCGGCTTCGAAGTCAGGGATGTTCACTACACGCACTACGGCCGTCTGTGCCCGATTGAAACCCCTGAAGGACCTAACATCGGTTTGATTTCCTCCCTGTGCATCTATGCGAAGATAAATGAGTTAGGATTCATCGCCACACCCTATCGAAAGGTGGAAAACGCCGTTGTCGATCTGTCGAAAAATGGAATAAAATACTATACGGCAGAGGAAGAAGAGAATCTGATCGTTGCACAGGGGAATGCTCCGTTGAATGACGACGGCACTTTTGTTCAGTCGAAAGTCAAGGCGCGTTTGGAGGCCGATTTCCCTGTCGTCGATCCAAGTGAAGTAAACTTGGTAGACGTGTCTCCCTCCCAAATCGCGTCCATTGCGGCGGCATTAATTCCTTTTTTGGAGCATGACGATGCCAACCGTGCCTTGATGGGTTCAAACATGATGCGCCAAGCGGTTCCGTTGTTGCGTTGTGAGGCACCCATTGTGGGTACGGGTATCGAAAGACAGCTGATCCGCGATTCCAGGACACAGATTATAGCCGAAGATGACGGAACGGTAGAATATGTAGACGCCAACGTCATAAAGATAAGATACGACAGAACGGAGGAAGAAGAACTCATCAGTTTTGATTCGGCGGTCAAGGAATACGTACTTCCCAAATTCCAGAAAACCAATCAAAACACGACGATTGACTTGCGCCCTGTTGTGAAAAAGGGCGACCGGGTGACAAAAGGATTAATTCTTACGGAAGGTTATTCCACAGAGTCCGGGGAGTTGGCCTTAGGCAAGAACCTGAAGGTTGCCTTCATGCCGTGGAAGGGATATAACTTCGAAGATGCCATCGTGATTAACGAACGGCTTGTGAGAGAAGACGTATTCACTTCGGTTCACGTGGTGGAACAATTGTTAGAGGTGAGAGAAACAAAACGTGGCGTTGAGGAGTTCACCTCAGACATACCGAACGTCAGCGAAGAAGCGACGAAAGATTTAGACGAAAACGGAATCATCCGTATCGGTGCACGGGTCGAGCCCGGCGACATCATCATTGGAAAAATCACTCCCAAGGGAGAATCAGATCCGTCGCCGGAGGAGAAACTACTCCGGGCAATATTCGGCGACAAGGCGGGCGATGTAAAAGATGCGTCACTGAAGGCGAGCCCGTCGCTCTCCGGAGTGGTGATCGGAAAGTGTTTGTTTTCAAGAGCTCAAAAAGACAGAAAGTCCAAACTTGCAGACAAAGCCGAGCTGCCAAAACTGGATGAAGCATTCGAGGCAGAAGCGAAAGCATTAAAAGAAAAATTGGTAAAGAAGCTGCAAATTCTTTTGGCCGATAGAACGTCGTCGGGTGTCAAAGACTATGTAGGTACGGATGTCATTTCCAGAAACAGTAAATTCACGGCCGAACGTCTGCGCGATATCGATTACGCGAGCGTCTTGCTGACCAAGTGGACAAACGACAGTCGTAAAAACGAGTTGGTGAGGCAAACGGTCATGAATTATTTAAAGAAGTACAAAGAACTTGATGCCAAGCTGAAACGACAGAAATTCAACGTGACGATAGGGGATGAACTTCCCAACGGCATAGTCCAGATGGCGAAAGTTTATATTGCCAAGAAGCGTAAAATACGTGTGGGAGACAAGATGGCCGGGCGACATGGCAACAAAGGGATCGTCTCACGTGTGGTTCGGCAGGAAGACATGCCTTTCCTTGCCGACGGCACACCGGTAGACATCGTGCTCAACCCCCTGGGCGTGCCCTCGCGCATGAATCTCGGACAGATATTCGAAACTGTTTTAGGCTGGGCAGGAAAAGAGTTGGGTGTCAAGTATTCAACACCCATTTTCGATGGAGCGTCGCTCGACGATCTGAACGAATGGACAGACAAGGCCGGCCTGCCTCGTTACGGAAAGACTTACTTGTATGACGGAGGCACAGGCGAACGTTTCGACCAACCGGCAACGGTCGGTGTGATCTACATGCTGAAATTAGGACACATGGTGGAGGACAAGATGCATGCCCGCTCCATAGGTCCGTATTCGCTTATCACACAACAGCCTCTCGGGGGTAAAGCCCAATTTGGCGGACAACGTTTTGGGGAGATGGAAGTATGGGCACTTGAAGCATTCGGTGCTGCCCATATCCTGCAGGAAATACTGACCGTAAAATCGGATGATGTCAATGGTCGTGCACGGACTTACGAATCGATTGTGAAAGGCGACCCGATGCCGGTGCCCGGCATTCCCGAATCGTTGAACGTTTTGTTGCACGAACTCAGAGGTTTGGGGCTGAGCGTCCATTTAGATTGAATCCCTTTGAAAGACAGCTTCTCCTGCGTGCTTACGCAGTCTGCACTGCGTACTAACGCAGCAAAAATTGCGTACTAACGCAGCAAAATTTTCCAAAGCACGCAGCAGAAGAAGGGAAAGAAGGAATGGCGACGAGAAATGATAAAGTGTCGCAAAGGTCTCGGCCTGAAAACTTTGTGTGTACAAGAGCAAAAAGGAATCATAAAAAATCAAGGATAAGAGATGGCTTTTAAAAACGACAATAAGGCAAAGAATAACAGTTTCAACAAGATTTCCATCGGGCTTGCATCGCCTGAAGAGATATTGAAGTTGTCGCACGGCGAGGTTCTGAAACCGGAGACCATCAACTACCGCACGTATAAGCCCGAACGCGACGGACTTTTCTGTGAACGTATTTTTGGCCCGACGAAAGATTTTGAATGTCATTGCGGAAAATACAAGCGGATACGCTACAGGGGTATTGTGTGCGACCGTTGTGGGGTGGAGGTGACAGAGAAAAAAGTGCGTCGTGAGCGTACCGGACACATTCAGCTGGTGGTTCCGGTGGCTCACATTTGGTATTTCCGCTCATTGCCCAACAAAATGGGCTACCTGTTAGGCATGCCGACCAAAAAGTTGGATGCCATCATTTACTACGAAAAATATGTCATCATACAGGCCGGAGCTGCCGACAATGGCGAAAACATAGTCGACGGCGAGTTGCTGACAGAAGAGGAATATTTGAAAGTGTTGGATTCGCTTCCTCGCGAAAATCAGATGCTTGACGACTCCGATCCCAATAAATTTATTGCAAAGATGGGAGCCGAGGCCGTGCAGGATTTGCTGCAACGCCTTGATTTGGACACGCTTTCTTACGAGTTGCGCAACAAGGCGAGTGAAGAAAAATCGCAACAGCGCAAAACCGAGGCTCTGAAACGCCTGCAAATAGTCGAATCGTTCCGCATGTCGAAAAGTCGGAACAAACCGGAATGGATGATTATGAAAATCATCCCCGTCATTCCGCCCGAGTTGCGTCCTCTTGTGCCGCTTGACGGGGGGCGCTTTGCCACATCCGATTTGAACGACCTTTACCGTCGTGTCATCATACGCAACAACCGCCTGAAACGTCTGATTGAAATTCGGGCTCCGGAAATTATCCTCCGAAACGAGAAGCGCATGCTGCAGGAAGCGGTCGACTCGTTGTTTGACAACTCGCGACGTTCCAGCGCGGTGAAGACTGACTCCAATCGACCGCTGAAATCGCTCTCTGACAGCTTGAAAGGGAAACAGGGTCGCTTCCGTCAAAACTTGTTGGGAAAACGTGTGGACTACTCCGCCCGGTCGGTCATCGTTGTCGGTCCGGAGTTGAAGATGCATGAATGCGGTCTGCCAAAGGAGATGGCAGCCGAGCTCTATAAGCCCTTCGTCATCCGCAAACTCATCGAACGCGGCATTGTAAAGACCGTCAAATCGGCAAAGAAAATCATTGACAGAAAAGACCCTGTTATCTGGGATATTCTGGAATATGTGATGAAAGGGCATCCTGTGTTGCTCAACCGCGCTCCGACCCTTCACCGCTTGGGCATCCAGGCATTCCAGCCGAAAATGATTGAAGGGAAAGCCATTCAGTTGCACCCTCTCGCATGCACGGCATTCAATGCCGACTTCGACGGCGACCAAATGGCGGTGCACCTTCCATTGGGTAACGAAGCCATACTCGAAGCCCAGCTCCTCATGCTGGGTTCTCACAACATCTTGAATCCCGCCAATGGTGCTCCCATTACGGTGCCCTCACAAGACATGGTGCTCGGCTTGTACTACATCACGAAACCACGTGAGGGTGCTAAGGGGGAAGGGCTGGTTTTCTACTCGACAGAAGAAGCCGAAATAGCCTACAATGAAGGGAAAGTAACGTTAAATTCATTGATCAAAGTCCGCCTTACCATCAAAGGTGAAACGAAAATCATCGACACGACGGTCGGACGATTGATATTTAACAAGCTCGTCCCCGAAGAAGTAGGTTACATCAATCAATTGCTTTCAAAGAAGTCACTCCGTGACATCATCGGTAGCGTCATTGAGGTCTGTGGGGTCGCACGCACGGCAAAATTCCTTGATGACATCAAAGACCTTGGTTACCAAATGGCCTTCAAAGGCGGTTTGTCGTTCAACCTTGGCGACGTGATTGTGCCGGAAGAAAAAGAGCTGCTCATCCGGGAGGGCAACGCTGAAGTTGAGGAAATCATGAACAACTACAACATGGGGTTCATCACCTACAACGAGCGTTACAACCAAATAATCGACACGTGGACACACGTCAATTCGAAGCTCTCGAACATCCTTTTGGAGCAATTGTCGAGCGACAACCAGGGTTTCAATTCTGTTTATATGATGCTTGACTCCGGTGCACGCGGTTCGAAAGAGCAAATCCGCCAGCTGTCAGGGATGCGCGGTCTGATGGCCAAACCGCAAAAATCGGGTGTCGAAAGCGGACAGATTATCGAGAACCCCATTTTGTCTAACTTCAAGGAAGGCTTATCGGTGCTCGAATATTTCATTTCTACTCACGGCGCGCGCAAAGGTTTGGCTGACACTGCTTTGAAGACGGCCGATGCCGGTTATCTTACTCGCCGCTTAGTCGACGTATCACAAGATGTGGTGATTACGGAAGAAGACTGTGGCACGTTGCGCGGTCTGGTGGCCACGGAGATGAAAAACAACGAAGACGTCGTATCCACGCTTTACGAACGTATATTAGGGCGCGTCTCGGTGCACGATATTTACCACCCCATGACGGGTGAACTGCTGCTTGCTGCCGGCGAAGAAATCACTGAAGCGGTGGCAGAAGCCATTGAGAAATCGCCTATTGAGCAAGTGGAAATCCGCTCTGTCCTGACCTGTGAGTCTAAAAAGGGCGTTTGCGCCAAGTGTTATGGTCGTAATTTGGCCACTAACAAGATGGTGCAAATTGGCGAGGCTGTGGGCATCATCGCTGCGCAATCGATTGGCGAACCGGGTACGCAGCTTACCCTTCGTACGTTCCATGTGGGGGGGATTGCCTCAAACATTGCCGCCGAGTCGAAAATCAATCTTCGTTATGACGGACGGCTTGAGTTCGACGAACTCCGTACGGTGGAAGCCATCGACGAAAATAACAACCCTTATCGGGTTGTGGTCAGCCGCCTTACCGAGATGCGCGTCATCGATGTCAACACAGGTATCACGCTCAACACGCATAACATTCCTTATGGGTCGAGGCTCTATGCCAAACATGGTGAAATGGGCACAAAAGGGCAGCTCATCTGCGAATGGGACCCCTTCAACGCCGTGATTATTTCCGAAGACGAAGGTATCATCCGGTTTGAGGACGTAATAGAGGGTAGCACTTTCAAGACTGAAACAGATGATGCTACCGGACTGAGAGAAAAAATCATTATTGAGTCGAAAGACCGTAACAAAGTGCCGAGCGCACACATCGTCAATGGTCGGGGCGAAGTGCTTCGTACGTACAACCTCCCGGTGGGTGCTCACCTTGTGCTCGACGATGGTGAGGCTATCAAGGCCGGTCAGATGTTAGTCAAAATACCACGTGCCGTGGGTAAAACAGGCGACATTACAGGCGGTCTGCCCCGTGTAACCGAGTTGTTTGAAGCCCGAAACCCGTCTAATCCTGCCGTTGTTTCGGAGATCGACGGCGAAATCAGTTTTGGAAAAATCAAGCGTGGCAATCGCGAAATCAGCGTCGTCTCCAAAAGCGGTGAAGAAAAGAAATACCTTATCCCGCTGTCAAAGCAGATTTTGGTGCAAGGGAACGACTTTGTCCGTGCCGGCACGCCCCTCTCCGACGGGGCTATCACCCCGGCCGACATCCTCGCCATCAAAGGCCCCACGGCCGTGCAAGACTATATCGTCAATGAAGTGCAAGACGTGTACCGCCTTCAAGGGGTGAAAATCAACGACAAGCATTTCGAGGTCATCGTGCGGCAAATGATGTGCAAAGTCGAAATCATCGATCAGGGTGATACCCGCTTTTTGCCCAAACAAGTTGTGGACAAACACGACTTCATGGACGAAAACGACCGCATCTGGGGCAAAAAAGTGATTGTTGATGCAGGCGATTCGGAAACGCTCAAAAACGGACAAATCATCACTGCACGCAAACTGCGCGACGAAAACAGCATGCTGAAACGGCGCGACCTGAAACTGGTGCAGACACGTGATGCCATACCCGCCACCTCCAGCCAAATCTTGCAAGGCATCACCCGGGCAGCTCTGCAAACAAGCAGCTTCATCTCCGCCGCATCGTTCCAAGAAACCACCAAGGTGCTTAACGAAGCAGCTATCAACGGCAAGGTTGACAAACTCGAAGGACTCAAGGAAAACATTATATGCGGTCACCTCATACCCGCCGGAACCGGGCAACGCCCCTTCGACAAACTGGTGGTATACTCTCACGAGGAATATGAGAAAAAGAAGGAGGCTCGCAGAAATGTAACCGACATCAACCCCGAGGAAGAGAGTGTTGTGGTAGAAAA
>CAYPFZ010000067.1:0-7805 GCA_964410225.1 uncultured Paludibacter sp.
TTCAACCGCATTCAATTCACGCCCGACCTGCTTCCCGCCGATGTTATCGGGACGATGATTTACAGTCAGAAAACGGAGGAGTTCACTATCAAGAAAGGTCCTATTTTTGCCAACTTTATTTTGGCTGACGAGATCAACCGCGCTCCGGCCAAGGTGCAAAGTGCGCTGCTTGAAGCCATGCAGGAGCGGCAGGTAACCATTGGCGAGACGACTTACAAGCTGGGTGACCCCTTCTTGGTGATGGCGACCCAAAACCCGATTGAACAGGAAGGTACATATCCGCTTCCCGAGGCTCAGCTCGACCGTTTCATGCTGAAGGTGGTCATTAATTACCCACAAAAAGAAGAGGAAAAGCTCATTATCAGGCGGAACATCGGAGAGGTCAAGCCTCTTGTTTCGCCCATTCTCAATCCGAAAGACATTGTGGCAGCGCGTAAGGTGGTACGTCAGGTGTATCTTGACGAGAAGATTGAGCGTTACATTGTGGACATTGTGTTTGCCACGCGCTTCCCTCGGGACTATTCCCTTGATTCGCTCAAAGACATGATTTCGTATGGTGCATCCCCTCGTGCATCCATCAACATGGCATTGGCTGCCCGTGCTTATGCTTTTATCAAGCGCAGGGGGTATGTTATTCCGGAAGACGTGCGCGCGGTGTGTTACGACGTGCTGCGTCATCGCATCGGACTGAGCTACGAAGCCGAGGCCAACAACATGACCTCCGACGAAATCATTTCCGAAATATTGAACTCGATAGAAGTGCCGTAGTGGTCATGCCGACGGGACATGTGATCTGTAGTTCGTGTTGGAAGTATGGAGACCAGTGATTTATTAAAGCAGGTACGCCGCATTGAGATAAAGACGAAAGGCCTCTCCCAAAACATATTCGCAGGTGAGTATCATTCTGCATTCAAGGGTTTGGGGATGACGTTTTCCGAAGTGCGCGGGTATCAGTATGGCGACGACGTGCGCTCTATCGATTGGAACGTGACGGCACGTTTCGGGCAACCCTACGTGAAGGTGTTCGAAGAAGAGCGTGAGCTCACTGTCATGCTTTTAGTCGACGTGTCGGGCAGTCGCGACTTCGGTACGGTATCGAAGATGAAAAAGGACATCTTTACCGAAGTGGCCGCCACCTTGGCTTTTTCCACCATCCAAAACAACGACAAGATAGGGGTGATCTTTTTCTCGGATTGCATTGAAAAATTCATTCCGCCCAAGAAAGGTCGTAAACACGTGTTGCATATCATTCGCGAACTGATTGACTACAAGCCTGCGAGCAGTCGTACCGACATTGCCGGGGCATTGCGCTATCTGACCAACGCCATCCGCAAACGCTCGACTGCGTTTGTCATTTCCGACTTTATGGACGAGGGATTTGACAAAGAGCTCCAAATTGCCAATCGGAAACACGACATTGCCGCCTTGCAAGTGTACGACATACGAGAGACGGAGCTGCCCAACGTGGGTTTGCTCAAACTGAAGGATGTTGAAACCGGTGAACGCGTATGGGTGGACACTTCCGACCGGCGTGTACGTTTTGCCTACCGCAACCGTTGGGGTGAGAGGCAACTCGAGTTGCAAAATGCATTCATGAGGGCAGGGGTAGACTGGGTGTCAATGTCGACTACCGACGATTATGTGCGTGCCTTGATGATGCTTTTCAAGCAACGAGCCTGATGTGGAGGAAATGGAAAGAGGTATGAAAAATCTCATGACAAAATACGGGATGTTTCTTTTGGCCTTGCTGTCCGCGTCGGTTGTTGTGGCACAGCAGCCGGTGGTGCGCGTCGCTTTAGATTCCGGCTCGATTTGGATTGGGCAACAGACGCGTTTTACGATGGAAGTGGTGCAGCAGCCGGGGGTTATGGTGCAATTTCCTTTCTTTTCCGACGAGATACCCGGTGGATTGGAAATCGTTGAGCCCTTACAAACAGACACCACCGTGACGGCCGACGGACTGCAGCAGATAACACACAGCTACGTGGTGACGGCCTTTACTGATTCGCTGCTCTACATACCGCCTTTCCCGTTTGTGGCAGATGCTGACACGGTGTGGTCCAAATCTGTTTCGCTGAAGGTGGTGCAGCCGTTCGAGCTCGACATGGAGTCTAATTCTATCACCGACATCAAGCCTGTGTTCCGCCCCAAGTTCAACTGGAAGGGATTGCTGCGCATTGTGTTGCTGGTGCTGGCTGTCGTAGCGATAGGTATTGCCTTGTATATATTCATAAAGAAATATATCCTGAAGAAGCCCGCACTTGAGGCGACAGCAGCCGAGCCGGAACGTCCGCCGCACGAGCTTGCATTAGAGGCATTGAATCGTTTGAAGGAAGAAAAAAACTGGCAGAAAGGTCGGACGAAAGAATATTACACGCAGCTGACCGACATTGTGCGACTTTATATCGACCGAGTGTTCGGCGTGAACGCCTGCGAGATGACCTCCAATGAAATCCTGCAAGGCCTTCGGCAGCTGAAGACTGATGACAAGGAACTGTACGGACGACTGCAAGCCATGTTGAGCATGGCCGATTTGGTAAAATTCGCCAAATGGTTTCCTTATCCCGAAGAATGTGAGCAAAATCTGAAGGACGCTTTTTTCTTCGTGGAGCGAACCATGCCGCAAGAGTCTGTGCCGACCGAAGCACATACGGCCGACAATGCGGGTGAAAAGCGAGAGTAACTACCGGGAGTTTAGACGTATTTCGGGGTAAGAAAACAGCTGAACCTTCCCCGACATTAATCGCCAAAGTAAAATATGACGTTTCACAATCCGGAATATTTATTGTTTTTGCTACTGTTGATACCGGTAGTGTTCTGGTATGTGTGGGAGTTACGAGATTCGGATGCAAGTTTGCAGGTTTCCTCCCATCAAAGGTTGAAACATTATCCTCAGACCTTTCGTCTCCGCCTGCGTCATCTGCCGTTTGTATTGCGCGTGTTGTCTGTCGCCTGCCTGATTGTGGCATTGGCTCGTCCGCAGAAATCAGATAGTTGGAAGATGGAAAACACCGAGGGCATCGACATCATGTTGGCTTTGGACATATCCGGCTCGATGGAGTTGCCCGACTTTTCACCCAACCGCTTAGAAGCCGCCAAACAGATGGGCGTCGAGTTCATCAAGTCGCGCCCCAACGACAACATAGGTCTGGTGGTTTTTGCCGGTGAGAGCTTCACGCAATGCCCGCTCACCACCGACCATGCCGTGCTTATCAACCTGTTCAACGGTGTGGGGTTCGGCATGATAGAAGACGGTACGGCTATCGGGTTGGGGCTGGCCAATGCCGTGGCACGCATCAAAGACGGCCCGGCCCGCTCGAAAGTCATTGTCTTGCTGACCGACGGAACGAACAACCGAGGCGACGTTACGCCCCTCACGGCAGGTGAGATAGCACAGACTTTCGGAGTGCGTGTCTACACCATCGGGGTAGGGTCGCACGGAGAAATCAGAATGCCATTCAACACTCCGATGGGCGTTCGCTATCAAATAGTCGACGGAAACTTCGAAGAGGAACCACTCAAAGAAATCGCCCGGATGACAGGAGGCATGTACTTCCGCGCCACAGACAACAACTCCCTACGTACCATATATAAAGAAATCGACGAATTAGAAAAAACGAAAATACGAGTCCGCGAATTCAGCAACAAAGAAGAGGCTTACCACTTTTTTGCCTTGCTGTCCTTTGCGTTTTTAGCTTTGGAAATGCTGTTGCGTAATACCTATTTGCGCACGAATCCGTAGCCAAGCATATCTCTTTAAGTATGAGCTTCTTGCAGAATTTTATCATGAAACGTCATGCCAATTCCGACAGCCCGCCCGAGCGTATGCAACTCCTCTTCTCTTGCGTGCTTAGGAAAATTTTGCTGCGTTAGTACGCAGTTTTCACTGCGTTAGTACGCGCCACGAGCTACGTAAGCACGCAACAGAAGGCATTTTGCAAAGGTTTCTCAACGGGGATAAAGGCGATGGATACGCTCCTTTTATCGAAAGTATGAACGTGTAACGAATACCCTCTCTCGCTCTTTCAGTAGAGAGAGGCTGGAAAGAACTTAAAAAAAGTATGTTTAAGTTTGCCGTACCGGAATATTTGTTTCTGTTACTGTTAGTTCCCGTTTTAGCGGGGATGTTTTACTATTCGGTCTTTCGCAAAAAGCGAGCCATGCGCCAATTCGGCAACCCCGAACTTCTGGAAGAGCTTGCTCCGAATGTGTCAAAAATACGCCCCCATGTCAAGTTTTGTCTGCAGTTAGTCGCATTGGTGTTGTTGATCGTGGTGTTGGCTCAGCCTCAGTTCGGGATAAAAGAAGAAACCGTAAAGCGGCAAAGCATCGAGGTGATGATTGTGTTGGACGTTTCCAACTCCATGTTGGCGGAAGACATCAAGCCCAACCGTTTGGAAAAAGCCAAGCAGATGGTGGCTCAATTGGTAGACGAGATGCAAAACGACAGAGTGGGAATGATCGTCTTTGCAGGCGACGCCTATGTACAACTTCCCATCACGGTGGATTATGTCTCAGCCAAAATGTTTCTTTCGTCTATCAACACGCAGATGCTGCCTCGTCAGGGCACGGCCATCGGTACGGCCATTGATTTGGCCATAAAATCGTTTGGAAAGAAAAATGAGGCGGGACGCTCCATCATTGTAATCACCGACGGTGAAAACCATGAAGACGATGCCGTAGGGGCGGCAAAATTAGCTGCCGACAATGATATTATGGTCAACGTGGTGGGGATGGGAAGACCGGAAGGCTCACCCATACCCGTCCCCGGTACCATGAGTTTCCGGAAAGACAAAGACGGTAGCGTGGTGGTGTCAAAACTCAACGAAGACATGTGTCGCGAGATAGCAAAAGCCGGTCAAGGTGTCTATGTGCATGCCGACAACACCAACACGGCTCTGCGGGTGATGAGCAATGAGTTGGACAAACTGTCACGGGCTGAAACAGAAAGCAAAGTGTTCACCGAACACAACGAACAGTTTCAGTCGTTTGCTTTCTTTGCCTTGTTCTTGTTGTTGCTCGACTTTTTCTTGCTCTGCCGCAAAAACAAGCGCTTGGCTAAAATACAAATGTTTGACCTGAGGGAAAGGATAAGCAAATAAAATGAGACGGACGATAATAATACTCTGCTTGTTGCCCGTGGTGTTCGCCCTTTATGCCCAAGAGGAAAGCCGTGACGTACGCAAAGGGAACGAGTTGTATGAAAACGAAAAATACACCGATGCCGAGGTGGAGTACCGTAAAGGCTTGCAGAAAAAGCCTAACTCGTTCGAAGCCAATTTCAACTTGGGAAATGCCTTGTTCCGTCAAGAAAAATACGAAGAAGCACTGCAGCATTACACCAATGCAGCAGCGCAAACGCTTGACGAAAAACGCAAATTGGCCGCAGCCTACCACAACGTGGGAAATTCACTCTTGATGAACGATAAGGTAGCTGAAAGCATCGAGGCCTACAAAAGAGCCCTGAGGAACAACCCCGACGACGACGACACACGCTATAACCTGGCTTTTGCGCAAGAACTCCTGAAGCAGCAACAACAGGAAAACCAACAAGACCAACAACAGGAGCAAGAGCAACAGCAAGAGCAGCAAGAAGACCAACAGGAGCAAGAGAACCAACAAGACCAACAACAACCGCAACCACAAGAGCCCCAATTGTCGAAAGAAAACGCCCAACAGATACTTGACGCTCTGCTGGAAGATGAAAAAGACACACAAGAGAAGGTAAAGAAACAAAATACCCGCTCGACACGCAACGTGGAAAAAGACTGGTAAATCGCCTCCCGCCTCAAAATGGGAGTGTGCAAGCGAGACATCTTTGGCGATTGCTTGCGGAAAATACAGACAAATAAAATTAGCGTATGGTGCATGTAAACATAAAGTCATTACACCTTTGGTTTTTCCTTTTGATTACGGGTGCGGCTGTAGCGGCTGATGAGCCGGTGACATTTCGGGCATCCGGTCCCTCGCAAGTAGTTCTTGACAAGCCCTTCCAAATAACCTTTAGCATCAACGCAAGAGGCGAGGACTTCCGTCTGCCGGAAATAGAGAATTTCGATGTGCTTGCGGGGCCTTTTACCTCCACATCCTCCAGCGTGTCCTTTATCAACGGCGAAAGGAAGACAACCTTGAGCAACAAGTACACCTACACTCTGCTGGCAAAAAAAACAGGACGTTTCACCATTCCCTCAGCCAGCATCACGGTGAAAAAGGAGAAATACACCTCCAACGGGCTAAGTATCGAAGTGCTTCCCGCCGATACTTCTCAACAGCCAAGCCAACAAGACGCAACTCAAAGACAGGAACAAACGGGAACAAACATTTCTCACGACAATCTGTTTGTGCGCACCATCGTCTCGAAGACGCAGGTTTATGAACAAGAGGCCATCCTGCTCACCTACCGTCTTTACACCACTCTCGACGTGGTGAATTTCGGAGTGAATAAAATGCCCGATTTCAAGGGATTCATGAAAAACGACCTTGAAATCCGTCCACAAGCTAATTTGGAGCACTACAGGGGGCGTAATTATACCACGGTCAATTTATATCAAACCATCCTTTTCCCCCAACGGAGCGGAGAAGTGAAAATTGAGCCCTTCGAGTTCGACGTGGTTATCCGAGTACAGAATCCAAGCACCCGTCGCAGCATTTTCGACAGTTTCTTCGACACATACACCAACGTATCACGCAGCGTCACAGCACCGAGTGCAACCATTCAAGTAGAAGCCCTCCCCACGGCCAACCGCCCCATGGCATTCAACGGCACGGTGGGCAGCTTCAAAATGAACTCCTCCCTTTCCACCCAAGAAATAAACGCCAACGAGGCTGTGACCATGACCATCACCATCGAAGGAGCAGGCAACATGCGCATGTTGAAAACGCCGCAAGTGAAATTCCCCGAGAGCTTCGAACAATATGACCCGAAAGTAACCAACGACTTCAAAGTTACCACCTCGGGAGTCACCGGCAAGAAAACGGTCGAATATCTGTTCATCCCCCGCCATTCGGGTGAGTTTGACATTCCGTCCGTTGAACTTTGCTATTTCGACACGGGCACACGCTCCTACCAGACGCTGCGTACCCCCGCTTATCAACTCAAGGTGATGAAGGGAGAAAGCAGCAGCTCGACAGTCACCACGGAAAGCTTTGCAGCCAAGGAAGAAGTGAAGCAATTGGGCAGCGACATTCGTTACATCCATGCCGGCAAAGTGGCCATGGCACCGGAGAGAGCCCCTCTCATCGGGTCGCTCATTTCGTGGATCATGTTCCTCGTTCCGCTGGCCGTGACGCTGTTACTGTTCATATTGCTGAGCAAACAAGCAAAAGAGAGTGCTAACATCCGTTTGGTGCGAAACAAAAAGGCGAACAAGATGGCTCGTAGGCGACTGAAAGCGGCGAAAAAGTTTCTACACGAAGGAAAAAAGGATTTGTTCTACGACGAAGTGCTTAAAGCCGTGTGGACCTATCTTGCCGACAAAATGTCCATCCCCGTTTCTGCGCTCAACAAAGAAAATGTGGAAGCCGAGCTGCGTTCCCGCCAAGTCAATGACGAACTCATATCCGCCGTGACACATGTGTTGGACACGTGTGAGTTCGCACGTTACGCTCCCGGTTCGAGACAGCAAGAGATGGGTTCGCTCTTTGACTACGCGGTGCACATCATCGGCGATTTGGAGGAACAAATCAAAAAATAACATTGTTCGTTCCGCCCGATGTGCGCGTGTTTGATTCAATAACCCGTTCAAAAACTAACGAAAGATGCCGCGTTTTTTAGAGAAAAGCCGCGCTACGGCTCCTTATAAGCC
>CAYPFZ010000068.1:0-7728 GCA_964410225.1 uncultured Paludibacter sp.
AGAAGTTCGCTGGTAATCTTTTGTTGCCGCTGTTTGTTGTAGAGGATATTCAGTTCTGTCAGCAAGTCTTCTGCGTTGTCGGTGGCCATCTGCATGGCTACCATGCGGGCGGCAAACTCGGCTTTCGACGAATCAAGTGCGGCGTGATAAACTTCGTTGCACACCACCTCCGGCAAGAACTTCCGGAGGAGTTCGGCGTGATTGGGCTCTATCAGATAGTCTGATGCCACAGGGGGTTGATCTTCAAGGTGCAGAGTTTGCGGCAAGACGGGCAGCAAGGTAATCGCCAGAGGCTGTTGACGAACGTTGTTCACGTAGTGATTGTGCAGCAGCATCACGCGGTCTGTTTTCCCCGAAAGATAGGCATCTATCAGCTCATGAGCCAGTGCTTTCGTTGCTGCCCAACCCGAGTGGACAGACGGACAGTGAGCCGACGCGACATAGGGGATGCGGTCTTTGGCGGCATGCCGAACGGCTTTCTTGCCCACGGGTATCAGAGTGAGCTCCACGCCGCTATCGAGCAGGCGATCGGTTTCTGCATCAAGTAGTTTAAGTAGGTTCGTATTGAAGGCACCACATAATCCCGAGTCGGAAGTGAAAGCCACCAACGTTGTGTGGCGCACCTGACGCTCTTTTGCCAAGGGAGTTTCTTCCCGGTCGGTTGCCGTCAACAGGGCTTGCACCACGCCCGCATAGGCCGACCGGTAGGGTCGAAAGGTAGCCATTTGCCCGGCCACGCGGCTCAAATTGGCAGAAGCCACCATGCGCATGGCCGAAGTCACCTTTTGGGTGGAGGCTGTGGCATGGATGCGATTCTTTATTTCCTTAAGTGATGCCATGTGATTGATAGTCGGTACAAAGAAAAAATAGTCTATCGTCCTGCTGCTGCGGCTGCTGCGGCCTCGCGCAGTTTGTCCTCTACTTCCCGGTCGAGGATGCCGACCTTCAGCTTGTCAAGAACTTCATTTTTGTATCTAAGCTCCAGCAGTTCGAGATAACGTCGTTCGAAGTCTGCCACTTGGTCAACCGGCACATCGGCGAGCAAGCCCCGCGTCCCGGCATACACCACTGCGATTTCTTTTTCCACCGGCATGGCGGCATATTGCTTCTGAATGAGCAGTTGGGCGTTGCGTTGTCCCTTGTCGATGACGGCCTTGGTGGAAGCATCCATGTCGCTGCCGAACTTCGAAAAGGCTTCCAATTCGCGGTACTGGGCTTGGTCGGTTTTGAGCGTTCCGGCCACTTGCTTCATGGCTTTCAATTGTGCGTTGCCGCCCACGCGAGACACGGAGATACCCACATTGATGGCCGGACGCGTCCCGGCATTGAAAAGGCCGGTTTCTAAGAATATCTGTCCGTCGGTAATGGAGATGACGTTGGTGGGTATGTAGGTCGATATGTCGCCCGCTTGTGTTTCGATGATGGGCAGCATGGTGAGCGAACCGCCACCGCATACCTTGCTTTTGAGCACTTCGGGGAGGTCGTTCATTGTGGCAGCCACCTGGTCGTTGCTGATGATGCGTGCTCCTCGTTCGAGCAGCCGGGAATGGAGGTAGAAGATGTCTCCCGGATAGGCCTCACGTCCGGAAGGACGACGCAGCAAGAGCGACACTTCACGATAGGCGACGGCCTGTTTTGAAAGGTCATCGAAGATAACCAAGGCGTGCCGCCCGGTGTCGCGGAAATACTCGCCTATAGCTGCTCCGGCAAAGGGAGCGTAGTATTGCAACGCGGCGGGGTCGGCTGCCGTGGCTGCCACCACCACAGTGTAGTCCATCGCGCCATGCTTGGTGAGCGTGTGAACGGTGTCTGCCACGCTGGAGGCCTTTTGACCTATGGCCACATAAATGCAGTAAATAGGGTCACCATTCAGAAAACCGGTTCTCTGGTTGATGATGGTGTCGATGGCAATGGCGGTCTTGCCTGTCTGACGGTCGCCAATGATAAGTTCGCGCTGGCCGCGCCCGATGGGAATCATTGCATCGATGGCTTTGATACCGGTTTGGAGCGGCTCGTTTACGGGTTGGCGAAAGATGACCCCGGGAGCTTTTCTTTCAAGCGGCATGTCTATCTTTTCACCTGCCACCGGGCCGCGTCCGTCGATGGGGTTTCCCAGCGGCGTGATGACGCGCCCTAACACGCCTTCGCCCATGGGGATGGAGGCAATGCGGCCTGTACGTCGAACCGTGTCGCCCTCTTTCACCCGTTCGCTCGGACCGAAGAGCACACCGCCGATGTTGTCTTCCTCCAAGTTCATCACCACGGCGACCTCTCCGTTTTCAAATTCAACCAGTTCACCGGCTTCAACCCGGCTCAGTCCATAGATGCGGACAACGCCGTCGCTCACTTGGAGCACCTGCCCCGTTTCTTCGAACTGCATGCTCAAATCGGCTTTTTCGAGCTGCAATTTCAGTATGTCCGTTACTTCGCTTACGTTGATTTTTGCCATAAAAGGACTCCTTCTATTCTGTTAGATTCGACTTCAGCCGAGCCAGTTGTGTACTGACGCTGGCATCCAGTCGCTGCCCGTCGACATCGAGCACGAACCCTCCGAGGAGCGCAGGGTCGGTGTCGGTCTTTATTTGTACTTGTGTATACTCCTTCCCTTGCGCGGCGAGGACTTTTATCTTGTCTATGGCTCGGTCGTCAAGGGGGGAGGCGGAGGTGAGGTGTGCGGTGACGATGCCCCGGCTCTTGTGATAGAGTGTGATGTAGGCTTGCGCTATTTGCTTCATCCAAGGGGTGCGTCCGTTGGCGGCCACAAGGCGCACTGCGTCGTGTGCAGAACCGCCGCCGCCGGGGTCTTCTCCGCAGGCTGCCAAGAGAAGGGACACCTTGTCGGCCGACGACACCAAAGGGGCTTCCAGCACATGAGCCAGCGTCTGCTCGCGTTCGAACGTTTCGACCAAGCGACACATGCTGTCATACACGAAGCTTTCGGAACGGCTTTTGGCTGCATGCTCGAAGATGGCTCGTGCGTAGCGCAAGGGGATGGCTCCTGCTTTCATTTATCTCCGCTTAATTCTGTTGCACATCGTCGAGTAACTTGTCGATGAGTTGCAGTTGTTTGTCTTTATCCTTCAAATCTTCCCGCAACACTTTTTCTGCCACGCCGATGCTCAATGCGGCCACGTGGGCGCGCAGTTCGCCGATGGCACGCTCTTTCTCCTGTCTGATAGCCTCTTGTGCCTCGGCTTTCAGCTTGGCGGTTTCGGCTTCGGCGGCCTCGCGTGCCCGCTCTTTGATGGTGCGACACAGCTCGCGGGTCTCCTCCATCATGCGTGTTTGTTCGGCACGGGTTTCTCGCAGCATGCGCTCGTTTTCCTGTTTGATACCCTCCAACTGCGCCCGTGCTTCTTTGGCGGCGTCAAGCGAGCGGGCAATGTAGTTTTCGCGCTCACCCACCATGCGCAAGATGACGGGAAAACCAAACTTGCACAGCACGAACAGCACGATGCCAAACGAGAGGAGCATCCAGAACAACAGTCCGGGTTCGGGGGTTAATAAGCTCATACGCCTTGGTTTTTTAATTGGTTGTTTTGAGGGGCAGGCGGGGCGGGGCAGAAGCCGACCCTCGCTCGCCTTGTCGGCCTTTGTTGCCTGTATCACAGTGGCTTTCTGCAAGACCTCATCGAGTCGACAAGGTGCAATTTGCGGGAAACGAAAGTGCCTTCTCCTGCGTGCTTAGGGAATTTTTGCTGCGTACTAACGCGCTGCGTAAGCATCCGGCAGAAGAGGGGATGCAAAGGTTTCCGGGCGCGCTGCTTTGGCTCTTTTTAAGCAAAGGCACAAAAAAAGTCTGCCCGCTTCGCAGGAATATATCACAGGATGAATCCGCACACCACCACCACGAAGAAGGCGGCACCTTCGACCATTGCAGCAGCGATGATCATGTTCATGCGGATGTTGCCGGCGGCTTCGGGTTGACGGGCAATGCCTTCCATGGCGGCCTTACCGATTTGTCCGATGCCGATACCTGCACCTATGGCGGCTAAACCTGTACCTAACGCTGCACCGACCTTGGCCAACCCGGCACCTACTGTCATTTGCAATAAGATGGATAGTAACATACTTTTCTACTTTTGTTTGTTTATGCTGTTTATGAATGATTGTTCTCTTCGCCCGCCTCGACCGTTTCGTGCTCCTCCATTTGCGAGAGGCCGATGAAGATGGCGGTCAGCAGCGTGAATACATAGGCTTGTATGTAGGCCACAAGCAGTTCGAGAAAGTCAACAAATATGTTGAGCAATACGGCCAGCAGCCCTGTGCCGGCATTGATGGCCACACCGAGCTCAACGGTGACGAATATGACACATAGCAGCCCCAACACCATGGCATGTCCGGCCACAATGTTGGCAAAAAGACGGATCATCAGCGCAAAAGGCTTGGTGAAGATGCCGATAAACTCGATGGCAGGTATCAGCGGAACCGGCACTTTGAGCCATGTGGGTACGGCCGGCCAGAAAATGTCTTTCCAGTAGTGCTTGTTTGCAAAGATATTGATGACAAGGAAGGCTGCCGCTGCCAGCACGAGCGTGACGGAAATGTTGCCCGTCACGTTGGCACCTCCCGGGAAAACGGGCAGCAGCCCCAGCAAGTTGCTACAGATGATAAAAAAGAATATGGTGAGCAAAAAGGGCGTGTATCGGAGGTAGTTTGCGCCTATCGAAGGCTTGATGACATCCTCGACGACGTCCATGATGACCATTTCCAAAAACGCCACGAACCCTTTGGGAGCGGCCTCCTCCGGAGTGCCCTCGCGCTTTTTGTACCAACGGGCGCAACCCATGAACACACCGATGAGCAGCGCGCAGATGATGATAATCGATGCTGCGTTTTTCGTCACCGAGAGATCGAGCGGACGCACTTCTTCGCCCGTGGGGAGCGTTTCGACCAGTTTGCCTTTGTAGTCTCCGTGATGAGTGATGTGGAAGCCTCTGTAGGAAGCGTCGTGACCGGTGATGCGTGCAGATGAGAACACGTGCCACACGCCATCGTGCCCTCGCACGATAACGGGCAGGGGGATAGACAGATGCGTATTGCCGAACGAGACGATGTGCCAACCGTAAGAGTCGGCCAAATGCTCAAGCACTATTTCTTGCGGGTCAACCTTGCCATCGGCCGACGCACCTGCCGCCCACACAGACAACAGGCCTGCCAGCAGGAACATCCCCGTTGCCAAACATCGCCTCAGTATGTCATTTGCTCTGTGCATTATCTTTTTTCGTTCTTTTTTTCCAAAATAAGCAGCCCGCATGTGTCCCACATCAAGAAGATGAGGTAGATGACGGCTGCCGTCTGTATAAATTCTCTCGCCCCGCTGTTGACGATAATCAGATAGGTCGCTGCCGTGCCCATGAAGATGAAAAGTTTTATCACCTTTAGCAGCAAGTATGTCTTCGCCGCAGCCGCTTTTCCAGCATCGTCCACGCTTTTTTTCAAGCGGTCGTGCACCCACCTCATGCCGAGAATCAGGCAACATCCCAACCCGACGGTAAGTGCGATACTCCAGAGGTAGGGCTGCCGGGTGGTGAACAGCATCCTGCTGCAGGCCATCAACGCCGCCACCAACGCCGCCGTGAGCAACACGGTTCCCAACACAAGGAGGATGAGATGTATGTCACCTCCCCTTTGCTTCATTCCACGCACACGATTACCCGGTTGTCATCTACCCGCACGCATCCTCCTTCGATGGAGAGGGGTGACAGCTCTTCGCCGTCGGGCAGGCGGCAATACACAGTACCTGCCTTGAGGGCGGCAATGAGCGGTGCGTGATCTTTCAACACGGTAAACACGCCCGCCACTCCGGGCAGGGTGACAGACTCGGCTCGACCTCGAAAGAGGCATTGTTCGGCTGATAAAATGCTCACGTCCATAGGCTGGAGGATGGAATGAAGAGGTTCTGACTACGAGCCGGTGTGTGCATCGAGGAGCTTCTTGCCTTTGGCAATGGCATCTTCGATGGTACCCACATTGAGGAAGGCCTGTTCGGGCAGGTCGTCCACCTCGCCGCGCACAATCATGTCGAACCCTTTGATTGTGTCCTCTATTGATACCATGGTGCCCGGCACATTGGTGAAGGCTTCTGACATGAAGAAAGGTTGTGAGGCGAAGCGTTGCGCCCGACGGGCACGGTTGACCGCGAGCTTGTCTTGCTCGGAGAGTTCCTCCATGCCGAGCACGGCAATAATATCTTGCAGGTCGCTGTAGCGTTGCAGCAGCTGCTTTACCTGTTGGGCGGTTTCGTAATGTTTTTCGCCTACCACGTTGGGGTCGAGCACCCGCGAGGTGGATGCCAGCGGGTCGACGGCCGGATAGATGCCCAATTCGGATATTTTACGGTCGAGCACCGTGGTGGCATCGAGGAAGGTGAACGTGGTAGCGGGAGCCGGGTCGGTGAGGTCGTCGGCGGGCACGTAGACGGCCTGCACGGAGGTGATAGAGCCTTGACGTGTGGAGGTGATGCGCTCTTGCATCTTACCCATGTCGGTGGCAAGGGTGGGTTGATAGCCCACTGCCGAGGGCATGCGCCCTAACAGCGCAGACACCTCCGACCCGGCTTGGGTGAAACGGAAGATGTTATCCACAAAAAAGAGAATGTCGTTGCCTTGATCGCGGAAATACTCGGCGATGGACAGCCCGGTGAGTGCCACGTTGCTGCGCGCTCCGGGGGGCTCGTTCATCTGACCGAATACCAGCGTGGCTTGCGACTTGGCCAACTCTTCGTGGTCTATCTTTGACAAGTCCCATTCGCCGCGTTCCATGCCTTGTTTGAAGGCTTCGCCGTAGCGAATGACCCCTGACTCTATCATTTCGCGAAGCAGGTCGTTGCCCTCGCGGGTGCGCTCGCCCACTCCGGCGAATACCGAAAAGCCGTGATGCCGCTTGGCAATGTTGTTAATCAGCTCCATGATGAGCACCGTCTTGCCTACTCCTGCGCCACCGAACAGACCCACCTTACCGCCCTTGAGGTAGGGACAGAGCAGGTCAATGACCTTGATGCCGGTGTAGAGCACTTCTTGCGACACGGCCAGCTCCTCAAAGCGTGGCGGCTCGCGGTGGATGGAATAGGCACCCTGACGAGAGAGCGGCCCGATGCCGTCGATGGGCTCGCCCGTGACATTGAGCAGGCGGCCTTTTACCTGTTCGCCCACCGGGACGGTGATGCCCTGACTGGCAGTGCGAACCTTCATGCCGCGCGCAATGCCGTCGGTGGAGTCCATGGCTACCGTGCGCACAACCTGATCGCCAATGTGTTGACGCACCTCGGCCACCAACAAACCGCCGTCGGGACGCTCGATGGTGATGGCCTCATTAATGGAAGGCACTCGCCCGCCGCTCTCGCCAAACGACACGTCAATAACCGGACCTACGACCTGAGAAATGTATCCTGTGTTGTCGGACATATTAATTTTTTACTTGATTTTTCTATCAAATGGCGCAAAGATAGCAAAATTAAATGAGATAACAAACTTCGGCGCGTGTTTTTTATTTAGGAGGATTAGAGCCTCCACGACCGGCCGTCGCTCCTGTGAGAAGACAGAGTCCTCTCCGGCAAGCCCCCTTCCGCTGCGTGCTTTGGTAAATTTTACTGCGTTAGTACGCAGTGCGCGGCGCGTTAGTACGCAGCGAAAACTGCGTAAGCACGCAGCGCGCAGCGGAAGAGCTTTGCAAAGGCACAAAACCGCGGAGGAGACCCGTATCGGGAAGAATACAAACAATCAGAAG
>CAYPFZ010000069.1:0-3135 GCA_964410225.1 uncultured Paludibacter sp.
CACCAAGTAAAAGAAGGGATAGAAAAGCACTCCCATCCAAACCCGGCAAGGAATACAATGCGGGCTTCTGCTGCGTGCTTTGGGAATTTTTGCTGCGTTAGTACAGAAATTTTGCTACGTAAGTACGTATTTTTTATTCCTCTGTATGAAGATTATAGCCACGTCCGAAAAAGGGAGAAACTCGTGGTGATGAGCGCAGGCGGTCGCAAGATGCGCCGCTATTTTTCTATGTGGAGCGTCTGGGTGGGGAAGGCAAAGTCAATCCCCGCTTGGGTGAAGCAGCTGAGAATGTCTAAATCTACTGCCGTATTCACGCCGTAGATGTCGCCCTCTTTTTCGATGTAATAGATGAAAGTGATGCCGAGGGAGAAATCGCCGAAATCAGTGAATGCCGCCACTAAATCTTTGTCACTCACGTGCTTCACCCTCTTCGGGATGCTTCTCAGCAGCGCCATGGCTTCTTCCATTTTTTCAGGCGGGGTGTCGTAGGTCAAGCCTAACTTGAGGGTCACTTTACGCATCGGCTCGCTGTCTACGTTCTCTATCGTGCTGTCCATTATTTTGCAGTTGGGGATGGTGAGCATCCGTTGGTCGATGGTGCGGATGCGCGAACTGCGAAGCCCGATGTCTTCCACCGTGCCATCCACTTGGTCAAAACGAATGCGGTCGCCTAATTGGAAGGGTTGATCTACGAGAATGGTAATCCCGGCAATCAGGTTTTTCAGCAAATCCTGCGATGCCAGGGCGAATGCCGCACTCCCGATGCCCAGCGTACCAAGTATCGCTCCCATGTCGGCACCGATGTTCTTCAAACCGGTCATCAGACCGATGAACCACACCAATATCGTCACCACGCGTTTGGCCAAGGGCAGGAACTTCGGGTCAAGGAGACGTTTTTTTGTCTCCCCCTCACCTTCCGTCCCCCGCCCGGTAAGTGAGCGAGCAAGCAATGAGGTCAAAAAACGGGCGAAAAACCAGGTCACATCGAGTGCGACGAGCAACTTATATGCCTTTGTCAAGGTAGTAGTCGTACCTAATTCCAACCTCCCCAACGCGACGACAATGGCCACGAGCATGACGCCAAAAAGTACGGGTGCTTCCAACGACTCGAGCAAAAGGTCTACAAAACTCGCACGGGCTTTGACGGCCGCAGGCCTGAACACCTTCCTGTTCAATACCTGGATGAGTTTGTCTAACAGCAAAGCTCCCAGAACAATCAAAAGCGAAATGCCCCAGTCTTCCAGAGTGTTGCCCACGAAGGTTTTTTCTAACATCATATCCTCGTTTGAAATGTTCGCACCCGTGTCCGACGTTTTGTCATCTCTTGCGATGCGTCACGGAAAGTCCTTACAAGATAAAGTCCGCCGCATCACTCGGCATACGCCAGTCGCCACGCGGAGAAAGACTTACGGAACCCACCTTCGGTCCGTCGGGCATACACGAACGCTTGAACTGGTGCCGAAAGAAACGACGAAGGAATACGTTCAGCCATCTCTTTATCTCTTCCTCTTGATAGTGGCCGGAAAACGCATGACGTGCCAAAAACAATATCTTGTCAGGCGTGAAACCGAAACGCACGAAGTAGTACAAAAAGAAATCATGCAACTCGTAGGGGCCCACGAGATTCTCGGTTTTTTGCGAGATATGTCCTCCTTCGTCGGCAGGCAGCAGTTCGGGACTGACGGGCGTAGCGAGCACATCGTGCAATATCCGCCCCGTTTCTCCACTTGCTCGTTCGGCCGCCCATTCCACCACATACCTCACCAATGTTTTAGGCACACCACTGTTGACGGCATACATAGACATGTGGTCGCCGTTATACGTAACCCATCCCAAAGCCAGCTCCGAGAGGTCGCCCGTCCCCACCACCAGACCGTTGGTTTGGTTAGCCACGTCCATCAATATCTGTGTGCGTTCACGTGCCTGAACATTTTCGTATGTCACGTCATGCTCTTCCGCATCATGTCCTATGTCTTTCAAATGCTGCAGGCACGCCTCTCTGATGGAAATTTCCTTAGTTGTCGTTCCCAAGGCCTCCATCAACCCGAGGGCATTGGCATGAGTACGGCCGGTAGTTCCAAAGCCCGGCATAGTGACACTCACAATACGTCGTCGGTCATAGCCCAACACATCGGCCGTGCGGGCACATACCAACAGGGCAAGCGCAGAATCAAGTCCGCCCGAAACACCGAGAACAACGGTCTGCGCGTCGGTGTGTTTCCAGCGTCGGGACAGCCCGGCAACCTGGATGGCGAACAAATCGCTGCAATGACTGTCTCTGTTTCCTTCCGAAGGGATGAAAGGCCACCTGTCAATCGTGCGCCTCAAATCAATCGTTTCATGACACGTTTCCCTCAACTCCACCGTCAGATAATCGGCTTCAAGGCATCCTTTCCCAAAATCGGGATTATGCAGTCGCTCGGCCTGCAGACGTTCTACATCGATGTCGGCCACAAGCAACCGGGACTCTTGCCCAAAACGCTCCGCCTCTTGTAAAACCCTGCCGTTTTCGGCTATCAACGTGCTGCCGGCAAAAACCAAGTCGGTAGTCGACTCGCCCGCTCCCGCCGAAGCATACACATAGGCCGCCAAACAGCGTGCCGACTGTTGCGCTACCAATTGCCTGCGATAGGCATGCTTACCTACCAATTCATTGCTGGCCGAAAGATTGAATATCACTTCCGCCCCCCGCTGCGCATGGTACGAACTGGGGGGAATGACAGTCCAAAGGTCTTCACACAACTCAATGCAAAAAGTAAACTTGCGGTCGGTGAACAGAATATTAGTTCCAAAAGGTACAGCGTGGCCTGCTAAACCGACCTGCTGCACAGATGAAGAAGTCGGAGTAAACCAGCGTTTTTCATAAAATTCGTGATGAAAAGGTATGTGCGTCTTGGGAACAACACCCAAAATGCGCCCGCTTTGCACAACCACGGCCGCATTGTAAAGATGCGCCCCCACCCTGACCGGCATACCGACAACAAGCACCACGGAAAGGGAGGCAGTCTGTGAGAGGAGAGACAACAACGACTCCTCAACCCGGCACAAAAGTTCCTGCTGAAAAAACAAGTCGCCACACGTGTAGCCCGTGAGGCTCAACTCGGGGAAACAGACAACTTGAACCTTTTCCCGCTC
>CAYPFZ010000069.1:3235-7664 GCA_964410225.1 uncultured Paludibacter sp.
CCACTTTAGCGCATCGCCTGAGCAACGTGCTCACCCAAGCGGAGGCAGGCATTGTAGTTGTCGGACTTCAAGCCTTGCTTTTCCTCCGGAGTTGTCTCGGCCACCTGCCATTTCATGGATTCGGCAAATGCGAGCAACTCTCTGACTGCCGCACCCGACCAGGTGAACGAGCCAAAACAACCGAACACCTTGTTCTTCACGCCTCGAAATTCGATTTTTCGCACCAGCGAATCCACACCGGGATGGAGGTTGTTGTTGTAGGTCGGACTACCGATGATCAGCCCCTTGTATTTGAACACATCACGAAGAATGCAGGAGGAGTCTGTCTTTGACACGTTATGCACCACTATGTTGCGTATGCCTCCCTGTGCCAAGCCTTGCGCCACGGCTTCGGCCATCAGCTCGGTATGTCCGTACATCGAACCGTAGGCCACCACAACGCCTTCTTCCAAAGCCTCGTAACGGCTCATCTTGTCATACGTGTCTACCACCTTCGGCAGGTGCTGCCTCCACACCGGACCGTGTGTGCTGCAAATGGTGGTGAGCGGTACGGAAGACAATTTTTGCAAAGCCTTTTGCACCGGCGAACCGTATTTCCCAACAATGCAGGCGTAATAGCGCACCATCTCGTCCCAATAAGGGGTCACGTCCATGTCGGTGTCAAGCACCGCGCCGTTCAATGCACCGAAACAGCCGAAAGCATCACCGGCAAAAAGCACTTGGTCGACCGCATCAAATGTCACCATCGTTTCGGGCCAGTGTACCATTGGCGTGAGGAAAAACTGCAACTTATGCTTCCCCAATTCGAGGATGTCGCCTTCCTTTACCTCCTGCGTGTTGTCAATCAAACCATAATAACCGTTGACCATCTCCAAGGTCCGGGCGTTGCCCACGATGGTGATGTCAGGGAAGTATTGCCTGAGCAAGCGGATAGAGCCCGAATGATCCGGCTCCATGTGGTTGACTATCAAGTAGTCGATTTTGCGCTCGCCGATGGCGGCCTTCACTTTTTCAATAAACAGGTCGCCGTAGCAGCCATCCACCGTATCGACCAAAGCCACTTTGTCGTCTAAAACAAGATATGAATTATAAGACACGCCTTCAGGCAAGGGGAAGATGTTTTCGAACTTGTGTTTCTGGCGGTCGTTCACTCCCACATAGACGATGTCTTTTGTGATAAATTGATTTTGAAACATGTTGAAGTAATTTAAGTTTGATATAAGGGTCATGCCATATTCGCCAATAGCGTTTTTACTTTTTCGGAGATGATGCGGCCTTCTGCCTTGCCCGACAATCGTTTGGAGGCCACCCCCATCACCTTGCCCATGTCTTGCGGTCCCTTGGCTCCGACTTCTTCGATGATGACCGTCAGAGCAGCCACCAATTCCTCGTCAGTCATCGGTGCAGGCAAATAGCGCTCGATAACTGACGCTTCTGCCAACTCGTTTTCGGCCAAATCCGTGCGGTTTTGTTCTGTATATATCTGCGCCGTTTCTTTGCGCTGTTTCAGCATCTTCTGCAATATCTTCAATGCCTGGTCGTCGTGTAACGTACCATCGCCACCTTTGGCGGTTTTGGCTTCGAGAAATTCCTTTTTTATGCCGCGTAAGGCCTCCAATGTCACTTTCTCACGAGCCAACATGGCTTTTTTGATGTCTTGGTTTATTTGTTCAAACAAGGTTTCCATACTTATTACGGTTGATGTGCGAATTCGAAATAAAATCAGAAAAAGAAAACCGACCGATGCACCTCAAGTTTTTTCCTCGACATCCCGGTGATGCCTTATCTTGTGCTTCCGTCTTGCCGGATTCCCGTTTTCCGTGCCTTAGTTCTCCCCCTTCCGCTGCGTGCTTTGGGAATTTTTGCTGCGTAAGTACGCACGAGAAGGGGGATAACTTACGAGGCAAGGGAGCTTACGCGAGGGTCTTACCACCTCCTGCGAACAATTTGCAGGAAATTGTCCACGGTTTCATCACTCATATCCCAATCGAACTTGGATTGCAAATAGGCAACAGCCTGGTCGAAACTGTCTAATCGGTTGAGTTTGGCGAGTGTTTTGTTCATCTGCTCACCGTTGCCGGCAAACAGCTCACGTTGGAAACGGAAGCGGTCGCCGATGCTGATGGCCTGGCGTATGTCGTCTATTTTTTTCAGGGTATGCACTCCGGCAAGGGAGTTGTCTGTGTGCAGAATCGTTATTGCTTCGGGGCGTGGCGGTGTTTCTTCCATCCGCAAGGTGGCCACAGGCGACACTTTAAGGGGCGTTTCCGCTTTCACCGGCTCGTTTGACTGAACTTCCGGCTCGTCAGATTGAATTTCGACCTGCGCTTGCACGTGAGGAACAACCTCTTCCGCTTCTGTCGTGCATGTCGTTTCTTCCTCTTTCGGAGGCTCGGCCTTTACATCCGTGGGGACTTCCGCGGCTTCTCCCGCCCTGCTGTCGCTCTTTTCCTCTTCGTGTGGGAGTGAAGATGCGGCAGGAACATCGGTATCCGGCGTTCTGCTCTTTATTTCTTCCAACCGTTGCAAATAGTTAAGCACGTCTTCCGTTTTCCGACGTGCCAACTGGATGATAGGGGCAGGATAATCACTCATCTCCATGAATCCCTTGGTCATCAGCCCCAATTCTTCAATGCTGCTTTGCAACAAAGACACTATGAGTCTTCTATCCATCTTTTATCGTACGAATTAGAACGAAATCGTTTATGTTTTGCTACATTTGTACGCATCGCGTGCCTGCGATACTTGCCGCGCAGAACGGCGCGGTAAAATTACAACAATCGAAGCAGAAGCAAAGCATGTTCAAATCCAAAATGAAGGAAAAAATGTGCCGTTCCGGGCAAGGCCGATTCTCCCCGCGCAAGCATGGCGTCATGGAGGTGATGCGTCTCCCGGCGTTCCCCGAAAAGGCCGGGGAGCTGTAGCCAAACGGCCGAAATGCAGGCACAATAGAATTTGTCTTCTCCGCACCCCATTCTTAATTCCGAAATCTATGCACCAAAGACCCTATACCTTCGACCGCGTGATCCGCATGTTGATCGGCCTGGCCGTCATTGTCGCTCTCGCATGGCTTGTGGGCAAATTGAGTACCGTTTTGTTACCCTTTGCCATTGGGTGGCTGCTGGCCTATTTCTTCTACCCGGTGGTACAGTTTTTCCAAACGAAGCTCAAAATAAAAAGCCGCGTGCTTTCCATCTTGTGTACCGTCGTCTTGCTGCTGCTCGTCGTCGGTGGCATCGTGTGTTTCTTGGTGCCAATCGTGGGTAAGGAGGTTGACAAATTTTCGCAACTCATCACCCTCTACTCACACAACTTCAGCATGAACGACTTCCTGCCGGAGACTTGGCAGACTGCCATCCGCGACTTCCTCGCCCGGTTAGATGTGCGTTCCATCTTAAATGACCCCGACGTAAAGGATATATTCAAAAACATAGCACCCAAACTGTGGCGCATCGTCAACAGCTCGCTCAGCTTTATCTTGGGCTTGGTGGCTTTCGTTATCGTGTTTCTCTATTTCATTTTCATCTTGCTCGATTATGAAAAAATCAATGCCGGATTCGTGGCTGCCATCCCCGTCAAGTACCGCCAACTTGTCGTGAATATCATGGACGACATCAAAAACGGCATGAACAAATACTTCCGCGGGCAGGCACTCATTGCCGCAATCGACGGCGTGCTGTTCGCCATCGGGTTTTACATCATCGGGCTTCCTTTGGGAGTTGTGTTGGGGCTGCTCATGGGCGTGCTGAACTTGGTGCCCTACATGCAGGCCTTGGGCTACATACCTGCCTTGCTGTTGGGATGGTTGCGAACGGTGGAGACGGGCGGAAGTTATTGGCAAATATTGCTGGGCATCCTGATTGTGATACTCCTCGTGCAATTGATCGAACAGATAATCCTCACGCCCAAAATCATGGGGAAGGCCACCGGTCTCAATCCTGCCATCATCCTGCTCTCGCTGTCAGTATGGGGAGCGTTGCTCGGATTGCTTGGAATGATTATCGCCCTGCCTGTGACCACCCTGATTATTTCCTATTACAAGCGCTTCGTGTTAAGAGAGAACGAAGAACTGCCCGCCGGCGACACCACACAAGACAACCCACCGACCACCGAAAACGACGAAGGCGAGCCCGCCGACGAGTGACCTGCCCGTCAAACACTCAAAGTGAAACACTTGCAAATTCCTATCTGTTTTCCTTTCTGCTTGCGTTTGCCCCCTTCCGCTACGTGCTTTGGGAATTTTTGCTGCGTAAGTACGCAATTTTCGCTACGTACTAACGCGCCGCGAGCTGAAAGGAAAAGCAACGACAAGACCAAGGAGCAGACGAATGAGGGGAAAATGCAGGCAAAAAGGAGTCAGTGACAGCCTCGCGATTATTCGGACAACTCCATGCCTGCCACGAAATAACGACCGAATATTTCGGAGACC
>CAYPFZ010000070.1:0-2106 GCA_964410225.1 uncultured Paludibacter sp.
TATGAAAAAACATGTTTTCAACGCCGGTCCGTGCATATTGCCTCGCCCGGCTATCGAGTCAGCCATTGCCGCCATCCGCGATTTCGACGGGACGGGGGTCGGGTTGTTGGAAATATCCCACCGCAGTCCGGGCTGGGAGCGCATCATGTCGTCCACGGAAGCTCTGTGGCGCGAATTGCTTCACATTCCAGAAGGTTACCGGGTGTTGTTTCTCGGCGGAGGTGCCAGCACGCAGTTCTTCCACGTGCCCTACAACCTGATGGTCAACAAGGCCGCTTATTTGCAAACCGGTGCCTGGGCCAAGAAGGCCGCCAAAGAGGCCAAAAATTTCGGCGAGGTGGTTGTTGTGGCTTCTTCGGAAGACAAGAACTACAGCTACATTCCCAAAGACTACCAAGTGCCGACCGATGCCGACTATTTCCACATCACCACCAACAACACGATTTTCGGCACGGAGATTCACACCGACATGGATTGCCCCGTTCCGTTGGTGGCCGATATGTCGTCGGACATCATGAGCCGTCCGGTAGACGTGTCGAAATATGCCCTCATCTACGGTGGTGCCCAGAAGAACGTAGGCCCGGCGGGGGTGACTTTTGTCATTGTGCGTGAAGACATTCTGGGTAAAGCCACCCGCACGTTGCCCACCATGGTCGACTATCGCACACACATTGCCGGCGGCTCGATGTTCAACACTCCTCCCGTGTTTGCCATCTACGTGATGCATGAGACGCTCAAATGGCTTCGCCAGTTGGGTGGCGTGGAAGCCATTTATGAGATAAACAAGAAGAAAGCCGCTCTGCTGTATGAAGAAATCGACCGCAACAAGATGTTCAGAGGCACTGCCGCAGTGGAAGACCGCTCGCTGATGAACGTGTGCTTTGTAATGGCCGAAGGCTATGAAGATCAAGAGGCTGCTTTTATGGAGTTAGCCAAGGCGCGCGGCATGGTGGGCATCAAGGGTCACCGCTCGGTGGGCGGTTTCCGTGCCTCGCTCTACAACGCCTGCCCGATAGAGAGCGTGCAGGCATTGGTCGACTGCATGAAAGAGTTCGAAGCATCTCATTGACATCAAGTGCGATAAACCTCAATTCGATTGAAAGACATGAAAGTATTAGTTGCAACCGAAAAGCCGTTTGCCCCGGTGGCTGTGGACGGCATCAGGCAAGAGTTGGAGGCCGCCGACCTGACGCTCGAGCTGCTTGAGAAGTATACCGACAAGTCGCAACTGCTTGCCGCGGTGGCCGATGCCCACGCGCTGATAGTGCGCAGCGACAAGGTCGACGCCCAGGTGATAGAAGCCGCCCGAGAGCTGAAGATAGTGGTACGCGCCGGAGCCGGCTACGACAACGTCGATTTGCAGGCAGCCACTGCCGCCGGCGTGTGTGTGATGAACACTCCCGGACAGAACTCCAACGCGGTGGCAGAGCTGGTGTTCGGCCTGCTTGTTTACGCCATGCGCAACTTCTACAACGGCAGCTCCGGCGGCGAGTTGAAAGGGAAAAAACTGGGCATTCACGCCTACGGCAACGTGGGTCGTCACGTGGCGCGCATTGCCAAAGGTTTCGGTATGGAGCTTTATGCCTACGACGCCTACACCCCTGCCACGGTGATGCAAGCCGACGGTGTGACACCCGTTTCATCGGCCGAAGAGCTCTATTCCACCTGCCGGATAGTGTCCATACACATCCCTTCCACCCCGCAGACGCGGCAAAGCATCAACGAAGCCCTTTTGAGCCGGCTGCCCAAAGGCGCGGTGGTGGTGAACACCGCCCGGCAAGAGGTGATCGACGAGGCAGGGCTGGAGCACCTGATGCAGGTACGTACCGACCTGAAATATGTGACAGACATTCTTCCCGGCAACCACCTGAAGATGCAGGAACTGTTTGCAGGACGCTATTTTGCCACGCCCAAGAAGATGGGTGCGCAGACTGCCGAGGCCAATATCAACGCCGGTATCGCCGCCGCCCGACAGATAGTGGGCTTCCTGAAGGAAGGTAACGAGCAGTTTCGCGTGAACGACTAATCGTCCGACAGACGAAGGTACATCGAGGCGCAAGAGGAGGTGACGCTCCCTTGCGCCTTTTTTCTTGTATGGCGGAAAAA
>CAYPFZ010000070.1:2206-7598 GCA_964410225.1 uncultured Paludibacter sp.
AGACCTCTGCAAAACTTTCGCCGGATTGTGCGATGAATTTGTGGAGAAATGCGTATCTTCATGGCTTGAAGCGAGTAAGCATCACCCATTGAGTTTTGACGATATGCAGCTGCAGCGTCGCCAAGCGAAAGCCGAGTTTTTGACCGAAAAAGGCTTTTCTTCGACATTCCAACTTTGTTGGGCGACCCATTCCGGCGGATGCTTTGGAAAATTTTGCTGCGTACCTACGCAGCGTGCGGCGCGTTAGTACGCAGCAAAAATTGCGAAGTAACGTAGCAAAAACTGCATAAGTACGCAGCAGAAGAGGGGATGTAAAGAGACACCGGACGTTAAGGAGAGACTGAGACTCAGGAGTAAGACCTGCTTTCTTCAGAGACAAATCGCTAATTTGCAGCGCGCGGGGTGTGTGTACGAGATGTGGGAATACCGTCACGAAGAAGAGGGCGACGATACGGTGAGGGAAAAACTCCGGTTCGATCGCTCCGCAGGAGTTTTTTCGCTTCTTTTCGAATATCGTTGCATTGTCCGCTTTAATCCACCTTTCCGACGGAGTACAAAGAGCATTTGCCGTTGCCAACGGATTGCACTACCTTTGTAGGGTGTCCGCCGCCGCCGGGCAGTTTCCCAAGTCAGATTGAGGGCAAGCGTACCGGCGCGGGAGCGGCATCCGGAGAACCTCATTGGTAGAAAGCATGAAGATATCGTACGACTGGCTGAGAGAATACATAGACATCGACCTTCCCCCCGCCGACTTGGCGGAAATCCTGACTTCCATAGGCCTGGAGACGGGCAGCGTGGAGATGGTGCAAACTGTCAAAGGTGGTATGGAGGGCTTGGTGGTGGGCGAGGTGCTCACGTGCACAGCTCATACCAACTCCGATCACTTGCGGGTGACCACCGTAGAGGTGGGTGGGCCGACTCCCTTGCAGATCGTCTGCGGGGCACCCAACGTGGCTGCCGGGCAGAAAGTGGTGGTGGCCACGCCGGGCACGCGCCTCTACCGGGGTGAGGAGACCTTCACCATCAAGCGTTCGAAGATACGCGGGGTGGCGTCGGAAGGCATGATTTGCGCCGAAGATGAAATCGGGGTCGGTGAGTGCCATGAAGGCATCATCGTGTTGCCTGCCGAAGTGCCGGTGGGCACCTTGGCGAAAGACTATTACCGGGTTCAAACCGATTGGGTGTTCGAAATCGACATCACCCCCAACCGCTCCGATGCCATTTCTCACTACGGTGTGGCTCGCGACTTGGCGGCTTATTTTTCCATCCGTGACAAGGATGTGCGGCTGCGCCTTCCCTCGGTCGACCATTTCCGGGTAGATGAGCCCCAAAGCCCGGTGAGTGTCAAGGTTGACGCCCCGCAGGCATGTCCGCGCTATTCGTCGGTGGTAATATCGGGAGTGAAGGTAGCAGCTTCGCCCGCCTGGTTGCAACATCGTCTGCGCTCGGTGGGCATCCGCCCTGTCAACAATGTGGTGGATGCGGCCAACTATGTGATGCTCGAGCTGGGTCAACCGCTTCACACCTTCGATGCCGCGAAGATTACCGGCGGGCAAGTCAGGGTGAGGCATCTTCCTTCGGGCACTGTCATCACCACCCTCGATGGGGTTCAACGCGTGTTGAGTGCCGACGATTTGGTCATCTGTGACGGAAGCGAGCCCATGTGCCTCGCCGGAGTGTTTGGCGGGAAAGAGTCGGGCATCACCGAAGAGACGCAGGATGTGTTCGTGGAAAGTGCCTACTTTCACCCCGTGGGTATCCGTAAGACGGCTCGTCGACACGGTTTGAGCACCGATGCTTCGTTTCGCTACGAGCGCGGCTGCGACCCGTCGAACACCCTCTACGTGTTGAAGCGAACAGCCTTGCTCATCAAGCAATTGGCCGGAGGCAGGGTGTGCGGAGAAGTGACAGATATCTACCCCGAACCGGTTGCTCCGCACAAGGTGCAAGTCTGTTTGGATAAAATATACAAACTGATAGGCAAGGACGTAGGCCACCAGACGGTGGAAAGGCTTTTTGCCGCCCTACAGATGCAGGTGGTGGAGAAAAACACCGCCGGGAGCTACACCCTCGAAGTGCCCCCGTATCGCGTAGACGTCAGTCGCCCGGCCGATGTGGCAGAGGAGCTGCTCCGCCTGTATGGCTACAACAACATAGAGACCGACTCGAGTCTTCGTACCACCTTGAGCACCTCTTCCCGGGGCGACAGCACCCGCCTGCAACGCATCGTCTCCGAACAACTCAGCTCGCAAGGATTCAACGAGATAATGAACAATTCGCTCACCAAGAGTGCCTACTACACCCCGCTTCAGTCCCTGCCCGAGTGGCGTTGCGTGCGCATTGTCAACCCGCTCAGTTCCGAGCTGAACGTGATGCGGCAGACCTTGCTCTTCGGCGGTTTGGAGAGCATCGCCCGAAACGTTCACCATCGCCGCTCCGACCTGAAGTTCTACGAGTTCGGCAGCTGCTACTTCCATCATCCTGACCGCGCGGACGGCTCCTCCGGTTCGGTAGCTTACACGGAAGAGCCTCGTCTGGCACTGTGGCTGACGGGCAACAAGCAGGCTCCCTCGTGGGCCGTTCCTACCCTGCCGACAACCGTCTTCGAGCTGAAAGCTTATGTGGAGAATGTCCTGCTGCGCTTGGGATGCCCACCGCAACAGCTGCTTTTCCACGAGCAACCCGACGAGCTCCTCGGCCGGGCGTTGAACCTGTGCGATCATTCGGGGCAAAGCCTGGCAGTGATAGGGAGTGTGAAGGCACAGCTGCTGGAAAAGATGGACATCGAGGCCGAAGTGCATTACGCCGAGCTGCGTTGGAACTATTTGACGGACTGCGCCGCCAGACACAAAACGCGCTTCCGTCGAGTGGCAAAATACCCGGAAGTACGACGCGATCTGGCCTTGCTGCTCGACGAGCAGGTGAGCATGTCTCAAGTGGAAAAGATAGCGCGAGAAAGCGAGCGCAAGCTCCTGAAAGACCTCTACCTGTTCGACGTCTACGAAGGAGAGCACATCGAGAAAGGGAAAAAGTCGTATGCGGTCAGCTTCGTGTTGCAAGACGCCGACAAGACCCTCACCGACAAACAAATCGATGCCACCATGAAAAAGATAGCGAGCAATCTGGAAACGAAATTAGGCGCAAAATTAAGGTAAGATTTGTCTGCCGGCTTGCTTTTCGCTACCTTCGCAACTGATTTTTCCGAGAGATTTTCTAACACATAACGCACGACTATGATTAACGCGCAAGACATCAAAATCGGCACGGCCATCCGCGTGGATGGCAAACTCTACTTCTGCATTGACTTTCTGCACGTCAAGCCGGGCAAAGGCAACACCTTCATGCGAACCAGACTGAAAGACGTGGTTAACGGCTACGTGTTGGAGCGGCGTTTCAACATCGGCGAGAAGCTGGAAGATGTACGCGTGGAGCGACGCCCTTACCAGTTCCTCTATCACGACGGGGAAAACTACCAGTTCATGAATCAGGAAACCTTCGACCAAGTGCCCATCGCCAGCCACCTGATTAACGGGGTCGACTTTCTGGTGGATGGAATGGTGGTCGACGTGGTATCCGACGCCTCCACCGACACCATCCTCTTTGCCGAGCTGCCCGTGAAGGTGCAAATGAAAGTCACTTACACCGAACCCGGCCTGCGAGGTGACACGGCCACCAACACCCTCAAGCCCGCCACCGTGGAGTCAGGAGCCACCGTGCGCGTACCGCTTTTCATCAACGAGGGAGAAACCATCGAGGTTGACACCCGCGACGGCTCCTATGTGAGCCGCGTGAAGGCCTGAACCCAAGCTGTAACAAACATCGAGGGGCTGTGTCCTTGCAGACACAGCCCCTCGATGTTTTCGGCTCCTTGTCAATTGAGCACCACGCACGCCCGGCGACCGGCCAAATCTTCCGACCGGTAGGCGGCGGCAATTTGCATGATCTTCCGCAAAGTCTCGGCCTTCGGCTGAAGACCGCCGCACCGCAAGGCATGCCCGCCCTCGGGCGAAAAAGAAGATACAGCATGTTCAGACAGGGTAGAATTCCTCTGCATAGGCACCACGTTTTTGCATTCAACTTAACTTTAAAACGTGGGAAAAAGCAGAAAAGTATACTACCCCCTACTTTTATTTCAGCTGCAGGGAAAGATTCCCTTCGACGGCCATGCGGCGCATGTTGATCAACGCGTAGCGCATCCGACCCAAAGCCGTGTTGATGCTCACCCCCGAACGTTCGGCAATCTCCTTGAAACTCATCTCCTCAAAATAGCGCATACGAACCACCTCGCGCTGCACATCGGGCAGACGAGCCACCAAACGAGCCACATCTTCCATCACCTGAGCATTGCTTATCACGTCTTCCACACTCTTCTCGGCCAAACGGATGTCGTTCATCACATCGTAGCCCGCACCTTCCACCGCAAAAGTGTTCTCCTGCTGCTCACGACGAAAATAATCAACCATCAGGTTGTGGGCTATGCGATTAAGCCACGAAAGAAACTTGCCGGTATCTACATACTTTCCACGCTGGATGGTGGAAATGGCCTTCACAAAAGTGTCTTGGAAAATGTCCTCGGCCAACTCGCGATCGCGCACAAACAGGAATATATAGGCATACACCCTGTCTTTGTAGCGAAACAAGAGCTCCTCAAACGCCTTGCTCTCACCATGAGCGTACAGCCTGACCAGTTCCTCGTCGGTCAAGCGGGCTAAGCTGTCCATACAATTACTCCTCTCTTACGGGTTTAACGGGGTAACGTTGGGCTATAGGCGTATGTGTTTTAGAGTTTTACCACAGGGCGACGCGCTGCAACGACAAGCGACGACGCCTTTGGGAGAGGCAAACGTAGAAAATATTTTACAAAAAACAAAATTCTGTGTAAAAAAAAAGACAAAAAAAATCGCGCCCGAGGCGGCGGGTGTTGACCCGGCCTCAGGCGCGACGTGTGATGTGACTATATGTCTGTTACTTTTAACGGACGACTACCGTCACCGCTTCTTTGCCCGCGGTGATGATGTAAGTGCCCGCCGAGGGCAGCGTGAACTGCTGTTCGGTGGTTTGCAGCAGCAGGCGGCCGTCGATGGTGTAGACGCTCACTTGCGTGCCGGCTTCGAGGGAGTGCATCACCTCACGACCGTACACAAAGAGCTTGCCAGACAGTGACGACACGGCGTCGAGCTTCGTGGAGCCGCCACCTTCACCTTCGCCACCTTCACCTTCGCCGCTTCCGCCTTCGCCTTCGCCTTCCAAAAGGCGGAAGTCGGAGAAGAAGTAGCTCCAGTAGTAGTCATTTTTGTAAGCCGTAGTGTCAGGCACGTACACGGGGATGGTACTAGACACACCGGAGAACGTGTTGCTTTGGATAGTCGGCGGTGTCGTGGCGCGCACGGTC
>CAYPFZ010000071.1:0-7593 GCA_964410225.1 uncultured Paludibacter sp.
GGCGACAAAATCGACGAGCAAGTCGGTGAAGCCGCTTCCTTTCAAATATACATTTCGCAACACATCAACAATGTAGGTCGTAGGAAAGAGAGCGGCGATGCTTTGAGCCCAAACGGGCATGCTGTCGACCGGAGTGAGCAACCCGCAAAGCATGATGAACACCATGGCGAAAAAGAACATGACAAAGACGGCCTGTTGCAAGGTGGACGACTTGTTGGAGATGACCAATCCGAGCCCCGTCATGGTGAGGATGAACAGAGCCGAGAAAAAATAGAGCAAGCCCAAGCTGCCCGCAGGGACAAGTCCGTAGACCAACCAGGCGAAGAAGAAGCCGATCGTCAGCGATGCGAGGCCGATGAACCAAAAGGGGATGAGCTTGGCAAAAATGAACGAGGTGCGGCTGATGGGGGTAACGTTGAGCTGCTCGATGGTGCCCGTTTCCTTTTCCTGCACGATGTTGAGAGCCGGCAGGTAACCACATAACACCAACACGGTAATCATGATAAGCCCGGGTATCATGGTGTATTTGTAGTCCATCGTGGGGTTGAACTTGCTGATGCTCGTCATCCGTATTGTCGGCATTGTGGTGGCAGTGCCGGCATTCCCGGCTTGTAACTGCTCTGAAAATTCTCTGCAGAAGGTGGTGATGTAAGTCTGTGCCGTCGTTCCCAAGATGCTGTTGACGGCATTGACCGACACCTGTATGGCCGCTCCTCCCTCGTTGACGAGCGCAGCCTCGAAGCCTGCCGGAATTTCCACTACCATGTCGGCGATACCCAGCTCCACAGCTTCGATGCCCTCACGATAGTCAGGACTGGTGCCTATCAGGTTGAAATAGGTGGAATTTTCCAATTTGTTGACAAATTCCGTCGAATAGGGTGAATGGTCATTGTCTACCACCGTCAGGCGTATATTTTTTATATCCATGGTGGCCGCCCACGGCATGACCAAAATGACCATAAGCGGGAATATGCCCGTCAGCGCAAGCATGATTCTGTTGCGCACTAATTGTTTGACCTCTTTCTCCAATAGATATTTCAGCGTCATAATCACCGGATGATTAGAAGGGTATCCTTATGCACCTGCAGGTTTATCCTAACCTGTTTTTGAATTTCCCCATGCTGAAGGTGAGCAGCACGATGGACATGATCACCAATATGACCGTCTCCTTCAGAGCCGACAAGGCAGGCAGACCGGCGATCATCAATTTACGCACCGCCGAGATGTACCACGTAGCGGGTAAAATGTTGGAAAGAATTTTCAATATCCTTGGAAGTCCCTCAACGGGGAAAAGCATACCCGAAAGCAACATGGTTGGCACCATGAGCAGCAAGGCAGAAATCATCAAGGCGATGGCCTGCCGCTCGGTGACGGAAGAGATGAGCAAGCCCAAAGCCAACGAGGTGAAGATATAAAGCAACGAAATAAAGATGAGTGCCGCTATGCTGCCATGTACCGGCACCTTTAGCACGATGATAGCCAGCAGGAGGATTGTCAGCAGGTTGACACACGAAAGGACGAAGTAGGGGGTCATCTTCGACAGGATGATGTAGACGGGGCGCACGGGAGATACGAGCAACACTTCCATTGTGCCGGTCTCTTTCTCACGCACGATGGCTATGGAAGTCATCATGGCACAGATGAGCATAAGGATAAGCCCCATGATGCCCGGTACGAAGTTGTATGATGATACCATTTGCGGGTTGTAGAGCATCACCACGTTGGGGACAACACCCGCTTCCGCCCCCCCGGGCATTTGCTCGCTGAAGTACCGGCTCACCGCCGCGCTGATATAGGCCACGTAACCCTGCGCCGTGGTGACGTTACCGGCATCGACCACTATCTGCAACCCGGCACCGTCGGGTGTGAGAATCCGTCCGGAGAAATCTTGTTCGAACACGATAACGGCATCTACTTCACCCGACTTCATCACTTCGTCTATCTCCGAGGGAGTGTTGAGATACTTCTTTACGGTGAAGTATTCGTTTGCCTCCATTTGCCGGGCTATCTGCCTGACTGTGTGATCCGGCCATGGCGAGAGAATGGCCACATCGACATTGCGCACCTCTGTACTGAGGGCAAAGCCGAACAGCACGATGAGCACCACCGGTATCCCCAGCAAGATGAGCATGGTGCGCTTGTCCCGCAGAATGTGGTAAAATTCCTTCCTCACAAAAGCCAAAAGCTGCTTCATCCCTTTTTGGAAAAACTTGGTTAACTTCTTTCCGCTTTTCTCGCCAAGCGGCGGAACACTTGATCCATGGAGACGGCATCGAATCGCTGTTTAAGCCTCGCGGGCGTGTCAAGCGCATCGATGCGACCGTCGACCATGATGGAGACACGATTGCAATACTCCGCCTCATCCATGTAGTGAGTAGTTACAAAGACCGTAATGCCCCGGTCGGCCGCCTCGTAAATCATTTCCCAAAACTGCCGCCGTGTGTCGGGATCGACGCCGCCCGTCGGCTCGTCGAGAAAGACAATTTTCGGCTCATGGAAAATAGAGACAGAAAACGCCAGCTTCTGCTTCCAGCCGAGAGGAAGCGAACTGACCAACGTGTTACGCTCTTTGGTAAAATGAAGTTTGTCAAGCAACAACCGGGTGTTGCGCTCAATATCGGCCTTCTTCATGCCGTAAATGCCGGCATAAAGCCGGATGTTTTCCCACACCTTCAGATCTTCGTAAAGTGAAAACTTCTGGCTCATGTAGCCTATGTGCCTCTTGATGTCTTCCTGCCGGGTGGCAATGTCGAAGCCGGCCACCGTGCCCTTGCCCGAGGTGGGGATACTCAATCCGCACAACATGCGCATGGCGGAAGTCTTCCCTGCCCCGTTAGCACCGAGAAAACCGAAAATCTCACCTTTGCGCACCTCAAACGAAATGCGGTCGACGGCAGTAAAAGAGCCGAATTTCTTGGTCAATTCTTGCGTATGTATTACAATATCATCCATTCGTGAAAAGGAAAACAGGCATCCCTGCCAAGATTCATTTGGCCAGATTCATGTAACAGTCCTCTATATTTGCTTCAATGCGTTTTATTTCGGCGTCATGGCCTTTGGCTTTTAGATAGCGTTGCAAGGCCTCCGCGTCGAAGCGGTCATCTCGCGTGGTAAAGTGGTGATATTCGCCCGACACGTAACAGTTGGCAATCTCCTCGTAAGCGCGAAGGTCGTTCAAGAGGCGAAACATGTGCTCGCCTTTGGCCGCCCACAGAGGCTCGCGGAAGTTGGCAATGAGGTGGTCGGGCTTGTCAATGCCGAGAAACTGCCCGTCTTTTATCAGCGCAATGTTGTCGCACAGGCGAGCCTCATCCATGTAAGGCGTGGATACGACCATGGTCAACCCGTCGTTTTTGAGCCGTTGAAGCATGCCCCAAAACTCCTTACGCGACACCGGGTCGACACCGGTGGTCGGTTCGTCGAGGAAAAGCACTTCCGGCTTGTGTATCAACGCGCAACACAAAGCCAATTTTTGTTTCATCCCTCCGGAGAGTTTTCCAGCCCGACGCCTTTTGAAGGGTTCTATCTGCCGGTAAATATCGGCCACAAGATGGTAGTTCTCCTCTATCGTCGTGCCGAAGACAGAAGCGAAAAAAGACAGATTTTCTTCCACGCTCATGTCTTGATAAAGGGAAAAGCGTCCGGGCATGTAGCCCACCCTTCGACGTATTTCCTTATATCCGTCCACCACGTCAAAACCCGCTATCCGACACGAGCCCTCGTCGGCCAATATCAAAGTCGTCATGATGCGGAAAAGCGAGGTTTTCCCTGCACCATCAGGACCGATAATGCCGAATATCTCCCCGCGCCCGGCTTCGAAACTGACCCCACGCAAGGCCCGGATGTTACCGTAACGCTTCCATATATTATTCACTATGACAGGATTCATACGCTGTCTATCCTTAAAATCGTTTGCCGACACGAAGCTCCTTCCACTCTTTTTTGCTTCTTTGCGTCTTGACTCAATGAGCCCGTAAAATCGTGCTTCCCAAGCCTTTAAAAACCCTCTTCTGCTGCGTGCTTACGCAGCTCTGACGGAGTTAGTACGCAGCAAAATTTCCCTAAGCACGCAGCGGAAGACACAAATCCTACAGCGATAAATGCCTCATTGTCTGATGGATTTTTCGCTGCGGACTCAACACGGCCTTACCTGCCGCCCTTTGTGGCTTCTTCTTTGTTTAAGAATTTGACGTCGCCATACATACCCAGTTTCAAATAGCCGTCGTTTTCCACGGCTATCTTGACGGCATACACCATGTTGGCACGGTCGCTGGAAGTATAAATGTTTTTGGGGGTAAATTCACTTTTATCTGAAATATGGATGACTTTCCCGTCGTAATGACGATATTCCCCCTCGCCGAAGTCGGCTCTTACTTTTGCTTCCTGTCCCAATCGGATTTCTGCCAGTTGCAACGAAGTCACGTATGATTTGAGGTACACGTGTTCCATATCCGCCAATTTAAAAAGCGGATGCCCCGCAGCAGTCAACTCGCCGGCTCGGGCATACTTCGAGAGCACCGTCCCTGCCGCCGGGGCTTTGAGTCGGCATTTGGCCAAACGGTCGTCAAGTTGCATTATCTGCAGTTCCGTGGCGGCTATTTGTGCTTCGGCACCGGCAATGCTTTTGTTGAGTGCCGTGCGTTCGGCTTCGAGTTGTTTCTCTAAAACGACGATGGCCGAGCTGATGTCGTCTAACTGCTTGGCTGTGGCAGCTTCCACCTTCAAAAGATTTTCGACCCGTGTTTTTTCCTGTCGCTGCTTGGCGAGTTGCTCTTCGATTGGTGCCAAACGGGTAGAGACGTCGGGCAGACTGGTTTTCAAAGCCCTGATGTTTTCTTTCAGTTGCTGCCTCTGCAGGTAGAGTTGCAAGGTGTCGACAAGCCCCACTTCCTGCCCCTGCTCCAATTTGTCGCCTTCGGTCACGTCAAGTCTGACGATGGCACCTGCCACTTCGCTCGAAACCAATATTTCTTCTGCATCGAAAGTGCCCGTTGCGTCGTAGTCGCCCAAGTTGTCGGAACATGACACCGACACGATGAGCAAGATTGCCGGCAAGATGAAACATACGGAAGGAAGCGAGTAGCCCCTGCGAACATTCTTAGAAAATCGTTTTTCTGTTTTCATATTCTGGCATGTGTTCGTTGTTTGTCAGTAAAATCGGCTGTTGCGGAAGGCTTATCTTCCGTCGCTGTTTACGGTGTGTTTCAGGTCGCAGATACCTTTCAGCAGTTCAATTTCGTGTGTCACCTTGTTTTGTCGCGATAGATTTTCGGCATGTATTTCCCGCAAAAGGTCGCTCACTGTCACGCTGCCATTCTCCACTCCGGCGGCGGCTCGCTCACGAATGGACGTGCGCAACCGGATGATTTCATCGTCTTCTTTCATCACCTCGTACATGCGCTCGATAGCTATCTGTTCTTGGCGGCTTTTCAGGTTGGTATGATAAAGGAATGTCTCTCGCTGCATGGTGAGTTGTGAACGCGCCGCATCGATTTTCGCAAGGTTGTTTTTGCGGTCGTAAAAGCCCGACAAATTCCACTTCAATTGGATACCGGCCACAAAATAAGGCTCCCAGCCGTTGTTCATCATGGTGGAGAACATGTCTAAGCCCATGTTGGAATAGGCTCCTTGAAAGAACGCACCGATCTGCGGTTGGATAGCTGCATCCACACCCCGCTTTTGGGCATCGAGCAGGCGTTGCTGCGCGTCAATGTAGCGCAACTCCGGACGATTGATTTGCAACTCGGCGGGAAGCAGCTCCACTTCGGGTTTCAGAAACTCAGTTTGCGCGGCTATCTCCTGCCCCATCATCATGCCCAGCATGGTGCGATAGGCCTTGAGGCTCGCACTGATTTCCGACTGTTGTTGACGCACAGAAAGTATTTCCACTTGCAGTTTGTCAACGTCTGTTTGTCCGGCCACTCCCAATTCCACACACGATTGCACGAGCCGTTTGTTGCGTTCCAATTCGTCTATCATCAAGGCTACCTCCTTGCCTTTTTCCTGCAGGAGCAGCGTGCCGAAATAAAGTTGGTTCACCCGTTCACGCAAGGCATACATCTCTGTTTCCCAATTCTGTTTGTCGGCCTCACTTTGCGCCCTGGCAGCTTCCACTTGTGCTTTTATCGCTCCGCCTCCATAGATGATTTGCTGCACATCGACGGCCACCTTGTATTGGTCTTTTGGAATACCGTCGTAGTTTAGGTCAGGCACGCTGATACCCGCCAAATTGAGCAAAGCGGAGTTTTCAAGGTCGCCGAGCATGTCCACAATGTCTTGCGGAATGGATACCACGTCAGACTGGTAAACGGCTTGTGCCGAAAGCGACACCTGAGGAAGCCAATTGTGCTTGGCGTTGGCAATGGTGAAACCACTCGTTTTTTCCAACAGTTCATACTGTTTCACAAGGGGATAATTTTCACGCGCCAGCTGCTGACATTGCTCCAGCGTGAGAGTCTGTGCAGCCAAGACAGCCGTGGAAACGGTGAAAACAACCGACGAAAAAAACTTTACGCTTATCATACACGTTCCATATTATCTAACACGTTGTGCAGACGTGTGTTTCGTTGTCCAACATTTGTGTCATCCACCGCGTGACAAGGAGGGTACGCTCGGCCAGCAGGGCTTTCACTTCGTTGTCTGAAATCAAGTTCACCTTTGTCCATAAGGGCAGCACGATGTAAGGTCCCACGGCTAAGACGAACAGGTTCAGTATGTAATGTAGCGGATTGACGTCGGGCTGCCTGACGGCAAGTTGCCCGGCAAACGACGACTCCCTGATTTGGCGGGCGGGCACCACCTCGGCCAAGCTCACGTCTTGCTTTTGCAGTTCGCCAAACACAAACATGGGCAGGTTGCGATCGTTTTGCAACATCTCGCCCAATATCTCTGACGCACGCCCGATTTTTTCTTCCAACGGGATGTCCGGGTTTTGAAACACCGGCAGAAGCGAGCCGAAAAGCAAACCCGCCTTGCGACGCATCACGATGGAAAAAAGGTTTTCCTTACTCTTGTAGTAGTAATTAATCAGTGCCGAGTTCACTTCGGCTTCCCGGGCAATGTCACGTATGCTCGTGGCAGCATAGCCGTTTTTCGTAAACAAACTGTCGGCCACCGCCAAGATTTTATCTTCGGCACTCAAATCTTTCATAAGACGCATCCTCCGGTTTTGACTGCGCAAATATACGACATTTTAATCGACTGTTTAAAACGACCGTTTAATTCCGGACGTCTTTTTATTTTTATTTTTGATTCTTTTTAATCTGTTGATGTGAAAATGGTTACACTGCCCGTTCCGAACTCTTTACAGCCCCCTTCCGCTGCGTGCTTACGCAGCGGAAGAGGTCTTGTCAAGGGAAAAAGGTGCGTTTTTTGAGTCGTCAAATCCGCACTGAAGGCGTGTCAATTCGCACTTTTTCGGCAGGTCTGAAAATGCCGCGTGCCTGAGCAGCCGAAGCCACGCAGACACGCGAAGGTGGTTTTTAAGACGTGCAGCCGTCCGGGCTCATCCCAGTCCTTCCGAGCCGCCGACCATGTCAAGAAGTTCGCTGGTAATCTTTTGTTGCCGCTGTTTGTTGTAGAGGATATTCAGTT
>CAYPFZ010000072.1:0-7544 GCA_964410225.1 uncultured Paludibacter sp.
TGCTTTTGCAGAGATTTTATTGTCATAAAAAACAAGAGGGTGTGTCGAAATTCTCATTTTGACACACCCTCTTGCTGTCTTTTCTCGGCAGATTGCCGGAAACGTTATTTCAATGGGGGATTATTCCGACAGCTCCCGCGTTTCGGTTGCAAGGCGTTTGTATTTTTTGTACCTCCACATAGCGTGCTCTTCTGCTGCCCGGAACAACTCGTCGGCCTCGTCAGGATATTGTTTCAGTACTGAAGCATAGCGCACTTCGCCTTTCAGGAAGTCCCGGAATGCCGACCAGTCGGGCTCTTTCGAGTCGAGGATGAAGGGGTTCTTTCCTTCGGCTTCGAGAGCCGGATTGTAACGCCACAAATTCCAGTAGCCGCAGTTCACCGCACGGGCTGCTTCGTCTTGACTTTTTCCCATGCCTTCTTTCAGGCCGTGACTGATGCAGGGCGAATAGGCGACGATGAGCGACGGGCCGTGATATGCTTCGGCTTCACGCAGAGCTTTCAGGGTCTGAGCCTGGTCTGCTCCCATGGCGATCTGAGCCACATACACATAGCCGTAGGTCGTGGCCATAAGGCCAAGGTCTTTCTTGCGGATGCGCTTGCCGGCGGCAGCAAACTTGGCAATAGCCCCGATGGGAGTGGCTTTCGACGACTGACCACCTGTGTTGGAATATACTTCCGTGTCGAGCACCAAGATGTTCACGTCTTTCCCGGAGGCAATCACATGGTCGAGCCCGCCGTAGCCTATGTCATAAGCAGCACCGTCGCCGCCGATAATCCACTGGCTGCGCTTTATGATGTACTGCTTCAGGTCGTAAATGCCTTTGCAAATGGGGCATTTGTCTTTGGTCGCCTCAAGCATGGGAAGGATGCGCTCGTAGATGTCTTTCGTCTTGTCGGCGTCGAGGTGATTTTCCAACCATTCCCGGAAGATTGCCTTATATTCGGCAGGGGTGTTTTCATTGGCTATGCCTTCCTGCATGAGTTTGGCGATGCGTGAACGCATCTTCTCATTGGCGAATTCCATCCCGAGACCGAATTCGCAAAAATCTTCAAACAGCGAGTTGGCCCATGCCGGTCCGCGCCCCTTTTCGTCCTTCGTGTAAGGAGTGGAGGGAACTGAACCGGAATAAATAGACGAGCAACCCGTCGCATTGGCCACCATCTCGCGGTCACCGAACAGTTGCGTGATGAGCTTCACATAAGGCGTTTCCCCGCAACCCGAACATGCACCGGAGAATTCAAAAAGCGGTGTGGCAAACTGGGAGTTCTTCACACTACCCTTGATGTCGACCAAATGTTGCTTGCTCTTCACATTGTCCACACAATACGTCCAGTTGTCAGCCTCAGCAAGTTGGCTTTCGAGATTCTTCAATTCGAGAGCCTTGCCGCCTTTCTTGGGATTGCCGGGACATACATCCACGCAGTTGTTGCAACCCAAACAGTCGAGCACATCCACTTGTATGCGGAATGTCATTCCTTCGAACGTCTTACCCACGGCTTTCAACATGGGGAAGTTGGCATTCTGCTGCTCGGCAGCATCCAGCACGAACGGGCGAATGGCAGCGTGAGGGCATACGTAAGCACACTTGTTGCATTGGATGCAGTTCTCGGGCTTCCACTCAGGCACAAGGGCGCCCACACCGCGCTTTTCATATTTGGCCGTCCCCGGATACCAAGTACCGTCTTCAATACCTTTGAAAGCCGACACGGGCAACAAGTCACCATCCTGCGCGTTGATAGGACGCACCACCTCGTTGATAAAGGCGGGGTCGTTGTTGGCGGTCTTTTCGTCGTCGGGCAAATCGGCCCACGCGGGGTCAACGGGCAGCTGTTTGTATTCGCCACCGCGATCTACCGCCGCATAGTTTTTATTCACCAATTCTTCGCCTTTCTTCCCGTATGACTTCACAATAAACTTCTTCATCTGTTCCACAGCCAAATCCACCGGGATTACCCCCGTGATGCGGAAGAAGGCTGACTGAAGTATGGTGTTGGTGCGGTTACCCAACCCTATTTCCCGGGCTATCTGCGTGGCGTTGATGTAATACACCGTGATGTTGTGCTGTGCAAAATACTTCTTCACCCGATTGGGCAGATTTTTTGCCAACTCATCACCCTCCCAAATGGTGTTGAGAAGGAAAAGACCGTTGTCACGCAAGCCGCGCGTCACATCATATATTTGTAAATAGGCCTGCACATGGCACGCCACGAAATTGGGCGTATTTACCAAATAGGTAGAACGAATGGGTGAATCGCCAAAGCGTAAGTGTGAGCAGGTGAAGCCCCCCGACTTCTTCGAGTCATAAGAAAAATAGGCCTGGCAGTACTTGTCGGTATTGTCGCCGATGATTTTTACCGAGTTTTTATTTGCACCTACCGTTCCGTCGGCACCCAGGCCGTAGAATTTGGCCTCGAACGTGCCTTCCCCTCCCAGGGCGATTTCTTTTTCCTGCGGGAGTGAAGTGAAAGTCACGTCGTCTACGATGCCTATGGTGAAATGATTTTTCGGCGTGGGCAACGACAAGTTTTTATAAACAGCCAATATCTGTGCCGGGGTCGTATCTTTTGATCCGAGGCCATAACGTCCGCCGACGATGAGCGGGGCGTTGTCCGTCCCGTAAAAACAATCTTTCACGTCCAAGTAAAGCGGTTCTCCGTTGGCTCCCGGTTCTTTCGTGCGGTCGAGCACTGCGATGCGCTTGGCTGTTTTGGGCACGGCGGCAAGAAAATGCTTGGCCGAGAACGGGCGATAGAGATGTACGGCTACCAAACCCACCTTCTCTCCTTGCGCTGTGAGGTAATCGACGGTTTCGCGGATGGCTTCTGTCACCGAACCCATGGCTATGATGACACGTTCGGCATCAGGTGCACCATAATAATCAAACAGACCATATTTCCGCCCGGTGAGTTTCGAGATTTCAGCCATATACTCTTCCACAATGGCGGGCACGGCTTCGTAGTAATTGTTCGACGACTCGCGGTGCTGGAAGAAATGATCCGGGTTTTCGGCCATCCCGCGAGACACCGGATTCATCGGGTTAAGAGCACGGGCGCGGAATTCGGCCAATGCTTCGCGGTCAATAAGCGGAGCAAGGTCGTCGTTATCGAGCATCTCCACTTTCTGAACTTCGTGCGACGTGCGAAAACCGTCGAAAAAGTTGACAAAAGGCACTCGGCTCTTTATCGTGGATAAATGGGCTACGCCTGCCAAATCCATCACTTCCTGCACGGAGCCCTCGGCTAACAAGGCAAAGCCCGTCTGACGTGTGGACATCACATCCTGGTGGTCGCCGAAAATGCAAAGGGCATGACTGGCCAGCGTGCGAGCCGACACATGGAACACACACGGAAGAAACTCGCCCGCAATCTTATACATGTTCGGTATCATCAGCAACAAGCCCTGCGAGGCTGTATAGGTGGTGGTCAATGCGCCGGCTTGCAGCGACCCATGCACAGCACCGGCGGCACCGGCCTCCGACTGCATCTCCTGAACAGACACCGTCTCGCCAAAAATGTTTTTACGCCCGGAAGCGGCCCACTCGTCCACATACTCTGCCATGGTAGACGACGGGGTGATGGGGTAAATGGCAGCCACTTCCGAAAACATATACGAAATATGTGCCGCAGCCTGGTTGCCGTCACAAGTCAAATACTTCTTTTCTTTTGCCATGTTTGTTTGTTATTAATGATTGTTAGACTCTTACATTTCGTCTTTGAGGTATCCCGCCTGCAGAATGCCGCGCCGCCTCCACACTCTGCCTGCAAATATACCACCATTTTTTATTTGTCGCTCAGACAAAAGGTAGAACTGTTTCGCAGTAACGGGAGAAATTATTTCCTCCGCTACAAAGTTAGTAAAAATAGCGGCAAAAAGTCTCCGAAAGGTCGTGCAGTGCCCATTCTTGCGCGGCAAAGTCTGTCTGCAAGTGCAATTTCACGAAATCAGACGGCAAAATTCCTTTTTTAGATGCGAGAAAGCAGGAGATTTACTCAATTGGCTGTCCGGTTCGCACCGAGCCTCTTTGCAAAACTATTCCGAGAGGCTTGTTTTGCCCTCTTCCGCTGCGTAAGTACGCAGCGACAGACGGGAAAGCACGCAGCGGAAGGGGAAAATGACAAAGGATAATAAACCTGTGAAACAGGGAATTATGCAGGCATGAACACAGGCTGCCCGCCTATGCTCTCGAAGTACGAATTTCGCCGTAAATTTTGCAGAGACCCAACCGCAAAAGCTCACGCAAACAAACAGAGATCACCCGGCCGCACGAGACAGCATTTTTTATCTTTTCTCTTTCTCGTTTTCCACAAAGGCGAGACCCAATTCGTCAAGTTGCGATTGTGCCAACGGCGAAGGAGCGTCGAACATGACGTCGCGCCCGGAATTGTTCTTCGGGAAGGCAATGCAGTCGCGGATGCTGTCAAGCCCGGCAAACAACGACACAAAACGGTCTAACCCAAAGGCAATGCCGCCATGGGGAGGGGCTCCGTATTGGAAAGCATTCATCAGAAAACCAAATTGTGCCTCGGCCTGTTCTTTGCTGAAGCCCAATAGATTGAACATGCGTTGCTGCAATGCGCTGTCGTGAATGCGGATTGATCCGCCACCGAGTTCCACCCCGTTCACCACCATGTCGTATGCCGTGGCACGCACAGCACCGGGGTCGCTGTCGAGCAGTGAAATATCATCGGAATGAGGCGAGGTAAAAGGGTGGTGTTTCGCGTAAAAGCGCTGCGTCTCATCGTCCCACTCAAGAAGGGGAAAATCCACCACCCACAAAGGGGCGAACACGTTTTTATCGCGCAGCCCCAGACGGTTGCCCATTTCTATACGAAGTTCGCCAAGGGCTTTTTGTGTCTTACGATGTTCGCCGGCGAGTATGAGGATCAGGTCGCCCGCGGTAGCCCCACACAAGGCGGCAATGTCTTTCAAATCGGCTTGCGAATAGAATTTGTCGACCGACGACTTGAATGTCCCTCCCTCTTCGCAACGGATGTAGACCAAGCCTTTTGCTCCCACCTGCGGACGTTTCACAAAATCGGTCAGTTCGTCTAACTGTTTGCGTGTGTAGCCGGCACAGCCTTCAAGACAAATGCCTGCCACATAGGGCGCGCTGTCGAACACTACGAAACCGCGTCCGCCCACAGCCTCTTTCAGTTCCGTAAACTTCATGCCGAAACGGATGTCGGGTTTGTCGGAACCGTAGTATTTCATGGCATCTTCCCACTTCATGCGGGGAAACGGCTTCGGGAAGTCTACCCCTTTCACCTGCTTGAAAAGATGCTTTACCATCCCCTCGAACACCTCCAACACGTCTTCCTGTTCCACAAACGACATTTCGCAGTCTATCTGCGTAAACTCCGGTTGGCGGTCGGCTCGCAAGTCCTCGTCACGAAAACATTTGGCTATTTGAAAATAACGGTCGGCACCTGACACCATGAGCAGCTGTTTGAACAACTGCGGCGATTGCGGAAGTGCGTAAAATTCGCCGGGATTCAAGCGGGAGGGTACCACAAAATCACGCGCTCCCTCAGGGGTAGAGCCCACGAGCAAGGGGGTTTCCACTTCGAGAAAGCCCAACCGGTCGAGATAGCGGCGTGTCTCGAAGGCCATTTTGTGGCGCAACTCCAAGTTGTCACGCACCGTCTTGCGTCGCAGGTCGAGGTAGCGGTATTTCATACGGAGATCGTCGCCGCCGTCGGTCTTGTCTTCTATGGTGAAAGGGGGTGTCAACGAGCGACAGAGCACCTCCATCGAAACAACCAACAGTTCGACCTCACCCGTTTCGAGGTTCTTGTTCTTGTTGCTGCGTTCGGCCACCGTGCCCACAACCCGGATGACAAACTCGCGCCCGAGCTCATTGGCGCGTTCACACAGCTCGGCGTCTGTCTCTTGACTGAAAACCAACTGAGTGATGCCATAACGGTCGCGGAGGTCAACGAACGTCATCCCGCCCATCCTGCGAGAACGCTGCACCCATCCTGCCAAAGTCACCTGCTTCCCTGCGTCGGTCAAACGGAGTTCGCCACAAGTATGTGTTCTAAACATGGCCGCTACTGATTTGTTGCGATATTCAACGATTTGTAAAACCTTCCTTTTCCGAAAACCCGTCAGCGAACTGTCACCTCTTTGTTCATCTTCTTGATTAAGCCTTTCAACACATCGCCAGGGCCGAGCTCCACAAATTCGGTCGCTCCGTCGGTGATCATGTTCTTCATCGTCTGTGTCCAGCGTACCGGAGTGATGAGCTGCGCTTTGAGGTTTTCTTTGATGGTTTCCGGATCGGTCTGCGGATAGGCGTTGACATTCTGGTAGATGGGACACATCGGACGGACAAAAGTTGTCTCGTCGATGGCTATACGCAAATCGTCGGCCGCCGGACGCATCAAAGGCGAGTGAAACGCACCGCCCACGCTCAGCCGCAAGGCTCGCTTCGCCCCCTTTTCTTTCAGCAGCTCGCAAGCACGATTCACGCCCGCTATATCGCCCGAAATGACAATCTGGCCGGGGCAATTGTAGTTGGCGGGCACCACCACGTGGTCTTTTATCGATTCGCACACTTCCTCAACCACCTCGTCGGGCAATGACAGAACGGCCGCCATGGTCGATTCTTCCAACTCGCAGGCTCTCTGCATGGCCATGGCACGCTTCGATACCAGTATCAGCCCGTCTTCAAACGTCAATGCCCTGGCAGAAACCAAAGCCGAGAATTCACCGAGCGAGTGCCCTGCAACCATGTCGGGACAAAAATCGTCGCCCAACACAATCGCCGAGATGACCGAATGCAGGAACACGGCAGGCTGCGTCACTTTCGTCTGACGGAGGTCTTCTTCCGTGCCGTTGAACATCAAGTCCGTGATACGAAAACCAAGCAGGTCGTTCGCCTTTTCAAAATACGCTCTCGCAACAGACGATTGTTCGTACAGTTCTTTACCCATTCCCACGAACTGAACCCCCTGGCCGGGAAATACAAATGCTTTCATTATGCGATATATCTGAAGTTTCTCTTTTTTACATCCATAGACACAGGGCGCAAAGGTAATAAAATTGGACAAATAGAACAGCAAACGCCTTTTGTTAGTTCCCCCACGACACTCCTCACGACCGGCCGCCGCCCCCGTGAGAGGATACGGAATACCCTTGGGCGAGCCCCTTCCGCTGCGTGCTTACGCAATTTTTGCTGCGTACTACCCGGCGAAAAGGGGTGGAAAAGGAAGAAATCAGGGGATCAACAACACGGGGTTATGGAATGTTCCCGCATAATCTCAAAACAAGACAGCGTCAAGATTGTTTTCGGACGGAGAGATGAGAAAATGGCTATAACTTCAATGAAATGTTAGTAAATTGCACGTCATTATTCCAAAATAGTTCATCTTCTACATTAATATCCGGTAATAAAAAATCTTCTTTATCCGGATGTTCTTCCAAAATTTCTTCATCAGAAACAGATAAACGGCTGCGTATTTTCTTGAAAAATTTGATTTCCGAATATTCAATACGTTCATCCGCATCGATGGTTTTAAAAGCCAAGTCAACAATAAAGA
>CAYPFZ010000073.1:0-7403 GCA_964410225.1 uncultured Paludibacter sp.
TGCGTAAGCACGCAGCAGAGGGCCGCCTGCAAAGCCTTTTGCGTGACACCGGGAAGAGCTTGCGCACCTTACGCCTTTTTTGTTGTATCTTTGTATCCTTCGTTGCAAACGGACAAGCTAACCCGACGTGAGACCACATCATATATGCTTTGCTCTTCTCTTGTTGCCGGTGCTGATGTGCTCATGCAAGGTGACAAAGTTTGTTCCCGACGGTGAATACTTGCTGGATGATGTGTCGATTCGGACCGATGGCGACGACATCAAGAAGGGCGAGCTGGACCGCTACGTGCGTCAGTCTCCCAACTCGTCGGTGTTTGGCATTTGGAGGATGCAGCTTCGGCTTTACAGTCTGGCCGGCTATGATGCCTCCCGTTGGCACAACCGCGTGTTGATGCGTGCCGGCGAGGCTCCGGTCATCTACGACGAGGGTCAGACGAAACTTTCCGAGGAGTCGCTCCGCCAGGCGATGGTCAACAAGGGCTACGTGGATGCCCGCGTGAGCAGCTCGGTGACTTTAGACAACAAGCGCGCCCGGGTGGTGTATCACATCCGGGAGAACGAGCCTTACCGGCTGCGTGACTACTACACCGACCTGCCTGACAGCACACTCCGGGCGGCGGCAACCGACGCCGGCAGGTCGCTCGTCACACCGGGGATGCTTTTCGACGTGGACCGGCTCAACGACGAACGCGAGCGCGTCAGCAACGAACTGCGTCAGCAGGGCTACTACAAATTTTCCAAAGAGTTGCTCTCTTTTACGGCCGACAGCGCTTTGGGCACTCACCGGGTGGATGTCACCATGCAGCTTTCCAAGCTCTTGACGGAGCAAGACGACTCGTTGCAAAGATCCGTCTTCAGCCCTTACCACCTCCGGCATGTGGTGTTTTTCACCAGCCGGGCACTCGATCTGGGCGGAATCATGCGCGGTGAGGGAGCCCCGACCGACTACAGCTTCTCCCGGCAGGGCGACTATTTTCTCATCAGCCACAAGGAAAGCTTTCTGAAGTTGAAAACCCTTGTTGAGCACACCTACGTGGAGCCCGGAGAGCTATACACCGACGCTTCGGTGCAGAGGACCTATTCGGCTTTGGGCAGTCTGCCTCCGGTGAGGTATGTCGACATCCGTTTCCACGACGCGCCGGGCGACTCGCTCGACTGTTTCATTCACCTGACACCTTCCAAACTCTTCTCCCTCACCGCCGGGCTCGAGGCTACCTACACCGAAGGGTATTGGGGCGTGGCGGCCGATGTGGGGATGATACACCGCAACGTGTTCAAATCGGCCGAATCTCTCTCTTTGCAAGGACGGCTGGCCTACGAGTGGCAAGGCTCGGGGGTGCTGGCTACCGAGTTGGGAATGCAGGCAGGATTGCAATTTCAGGATTTCCTCATGCCCTTTGTCACCGAGCAATTCAAAAAAAAGGTCAGGGGGAAGACGCAGTTTACCGCCGAAGTGAGCTCGCAAAACCGTCCCGATGAGTTCAACGTGAAACGCTTCGGAGTGGGGATGAACTACAACTGGAGCAGCGGTCGCCTACTGCATATTTTCGATTTGATAGATGTCAATTATGTGGATTTCGACGTGGAAGATGTCTTCCGCACGGAGTTTTTGGAGACCAACCGCTTCAACCCCTACAGCTACGAGAGCCACTTCATCACCCGCTTCGGCTACACTTTGTCGTTTACTACCTTCGACGCAGATCGCCCACTGCGCAACCATCTCTCCATGCGCTACGGGATAGAGACGGCGGGCAACGTGTTCTACGGCATCAACACACTGCTCGAAAGCAAGAAAAACAGCGAAGGAGCTTACACCATCGTGGGAGGCATCCCCTATTCGCAATACGTCCGAACCGACATCAACTTCACCGCCCACCAAGTGTTCGACCAAAACAACCGCTTTGTCTATCACCTCTTTGCCGGAGTGGGAGTGCCTTATGGCAATGCGAGCGTGATACCTTATGAAAGGCGCTACTTCGCCGGAGGGGCAAACAGCGTGCGGGGATGGTCGGAAAGCACACTCGGACCGGGTGCCTATCAACGAGACGCATCATTGGGAAGAGGACGCGACTACAACCAGATGGGCGACATCAAAATAGACCTCAACTGGGAATATCGCTTCAAAATGTTCGGAAAACTCGATGGGGCACTCTTTGCCGACGCAGGAAACATTTGGACCATAAAGCCATACGAGACACAACCTGGCGGTGAGTTCCGCTTCGACTCGTTCTTCAAACAGCTGGCTGTCGCCTACGGAGCGGGCTTGCGGGCAGACTTCTCGTTTCTCGTCTTGCGGTTCGACGTGGGCATCAAGCTGCACGACCCCTCTGCCGCGCAAGGCGAACGCTGGAGGTTACAACTCACCGGCGACGATTTCGCCCTTCACTTGGCCATCGGCTATCCCTTCTGACCTCCCGGCGGCAGGCAATCTGTCGGTTAAAACCCCGAAAAGTCGCACCGGATGCCTTTGCATTCTCTCTTCTCTTGCGTGCTTTGCCCGCCCGAAGGGAGTAAGCACGCAGCGACGATTGCGTACTAACGCCCCGAGATTTTCCTGAGCACGCAGCAGAAGACGCCGACCTTCACCGCGGCGAACGCTTGCCGCCCCCGACCGAGTACGCCTAAAGCCCCTGCTCGTTGTAGATGACATGCAGCAGGGTCATGCCCACCGCCAGGAGCGTCTGCTTGTCGATGTGCTCCATCGTGTCGTCGGTGGTGTGCCAGTAGGTGCCAAAGCCTGTGGGCGAGTGGGGGTCGTGTTGGATGATGTTGGCCGAAGGGATGCCTGCCAGCCGGTTGACATAGAGATGGTCGTCGGTGACGGCGCCTCCCGGCCGGTCGATAAAGTAGGCGGAAAATCCCAACGCGTGAGCTTGCGCCCAGAGCTTGTCGACCACCTGCCGGGCGTAGTGGTCGGAGACTTGCTCCCGGTAGAAGGTGGCTCCCGGTGCGCCCACCATGTCGAGCAGGATGCCGTATTGCGCCCCGTAGCCCGAACGATGCGGCCGACGCGCCCAATGTTGTGAGCCGAGTGCCCACGAGTCGGTCGTCCGGTTCGTGTGTAGGTGAGAGGGAGCGCCGTAGTCTTCGGCATCGAAAAAAATAATGTCGACCCCCACCGGTGGTGCCTGCCTGCCCATGTGTCTGGCCAGCTCGAGCAACACGCCCACGCCGCTGGCTCCGTCGTTGGCTCCCATGACGGCCTGCGAGCGTCGGTCGGGGTCGGGGTCGTTGTCGGCCCAAGGGCGGCTGTCCCAATGTGCAAACAGCAACACCCGCTTTTTCTCTTCCGCCCGGAAGCTCCCCACAATGTTCACCGCCTGCAACACGGTGCCGTCGAAGGCCTGCAACTGCGCATGCTGTTCGGTCACCTCTGCGCCGAAGTCGCGCAATTTGTCGGCCAAAAAGCGGGCGCAGGCCTCGTGTGCCGGCGTGTTGGGCACGCGCGGACCGAAGTCTGTCTGTTGCTTCACGTAGCTCCACGCCGAGTCGGCCGAGAAGGTGGGCACTTCCGGCGTCCGGGCTGACTCAGAGGAGGTGGCAGACTGCCCGGAGCCGCCCCCGGTGCAGGCAAAGAGCACAAGGGCGACAAGGCAGACGCCCGACACGGCCCGTCGGGTGATGTTCATCGCAATCAGTTTTGGGGGCTGACGACACGCCGGGGGAGTTCAACCGAAAAACAAAAGCCCTTCCGAGGTCGATGCCTGAAGGGCAAGGGATGCCACCGGGTGCCGGAAAACGCCTTTATTCGATGACTCTGTTCAAAATGATATGCCCCACAGCACCGGCTACCACACACAGACCGGCGGCCACCAAAAGACCGTTGGTGGGAGAGTCGGTCCAATTGTACACAAGCAACAGAATCACACCCAACAGAATGATGAAAATGCCGAGATATTTCAACAGGTTTTTCATATACGATACATTTTACCGATTTCGTTTCGGCTACAAATTAAATCATTTTTTGCTGTGCGGTCAAACGATTTAGCGGGAAAAAATCACGGGGGAGTCCATTTTCAATGCAAAAGTCGCCAAAGCCGCCGCCAAAACATCCGTTGAGGCTTTCCGAATGACGTTTTTTCGGCTCTCCGGCGGGTGCTTAGGGAATTTTTGCCGGGTAAGTACGCAGCAAAAATTGCGAAGTAACGCAGCAAAAAGCTGCATAAGCACGCAGCAGAAGGCGGCCGTCAGGGGGCGGTGCGGCACGTCGGAGGATGCCGGGGACGAAATACGGAAAGTCCTTTCGGGTCTGCGGTTTTTTGTATACATTTGCGCGGTTTTACCGGGAGTGAGGCAGGGCGAAGGCCGTGCGGCTCTTCCGTGTAGGGAAAAAACACTGTGAATATGAAGCCGTTGGAAAAAATCGTTGCCGAGAAGTTGCTGGGCATTCGCGCCGTGAAGTTGCAGCCCGACCGTCCGTTTACTTGGGCATCGGGCTGGAAGTCGCCGTTTTATTGTGACAACCGCAAGGCCTTGTCGCATCCCCGTCTTCGTTCGTTTATCAAACTGGAGCTGAGTCGTTTGATTGCCGAGCGTTATCCCGATGCGGAGGCGATTGCCGCTGTGGCCACGGGTGCGATAGCGCAAGGGGCGCTCGTTGCCGAAGAGTTGGCTCTTCCTTTCGTGTATGTCCGTCCGGAGCCCAAGTCTCATGGTTTGGGCAACATGATAGAAGGCGAGCTGTCGGCCGGTCAGAAGGTGGTGGTGGTCGAAGACCTTGTTTCCACCGGCGGCAGCAGTTTGCGTGCGGTGGAGGCTCTTCGCCAGGCCGGTGCGGAGGTGTTGGGCATGGTGGCCGTGTTCACATACGGTTTTCCCGAAGCCGCAGAGCGTTTTTCGCGTGCGGAGGTCGAGCTGACCACCTTGTGCGACTACCAGGCTGTTGTCCAAGAGGCATTAGACACTCATTACATTACTTCCTCCGATGTGGCTCTTCTTGACCGCTGGCGTTGCTCTCCTTCCACCTGGGAGGGTTGAGGCGTAGCGGGTCGTTGCCCGGCAGTCATCCCGCGGCAGAGCGCACCGCATCGTCATTCGTTTTCCATGACCACCTACGCAAGTGCAGTAAAGACTGTTGCGTCGAGCCCTGAAGCGGCGTTCGACTTTTTGTCTGATTTGTCCAATCTGAAGCCGCTTTACGCCCGCCCCGACGTTTTGGGCTTGCTGAAGGATGCCCGCTTTGACACAGACAGTTGTCAGCTTGAGCTCCGAGGGTTGGGTGCGGTGAGCATCCGCGTTGTGGAGCGTGTGCCCTGCCGGGCGATACATTTGAAGAGCGAGGGGCTGTCATTGGTGGAGGCGACCGTTCGGGTGCAGCTCGAGCAGGCAGAAGCGGGGGGCACCCACATGCAGCTTATCCTTCAGGTCAATCTGCCCTATATGCTCCATATAATGGTGGGCGACCGGCTGCAGAAGGGTTTGGATCATGCTGCCGAGGTCATAGCCCGACAGCTCGACGAGTCGGCATGCCCGCCGGCCGAATAAAGAGACGGAAGGCCTTCGATATATAACCGTTTTTACGGATTGCTTTCAAGATGAAACTCCGTCTTACTTCTCCTCTGATTTTCTTCGACCTTGAGACCACGGGTGTTGACATTGTCAACGACCGCATCATCGAAATATCCTACCACCGGCTTGCTCCCGACGGCAGCGAGCTGTCGAAGACCTTGCGTGTCAATCCTCAGATACCCATTCCTCCGGAGAGTACGGCCATTCACGGCATCACCGACCAGGATGTGCTCGAGTGCCCACCTTTCAAAGAGGTGGCACATAAGATAGCCCGCGACTTCGAAGGGTGTGATTTGGCCGGCTACAACTCCAACCGCTTCGACATCCCCCTGTTGGCCGAGGAATTTTTGCGGGCAGGGGTCGACATCGACCTGAAGAAGCGCAAATGTATCGACGTGCAGGTGATATTCCACAAGATGGAGCAGCGCACCCTCGAGGCGGCTTATAAGTTCTACTGTCATAAGGATTTGGAGGGGGCACACAGTGCTCATGCCGACACGCAGGCCACCTACGAGGTGCTGCAGGCACAGCTCGACCGCTATCCCCGATTGGAAAACAACGTGGATTTTCTCTCGAAGTTCACCACGCAGCATAACACGGCCGATTTTGCCGGGCGCATTGTCTACAACGAACAGGGTGAGGAGGTATTCAATTTCGGCAAGTACAAGGGGAAAAAGGTGCTCGATGTGCTCCGTAGCGACCCCGGTTACTACGGTTGGATGCTTTCGAGCGACTTTCCGCTTCACACCAAGAAGGTACTCACGGCCATCAAGCTCCGCGACTTCAACCGCTGAGGTTTCGGTTTTTCCCACGCGCATCGCCCTCCGCCTGCCTTGCGTTTCTGCCTTTCTCTTGCGTGCTTTGGTAAATTTCGCTACGAACTAACGCCGTGCGCGGCGCGTAAGTACGCAGCAAAAATTGCGAAGTAACGCAGCGAAAGGGGGTATGTCCGGTGTGTTATACCGCTTGGGGTCAGGATGTAAGCCCGGCGGGGAGTCGGGCAGGGACTGATTGTTTCTCCCTTGTGCCTACAGCCATTTCTTTCGTTTGAAGTAGAAGAGCACCATGCCCACCGACAAGGCCATGGCCAGCAGCGAGAAAGAGTAGCCCCATCCCCAGGAGAGTTCCGGCATGTGCTTGAAATTCATTCCGTAGATCGAGGCGATGAGTGTGGGGGGCATGAAGATGACCGACACGACGGTGAATATTTTTATGATTTTGCTTTGTTGCAGATTGACCAGACCGAGGAAGGTGTCTTGCAGGTAGTCGAGCCGGTCGAATCCGAAGCGGGTGTATTCGAACAGCGAGTTGATGTCTTTGATAATCATCGTCAGCCGCGGATGCAGGCTTTCTGCGAAGAAGTTGCCTTTGAGCATGTTCGACACCACGCGCTGCTTGTCCATGATGTTTTGCCGGATGGTCATCACCTTTTCTTGCAGGTCCTTTATCTCGATGAGGATGTCTTCTTCCAAAGGCTTGTCGTCGCTTGTGGTACTCATCGATTTACTCAGCAGGGTGATTTGGTCGGTGATGTCTTCGATGATGTCGGCGTCGTATTCCACACGTGTTTCCAAGAGGGAGACAAGCACGTGCTGGCCGGTGGGAAAGTTTTTGGGGTTGGCATATATCTTTCTGACTGTCTCGTCGAACGACTTGAGGTTTTCGTTGCGCACCGACACGAGGATGTTGTTTTTCAGAATGAACGACACGGGCTCCAGCGTGTAGTTGTCGAGCATGAAGTTTGAGTTGGCCACCAAGCTGTCGTCTGTCTGGATGTAGCGCGAACTCATTTCGATTTCCTCCATCTCTTCGTCTTCCTGGATGTATATTTTCAAGAATTCCTCCAGTTGCTCTTCTGTTTCCTCCGAGGCGTTGTTCAGGTCTATCCACACGAT
>CAYPFZ010000074.1:0-7282 GCA_964410225.1 uncultured Paludibacter sp.
ACCGCTCCATTATGGCGATTGTGTCGGTGTTGTATGCGCGTCGTCGGCTCATTGGGTTTGTATATTTATTCCGTTTCTTCCTTTTGACCATTTTGCCGACCTTAGCAAAATGGTTTTTCTGTCTGTGGGCAGTGTGTGCAAATTTTGCACGTACTGAAGTTTGCGGCAGTTACCGAGAAAATCTCGGCAACTGAAGGCCGCCTGATACCATTTTCCCGGCGCGGGGAATTTGCGTCAGTTGTCAATTTTTATTTGACAACTGAAAATGAATTATCATTTTGCTAAGGTCGGCAAAATGATAGGGCGGCGCTTTTACTCTCCTTTTATCGTTCCCGTCAGTTTTTCTATCACGGACAAAAGCCGGTCTATCTGTTCTTGCGATTTGGAGAGTTGCGACTGGGCCTGCTCGGTAAGCGATTGTGCCTGCCGGGTCATTTGTCGTTGTGCGGCGAGTTCGTCTAATAGTGATTGTGTGGCTATGTTCACTTTGTTGCCGCTGCCCGATATATTGGGCGAATTGTCGCCACAGGAAGTCTGCGAAATACCACCGCGAAGCATAGAACCCTCGCCGGTCAATAACCAACCTGTATTCAGGTCGGGGAAATGTTTAGCAATTTTCGACACTTTATCTGGTTGAATAGAAGAGCGGATATTTGCTACATAACTATTTGAAAGACCGCAAGTTGTTTCGAAAGACCGCACTGAAATACCTTTCCAGCCTATAAAGGTCAGAAGTCGTTGTTTAACCGTGTTTGTGTTTTCTTGTTCCATAGGTAGTCTGAAAAAAAGTTAAATATTTAGATTTTCTCGAATATTATTTGGATTGTATTTAGCAATTCTCTATCTTTGCACCATGAAAAATTAATTATCAATACAAAGCGGTTTGAAACCGACAAAAGTAATAAATAAATAACAAAATGAAAAACCGTAAAACTATGAACACAAAATCATTCAGAGAACTTTACGAGATTGAAAGAACCAAGCCCGCACCACCCTCTCCGGCACTGGTTTTCCTTATGAAGGTAGCCAACGAAACCAAACGCTCGGTAGGCACAGTGCGTTACTGGCTTACCGGTGCGCAAGAGCCCGACAGACTTACAAAAAGCATTTTGGCAAAGAAGTTTAACACCACACCCGAAATCCTTTTCCCACCCAGCATGAAACAAGCCAAGAAACGGAGACCGGGCAGACCCAGAAACAAACCCAAACATGAAACCACCTGAAAACCCTTTTCTGGAAAAGGCCTGGCAAAAGCTAAGAGAAGAACTCAAACAACTAAAACAACAGAAACACCAACGCACAATGAAAACAACCAACCAACCCAAAAGCAAAGCCGCACAACTGGCGGCACTGTGTGCAGTGGCCCTCTGGGCAGTACTCTCACTCCTTATCCTATCCGGCGAACAGAGCCCAAGCAGCACCCTCACCTTTGGGCAGTTCCTGCTAATCAAAGCCGCAAGCATGGCAAGTCTGCTACTGTGCCTGTACGTAGGCAAACGGCTGAACAAGGCCGGCTATTTCCCTAAAACAGAGGAGGAAGCCCTATGAACATAGACGAACGATTGGAACGCATAGAGCGGCTTATGGTAATAGGCTCGAAGGCGGTTCTGGACACCAAAGAAGCGGCCCTGCTGCTGAACATATCGGAAAGCCGCGTCCGACATTTGGTAAGCGAACGCAACATACCGCACTACAAACAAGGGCGCGCCACCTATTTCAAAAAGTCGGAAATAGAACAATGGCAGTTGCAACACCGCATACCCACCAACGACGAGATAAGAAAGCAAGCGGTAAACTACACCGCCCTGAACAGGAAATTTTAAGGAAAGGAGAAAGTTATGAGCGACCCCGACGAACTGAAAGCACAAATAGAGGAACTGCAGCTCGAAAACATAGAACTTGAAATCCTCCTAAAGGAGCAAACACAAGAAGCCGAAAGGCTAAGGAAGGAAAACCGCTATCTGAAAGACGATAACCGAAAACTACACGAGGCCAACCGCTACATAACCGAAAAATACGAAGAGCTGAAAGCTGAAAACTATAGACTGAAAGTAAAACACTAAAAACGAAAAAACAATGATAGGTGACGATTATGATATGTACGACTTGCGCGAACTGCGCCGGGAAGTAGAAGAAAACGAACAACTGCTCGACCGACTGGACACCATGAGCGACGAAGAATTAGACGCAATCTTTGAAGATCATAACCGCAAGCTAATAGCAAGCTGCTTAGTGCAAGAAATTAAAGCCCTCAATTTCCTTATTGAAGAGCTGGAATGGGAAGAAGAGGACGAGAAAAGAAACCACACCGAATACGGACTTGACCCCGCATTCGGCTCGTGGAGAGAAGTAAACAGCATGTTTGTATAAAATAAAAGAGCTATGAGATACAAGATAGAGTTATCGGCTTACGTATATGCCGACACCGACGAGGAAGCCTTTGAGAAAGTGAACGAAATGCGCCGGGCAATCGACACAGAAGACAACAAACCACAAGTAAGAGAACTGTACGAACTAATACCACACTTTCGCTACACACGCGATGTATGGGGCGACTATTTAAGCTACTGCACAAAAGACTTTTGACAGTCGCGATGACAACGGCGAAAGAGCCGCGACAGGCCGGAGAGACGGCCAATTTAAAAGGCAACCCCCGAAGCCGTAAGAGGGGAAGAAACAAACCGACTTATGAACATTTTTGAAAAAATACAAGCCGTATCCAACGAAATAATGTCGCTCGAAAAAGACATGATGGTAGGCAAGGGCGCATACGCTTACAAGGCCGTTTCCGATTTTTCAGTGACCAAAGCCGTAAAAGAAGCCGAGAAGAAGCACGGCATTATTTCCATACCGGCCCGGCAGGAAATGATTGAAAATCAGGTTATCAAAACCATTGACAACGGCAAAGAGAAGATAACTTATTCCTTTTTGGTAAAAATGACCGTGTTGTTTATCAATACCGAAAAGCCCGACGAGAGGATAGAAGTAGAGAGTTTCGGACACGGATTAGATTCAGGCGACAAAGGCACGGGCAAGGCCTCCACATACGCCCGGAAATACGCCCTGCTGAACGCGTACAAGATAGCCACCGGCGAAGACCCCGACCAAGAAGCATCGCCCAAAGACCGGCACGACGCAAGCCCGAGCAGCAAACGTGTAGCAGTGGAGCAATTCCTAATGAGCGACATAGAAAAGCTGCAACGCGTGTTGCAACACTTCTGTGTGGGCGAGTTTGACGACCTCACCGAAAAGCAAATAGACACCATTTTCAAAACCTATAGAGAAAGGGGGCTGTTATGAACCTTGTGATAGGCAGTGGCGACGTTTCGGCACTTATGGCGGGCAAAAATACCGTCACGTTCCAGAACCTTTTGCGCAAGTTTGTAGCCGCCGAAAAGCCGGTATACAATGCCCTTGCAAGCCCGATAGACGCATTGCGCACGGGCGCGATACTGGAAAAGCGGTATTTGGCCACATTGCCCGAAAGCTACATGGTGCAATACAAAGTGACCAACCCCGACATGGACGCGTTTACGGCAAGTCTTGACTTTGCCCGGATAGAAGGCGGCAAGGTAGTGGATTTTGACGAACTGAAAACCTTGTATTTTGCTGATTTTGTGGAGTTTATAGAGCCAATCCGGAACGGTGATTATTTGGAAACCATACAGAAGAAGTTCAAGAAGTATTACCAACAAATACAATTGCAGTTGTTCTGTTCCGGGCTCGAGGCGGCCAATCTGGTATTTATCCCGGTGTATGCGTATAACGACGAGGAAAACGCCCTGCGGGACATACAGCCCAACGAAGTAGCTAAATTCCGCATACCAAGAGACGAGGAAGTAATACGAGTTATCCGCCAAAAGGCGACCCTATTTCAATACATAAAAGATTATTTCAAACCCCTAAACCCCAACCAACTATGAGAGAAGAAGAAATGCTGCAAAGAGAATTGCAAGAACTAAGGCACAAAGTGCAAGAACTGACCGAAAAGAACGAGCAACTGAAAAAAGAAATTAAAGAATTGGAAGAAGCAAACGATGAATGGCAAAACGACTATAACAACCTGCAAAAAGAATGCGAAATGCTGGAAGACGCGTACAATGACCGCAAAAATGAGATAGAAGAGTTGAAATATCAAATATACGACTACAAAGACAGAATAGATAATACACTCGAAGAGATAGTACGTAATTTTGATATATATCCATTTAAAAACTAATCCAACTATGAACTACAACAGCCAAATAGAAACCATAACCCCCGCAAAGGCGGCGGAATACCTGAAAAGCAACACGCTGAACAGACCATTGTCAAAGAATTATGTACTCGCACTGGCCGACCAAATGCGGCGCGGCCAATGGCGGATGAACGGCGAGGCGATTATCTTTTCGGAAAGCGGGCGGCTGCTCGACGGGCAACACCGACTGGCCGCAATCATCAAGAGCGGCGTAAGTGTAACAATGGCCGTAACGCGCGGCATAAGCGAGGACGTGTTCCACACTATCGACACGGGCAAAGGCCGCACGGGCGCAGACGTGTTCGCTATTGCGGGCATAAAAAACTACGCCGGCATATCCGCCGGCATATCCAGATTTCTCGTATTGGCCAAAGGCCGCAATCAGTTATTCCACGGCGGTTTCAACGCAAGAGACACCAAAATAACCCGCCAAGACTTGCTCGAGGAGTATTACCGTACGCCGGAACTGTATCAATCCATTCTTAAACAAGCGGTGATATTTTACAAGGACGGATACTTAATGAAAATAAGTGAAATCTTTGCCGTGATAACCTACCTTCTAAAGGTAAAGAACCACACATGGGATTTAATAATGTGTTTTTTCGAAGCCTTGTGTATGGGCGAGTATTGCGATTGCAATGCCGTGAAGCTGTACCGAAACCTGCTTATCCGCGATATGTCGGCACACACCAAAATGACGGCGGCAATGAAGCAAAACCTGCTTGCCAAAACGTGGAACGCTTACGTTTACAACAAAGACCTGAAGCTGCTTAGATGGAGAGAAAATGAAGGCAATATTGATTTTGCGTAATCTAAAAATAATTTAACCTATGAAACCACAAAACAAAAACACCGACACCATCCAACAAGACGCGGTGTACAAAACACAAAAAGGCACAGCCGTAACCGATTCACTGAAAGTGGCTGAAACGTTCGGAAAACAACACAAGAATGTGATTCAGTCAATTAAAAATCTCACGGCTGAAAATTCAGCCGCGAAAAATTGGTTTTACGAAACCACCTACACCGACCAACGAGGCAAGAAGCAGCCTATGTTCATAATGAACCGAAGCGGATTTTCCTTGCTGGTAATGGGCTTTACCGGCGAAAAGGCCACAAATTTCAAAATCCAGTTTATCGAACTGTTCGACAAAATGGAAGCAACCATAAAGCAAATGGGCGAGTATACAATGCCACAAACATTCTCCGAAGCCTTGCGACTGGCTGCAGACAAAATAGACGAAAACGCACGCCTGCAGCAAAAGATAGAAGCCGACGCGCCGCGCGTACAGTTTTCGCACGCAGTGGAAGCCTCCAAAGATACCATATCCATCAGGCAACTGGCCATACTTATCAAGCAAAACGGCTACGACATAGGCGAAAAACGGTTGTTTGTCTACTTGCGCCGCAAAGGCTACCTGTGCAACAGCGGCAAAAACCACAACCTACCCACGCAAAGAGCCATGCGGCAAGGCCTGTTTGAAGTGAAGAAAACCGCCATTCAGAAAGCCGACGGCGAAACCAAGATAATAAGCACGCCGCGCGTAACGGGCAAAGGTCAAATCTTTTTCATAAACAAGTTTTTGACCGGCCAAGCGGAGATAATCTTTGAAGCAGAACTCGAAGAGAATGAAGATAGTATAATTATTAAAACCTTTTAAATCAACTAATTATGTATTTGTACGGAAGTATGTGCCTTTCGGACGTTCCGAAAGAGTTGTTCCGCAAGGCGGACAACGGAAAGATTTACCTAAACCTGCGCATTTTCGCACGTAGGGAAGAGGACAAGTTCGGCAACACGCACATAATGAGCTGCGCGCCCAAAAAGGAAGAACAAAAAGAGGGCGTGAACTATTTGTGCGGAAGTTTTAAAATGGTAGACGGCAACACGCCAATGTCGCCCGAACAAGTAGACAAACTGCCGGCGGCGGAAGATAACGACCTGCCCTTCTGATGTGGTACGACGGTAGTAACGAATTGCAGGCCGTTCAGGCGCGTATGCGGCTCGAAAAGCTGATAGCGGGCGGAAAAGTGTTTGAACTTACCGAAAAGAAGCCCAAACGCTCCTTGTCGCAAAACGCCTATCTACACGTCATTTTGGGGTATTTTGCCACGCAAACCGGCAACACGCTCGAATGGGTAAAGAAAGAATACTTTAAAAAACTGGTCAACCCTGACATGTTTATCCGGAAAAAGGACGACCCGTTTTTAGGCCAAGTAAAGTATTTACTTTCCACCACCGAGCTGGATACAGCCCAAATGACCACCGCGATAGACCGTTTTCGCAACTGGAGTGCCGGCGAGGCGAGTATTTACCTGCCCGCGCCCGACGAGGAGAGGCTGTTGCAACTGGCACAAATGGAAATAGAACGCAACAAAGAATATATCTAAATGTATTACACGAAGCGCAAAAAACAGAGCCTATCAGGCACAAAACGGAAGCCTAATTTAAAGGCCCGGTTGGACAAGGAGTTCAGTCTGTACATCCGTTTGCGCGACTGTATGCCTAATGGTTATTTCCGTTGCATATCGTGTGGGCAAATAAAGCCGTTCAGTCAAGCCGATTGCGGACATTATTTCAGTCGTGTGCACACCGCAACCCGTTTTGACGAGCAGAACTGTCACGCCGAGTGCCGTTATTGCAACCGCTTTAGGGCCGACCATTTGGAAGGCTACCGGGAGAACTTAATCTGTAAGATAGGGCCGAAGGCTTTTGAATTGTTGAAGTTGCGGGCCGCCACAGTGGCCAAGATAAGCGATTTTGAATACGAACAGTTAATCAAGTATTACAAAGCGCAGAACGCCAAACTAAAGAAGGAAAAGAATCAACGCTAATGAACAACTATTTTTCTCACGATAGCAACGCACGAAATTCCGACAAACTCATCCCGTTGCGCGCAAGGATGGGAGCTGAAGGTTACGGCATTTATTTCATGCTGCTCGAACGACTAAGGGAAGAGCCCGGCTATATGAGTGTCAAAGATTACAACATGTTAGCCTTTGACCTTCGTGTAGACGCGGCTAAGGTAAAATCTGTCATTGAAG
>CAYPFZ010000075.1:0-4194 GCA_964410225.1 uncultured Paludibacter sp.
ACCTGTTGCGGGCGGGCGTTGCCTTTGGCCACGAAATAGTTGCCATATTCGTCTATCGACACTTTGGCCACAACCGAGCGGGTGGATGTGGTAGCCTTGCTCTGCGGCAAGTTGATCTTGATGTCGTTGGGCGAGGAGAGTGTGGAGGCCATGACGAAGAAAATCAACAGCAGGAAAATAATGTCCGTCATGGACGACATGGAGAACCCCGCTTCTATCTTGTTTCGTTTCTTTAGAGCCATAATTTCTCGCGTTTGACTGTTTGACCGCGTCCGCCGGCCGGCACTATTTGGCCGGTTCGTTGAGGATGTCCATAAACTCCATGGTCTTTGCTTCCAGGTTGCGCACCACAGAGTCGACTCTCGACACCATGTAGTTGTAGGCGAAATAGGCCAAGATACCCACTATCAGCCCTCCTATGGTGGTTACCATGGCTTGGTACATGCCGGAGGAAAGGTCGCCCAGTTGTATGCCTCCGCTGCTATTGAGCGACATGTTGTAGAAGGTCTGTACCATCCCGGTCACCGTGCCAAGAAATCCGAGCATCGGTGCGCCACCCGAGATGGAGGCCATGATGACCATGCCTTTCTCCAATTGAGCCACCTCGAGATTGCCCACATTTTCCACGGCCACCAACACGTCGTTCATCGGGCGACCCAATCGGCTGATGCCCTTTTCCACCATGCGGGAAGAAGGTGTGTTCTCTTCACGGCACAACTTGAGTGCCGACTCGATTCTGCCCTCGCAGATATAATCTTTGATGCGGTTCATAAACGAGCGGTCTTCCTTCGACGCCCGTTTTATCGTCACCAAGCGCTCAATAAAAAGATACACGCCGAAGGCCAGCATCAGAGCCAATACAATCATGATGGGGCCGCCGTAGGTTGCCATCTGCCAGTAGTTTATCGGGGCTTGTTCCACCACTTCGGGCAGCTGCTCCACCGTCTCGGGCAGACGTTCCACCATCTCGGGCATTTCTTCGGCAACGACTTGTAAGATGAGCATTAAGTCCATATTTCTCCTGTCCTGTGGGTTAAGTTGTTTCTTCCTGTTTTGTCTTGTTCGTGCGCGGGCTCGTTCTGCCTCGCGTCTGTCAAATTAACTGTTCTTTATACCTCTTTATTGTATGTTCGAGGCCGAGGTAGAGTGCGTCAGCGATGAGCGCATGGCCTATCGACACCTCGTCTATCCACGGGATGTGATGGTGGAGAAAGGCGAGGTTGTGAAGGTCCAAGTCATGCCCGGCATTCAGTCCAAGCCCCACGCTGCGCGCCTGTTGTGCTGCCTGCACAAACGGAGCCACTGCCTGCCGGCGGTCGGCGGCATACTGTCGGGCATACGGACCGGTGTACAGCTCCACGCGGTCGGCACCGCACCGTTTGGCATGTTCTATATTCACCGGGTTGGTATCGACAAACACCGACACTCTGATGCCATGCTCGTGAAACGTGCCTATCACGCGGGTGAGAAAATCCCGATGTGTCACCGTGTCCCAGCCCGCGTCGGAAGTCAACACGCCCGGAGGGTCGGGCACCAGGGTCACCTGATGAGGCTTCACCTCGGTAACGAGAGCGACGAACGCCTCTGAGGGATAGCCCTCGATGTTGAACTCGGTGGTGAGCAGCGGGCGCAACGCGCGCACGTCGGCATAACGGATGTGCCGCTCGTCGGGACGGGGATGCACCGTGATGCCATCTGCACCAAACCGCTCGCAATCAAGTGCCACACGAAGCACGTCGGGCACAAAGCCACCACGCGCATTGCGCAAGGTAGCCACCTTGTTGATGTTCACACTTAACTTGGTCATGGTTGTCAGAAAATTTGCTTTTCCAAGTATCATTTCGTTCCTTTGCACTTTGGGAAGTCGCGCAAAGGTCAGTTGCACCGGCCACAAAAATAGTTTAAAAAAGGGTACTTCGCAAAACCTCCCCGTCTTTTGTTTTTTACTTTCATCGACTCAAAAAAGTGCCTGTAACCCCTTTGCTGCCCTCCTTCTGCTGCGTACTAACGTAGCAAAAACTACGTTCTAACGCAGCAAAAGCTGCCAAAGCACGCAAGAAAAGCCCCTCATGCAACCCGATGATATTTTCATACAAATATCAAAAAATCAGCCTGCTATCATTGCTCCGAGGGCACATCGGGGTCTGTTGTCCGGCTTGCCGTCTGCCGCAACGGGGGCAGTTCGCGCAGCTCTTCTGATGAAAGGAATGAACGTTTTTTATCCATTAAAGACAAGATGATGAGGATAGCCCTTTTCGGAAATACGCACCGCACGGCCGTTGCCTCTCACATAGCCCATGTGGTCGACTGCCTGCAAGGGAAAATCACCACCCTGTTGCTCACTCCGGAATTGCTCGAGTTGATCCGTCCCGCCCTCGATGCTTTTTCCATGCAGGTGGAAACCATCGAATCAGACGATTTCTCCGCCGACCTGGCCTTGAGCATAGGTGGCGACGGCACTTTTCTGACTACCGCCTCGCGAGTGGGCGACAAGGGCATCCCCATACTGGGTATCAACGCCGGCCGGTTGGGGTTTTTGGCCGATGTGGCCATGCACGAGGTGCGTCACGCACTGGAAGCCTTCGCCTGCCACGACTGCACCATAGAGGAGCGCACCTTGCTGCGGGTTGACACCTCCGAGGCTGCTCACATAGAACATCCTTATGCACTCAACGACGTGGCCATCCTCAAGCAAGACAGCTCGTCGATGATAAACATCACCGCCGCCCTCAACGGCGAGTTGGTTCACACCTATATGGCCGACGGCCTGCTCGTATCGACACCCACGGGCTCTACGGCCTATTCGCTCAGCGTGGGAGGCCCCATCGTCATGCCGCAGGTAAAGGGAATGCTCCTCTCGCCCATCGCCTCACACAGCCTCAGCGTGCGCCCCCTGCTCATCCCCGACACCTGGAACATCGACCTGAAGGTCGACAGCCGCAACGGCTGCTACCTCCTCTCTGTCGACGGACGACATAAAGTTATAGAGCAAACCGTCGGTCTGCGCATCCGTAAGGCCGACTTTGCCATCCGCATCGTAAGACTACCGGGTCACACCTTCTTCGGCACGCTCAAGAGCAAGCTCATGTGGGGTGTCGACCGACGCACGGAACACTGACCCGACAAGCACGCACGACCATGCCGGAAAAACAACAAAGTCCGCACGAAGTCTCATCCCTTCACCCCGATATGAGAATCGTATTCATGGGCACCCCCGACTTTGCGGTGGAGAGCCTCAAAAGATTGGTGGAAAGCCGCTACCGGGTTGTCGGGGTGGTGACCGCTCCCGACAAACCGGCCGGACGAGGGCACAAGGTGCAGCAAACGCCCGTGAAACGCTACGCCCTCGAACATGGCCTGCCCGTCTTGCAACCCGAGAAACTCAAAGAGGAGACTTTTTTGAAACAGCTGCGCGAGCTGCAGGCACACGTGCAGGTGGTGGTGGCTTTTCGCATGCTGCCCGAAGCCGTGTGGGCCATGCCTCCCATGGGGACGTTTAACCTGCATGCCTCCCTCTTGCCGCAATACCGTGGCGCGGCACCCATCAATTGGGCTGTGATACACGGCGAAAAGGAAACCGGAGTGACCACCTTCTTCCTCGACCATCACATCGACACGGGGCGCATCATCCTGCAAGAGCGCATCCCCATCACCCCCAACGACACGGCGGGCACGGTGCACGACCGACTCATGTCCGTAGGAGCCACTTTGGTGTGTCGCACCCTCGAACAGCTGGCAAGCGGACAAGTCAACACCCTCGAACAGACGCAACTCCTTGACCCCGGAAGCACGCTGAAAACCGCACCGAAGATATTCAAAGACACCTGCCGGATAGACTTCTGCCAACCGGCCGAAACGGTGCGCAACTTCGTGAGAGGCTTAAGCCCCTACCCCGCTGCTTGGACAAGCCTCCGGCTCCCGGGGCAGGAGAGCCCCACCATCTTGAAAGTGTTTGAGGTGGAAACCGAAACCACCCCGCCGCTCGAAACACCCGGCACGGTGCGCTCCGACGGCAAGCGATACGTAAAGATAGCCTGCTCCGACGGCTACGTCGCTCTCGGCTCGGTTCAAGCATCCGGCAAGCGACGCATGGACATCGGCGACTGGCTGCGAGGGCTTCGAACGCACTGAACCTCTGCTACACCTACCCGACCGACCTTCCCGCAAACGCCGTCAGAAAGCCTTGGAATAGAG
>CAYPFZ010000075.1:4294-5508 GCA_964410225.1 uncultured Paludibacter sp.
TACACCTACCCGACCGACCTTCCCGCAAACGCCGTCAGAAAGCCTTGGAATAGAGACCTCCGGCGCGTAAGCACGCAGCGGAAGGGGGAGACAAGGGTGAAGAAAAAAGATGTTTTGAGCTGATTTTGCGGCTTTTGTGGATAGGATAGAAATTGTTCCTCTGTCTTGGATCTGCATTTTTTGGAACAGTATCCACAATCACTTCGTCGCCGCCTGCCAATCGTCGGCATCGGAATCGCCCCAAACGACCCTCGCCGCGCTGACAAGGGTGTCTTCATCCCTCATTTCGACAACGAAAACTCCGGGCGATTCTTCGCTGCGGTAAAGACGAAGAGGCATCCCGAAACGGGCTTCGTTCACATAATTTATCTCGAAACGACGGATGTCGCCCGCGCGAAACTGCTCCAAGTCGAATAGATCGATGAAATGTTCCACATACTTCATGCTGTTCAAATGCCCGTTAATGTCGACATCGCTGTAACGCACGGTGAATTTTCCCGCAGGAAGGGTTTGAGACAAACGAGGTATCTTGCGCGGACCGTCGATGGGAATCGGTCGCGAGTGAAGGCAGTGAACCAAGTCGCCCAACTCCAACACATTGGTGGGACGACGCGTGTCTATGTCGATGGCCGCCCAGAGGGTACGTGCGAAACCCAAAAGCCGCCCGCCTGACAACTCGAACGACACGCAACGCTCGGTGAAAAACTTGTTGACATCGGCCACCCACGTGTTCACCTGCACCACCTGGTCGTTGCGCGGGTATTCCTTCATCTGGAGTACAAAACGCGAGAGCACCCACGCCTTGCGCCGCAAGGTCATGGCAGAATAGCCGAAACCGCGCTCCTCGGCGTGCATGGTGGCGGCACGCAAAATGAAACTGCTCATCAACGGCAGGGTGGCCTTGCCCCTGAAGTCGGTGAGGTAAGCGTCGATAACGAAACGATAAGAACCGATGCTGACTGACATAACGAAGACTTCTACAAAAAACACACAGGGGGTCGCCGCCCGGGTGGGAAAAACGCCAATCACTGCCAACCACGTCTTCCGGCACCCTGCCTTTATCCCCTTCTCTTGCGTACTAACGCAGCAGAGGCTGTCTTACAGAGGGCTTGTTGTGAGAATCGGAGGCCTCTGCGGGCTCTTTTGCAAACAAGCACGGCAGCCTGCCCTCGGGATGAGGAGCTGCTGCCGTGACAGAATGTGTGAGTAAGGAA
>CAYPFZ010000075.1:5608-7278 GCA_964410225.1 uncultured Paludibacter sp.
AAGGAACGGGGTTATATCTCCCACTGTTCGAGACTGTCGATGAGCTCGTCAAAGCATCTTATCGACGAGTCGGCGCGCACTTGTTCGATTTGCTCTTCCACCGCACGGTCGTAGGTCTCTGCCTCCACGTCGCGGATAACCCCCATGGCGATGGGTAAGTCCGGCCCTTCCATGATGGATAGTTTCATGTGTAAGGTGGGGTCTTCACATCGGGCATCGTGTACGAGGATGTCGCTCTCGGTGATGCCGTCTTGCCCGATGGTCACGGCCTTCAGGTTGAAACCGTCGAGCACAAGCCCCTTGTCGCGGTGTGTGCCGTAAATCATGGGCTTGCCATGTTCCAAGACGATGGTACGGTCGGGGCGGGTCGACTTTTCGGCTATCCATCCGTGTGTCCCGTTGTTGAAAATGACGCAATTGACCAAGCATTCCACCACCGAAGTGCCTTTGTGTCGAGCGGCGGCGCTGAGCACCATCTGGGCGGTCTTCAAATCGACGTCGAGCGTGCGCGCAAAGAAGGTGCCTCGCGAGCCGAGGGTCAACTCCGCGGGGCGGAAGGGGCGTTCCACCGTGCCGTAGGGCGACGACCTGGTGATGCCGCCCTTCTTGGTCGTGGGGGAATATTGGCCTTTGGTCAGACCGTATATCTGGTTGTTGAATAACAACACGTTCATGTCGACATTGCGGCGCACGCTGTGGATGAAATGATTGCCGCCGATGGCCAGACAGTCGCCGTCGCCGGTGACTTGCCAGACGGCCAGCGAGGGATTAGCCACTTTCACTCCCGTGGCTACCGCTGCCCCCCGCCCGTGGATGGTGTGGAAACCGTAGCCGTTGACGTAATAAGGCAGACGCGACGAGCAACCGATGCCCGAAATGACGGCCGTCTGGTGGGGAGGAACACCCCAATCGGCCATCACCTTCTCTAACACACTGATGATGGCGTGGTCACCACAACCGGGACACCAGCGCACATACTGATCGCTCTTGAAATCTTTTGCTGTATAGTGCTTTGTTGTTTCCATAATCGGGTTATGCTAATGTGGAAATGTAGGCGGCCAATTCGGAAACGGTGAACGGCTGACCTTGAATCTTGTTGTATTGATGACAGTCCATGTTGGGAACTTCGGACTTCAGGTAGTGGGCAAATTGCCCGTTGTTCAGCTCGCACACCAGCACCCTCTTGTAGCGGCAGATAATCTCGGCGGTGTTGGCGGGCAAGGGGTTGATGTAGTTGAAGTGGGCAAACGCCACTTTCTTTCCCTCCCGGTTGACACGGTTCACCGCGCTGATAAGGTGTCCGTAGGTGCTGCCCCAACCAACGACCAGCAGCTCGGCAGAGGGGTCACCCTGTACCTTGAGCGCGGGAAGAAACTGACGGATGTATTCTATCTTAGCAGCGCGTGTCTTTACCATCTTCTCGTGGTTCAGCGCGTCGATGGAGATACATCCCTTATTATAGTCTTTCTCCAGACCTCCGTTGCGGTGTTCGAAGCCTTCCATGCCGGGAAAACTCCAGTAACGCACCTTCGACTCTTCGTCGCGACAGGTGACCTTGCAGCCTTGCATTCCTTCCTTTACGTAATGAGGATGGATGTCGGGCAGCTCGGCCAGGCGCGGCAGCTTCCACAGCGAGGTGCCATTGCCCAGAAAAGCATCGGAGAGCAGGA
>CAYPFZ010000076.1:0-3279 GCA_964410225.1 uncultured Paludibacter sp.
TGTTCTACAGCCCTTCGCCCCTCCCTTCCGCTGCGTAAGTACGCAGCGGAAGGGGGGAAACCAAGGCTCGGAAACAGGGAATCCGCCATGTGGTTTTTCCAAAGAAATCGTGTCATGGGTCGTTTCGAGTCATTGAGTCAAGAGACAGAAAGTAAGGATGTTTTACAGGCATTTCGGGCATTTCAGGGCGTGCTCTTTTCTTGCATGTTTGCATATTAGTTTGGAAATTTGTTCCTTTGTGAAGTCCGTGAGGTCTGCCTTGGTATTGAAAATCGGTAGTTTTTTCCTGATCAGGTGTCGGGTTGTGCTCCGGGGGCGGCATTTTGCGGTAGCGATATAAACAAGGCATCAATCATAAACACAAACAACATGAATAACGCATTATTTCGATTTGGGAAACCCGAGAACGAGCCGGTAAAGAGCTATGCTCCCGGCACTGTTGAAAAAACAGCATTGAAACAAGCTCTCGCGCAGTTGTCATCGGAGCAGTGGGAAATACCCCTGATTATCGGGGGCAAGGAGGTACGCACCAATGAGACGGGCAAGGTGGTCATGCCGCATGATCATCATCACGTGTTGGCCGTCTACCATAAAGCGGGAGAAAAGGAAGCGCAAATGGCTGTCGATGCGGCCATGAAAGCCCACAAGGAATGGTCTGAACTGCCGTGGGTGGAAAGGGCGTCGGTGATGTTGCGTATAGCCGAATTGCTTGCAACCAAGTATCGTTATCTCCTGAATGCGTCTGTCATGTTGGGACAGAGCAAAAACCCGTTCCAGGCGGAGATAGATGCTCCTTGCGAACTGATTGATTTTTTGCGTTTCAGCACATTCTACGCCGGTCAGGTGTATGCAGATCAGCCTTATTCCGAGCAGGGCACTCTGAACCGCATGGAATATCGCGCGCTGGAGGGTTTCGTGTTCTCGTTGACGCCCTTCAACTTCACATCCATCGCGTCGAATTTGAACATGGCTCCCGCCATGATGGGTAACGTGGCCGTCTGGAAACCTTCGAGCACCGCTTTGCATTCAAATTATCTGCTGATGAAAGTGTTCAAAGAGGCCGGGTTGCCGGATGGCGTTGTTAATTTCGTTCCGGGAGAAGGTCCGGTGATAGGCAAAGTCATCACTTCCGACCCCAATTTGGGAGGCTTCCACTTCACAGGCTCGACAGCGACTTTCAACACGCTTTGGCGTCAGATAGGGGAGAATCTCGGAAATTACAAGTCATACCCGAAGATTGTGGGTGAAACCGGAGGCAAGAACTTCATCTTTGCCCACCCCTCGGCCGAACCGTTGGAAGTGGCAACCGCCATTGTGCGCGGAGCATTCGAATACCAAGGACAGAAATGTTCTGCCGGGTCGCGTGCCTATCTGCCCCGGTCGTTGTGGAAGGAAATCAAAGACTATGTGGGCGATATGCTTAAGGAAATCAAGATGGGCGACGTGCAGGATTTCACCAATCTCATCAATGCCGTGATCGATGAAAGGTCATTTGACAAAATCATGGGTTATATCGACTACGCCAAAGCGTCACCGGATGCCGAAATTATTTTTGGCGGTAAAGGGGACAAAACTGTCGGCTATTTTGTGGAACCGACCGTGATTCAGACCACGAACCCGACATTCAAAACGATGGTGGAAGAAATCTTCGGACCAGTTATCACAATTTATCTGTATGAGGACGATCAATATGAGCAAACGTTGGAACTTTGCGACAACACTTCGCCCTACGGATTGACCGGCTCCATTTTTGCCCACGATCGTTATGCCATAGATAAGGCCTTCAACAAATTGCGCTATTCGGCCGGCAACTTCTACATAAATGACAAACCGACAGGTGCCGTAATAGCACAACAGCCGTTTGGCGGTTCGAGAGCCTCAGGAACGAACGACAAAGCCGGCGGTCCGTTAAACCTGATTCGCTGGACCAACCCGAGGTGCATCAAAGAAGCCTTGGTTCCTCCTACCGATTACAAATATCCCTTCTTAGGCGAGAAATAATTCGCCGCAACGTCTGACATGGCCGGTTACTCAGAAAAGAAACATTGTGGTAGCCGGCCTGTCTTCTTTGTTCTACCTTCTCACATTCAAATCCACGCCATGTTAGATTTCAACAATACCGAAATAGCATTTTCTGCAAAATCTCAATCAGAACTCAGAAATGCGTACATACTGTTTAATACCATCAAACACCCTTGGATTGTCAAATGTGCCGGCGTGGCAAGCCACATCGCCTTGAAAACACATTTCCCTCTTGCATGGGCTGTCAAACCCACCTTATACAAACAATTTGTGGGTGGAGAAACGCTGGAGGATTGCCAAAAAACGATTGACCATCTGAAGAAATTCAACGTCAGCACCACCCTCGATTATTCCGCCGAGGGAGAACAGACACCTCAAGGCATACAGGCTACATTCGAGGAAACAATCCGTTCTATCGACTTTGCCAAGGGAAACGAAAACCTTGCCTACGCCGTGTTCAAACCTTCTACCATCGTTACCGATGAGCTGTTGGCAAAAGCCTCAGAAAAAAGGGAAGAACTCACTTCGGAGGAGACTAAGGAGTTTTTGGCCTTCAAAGAGCGATTCATGGCCTTCTGCGAGCGCGCATATAAAAATGACGTGCGTCTGCTTGTTGATGCAGAAGACTGCTGTTTCCAAAATGCCCTCGACGAATTGACAGACGAGGCCATGCGCAAGTACAATAAACGTCGCGCCATTGTCTTTGCCACCTTGCAAATGTATCGTCACGACAGAATGCCCTATCTGCGCCGCATTTTCGACGATGCCAAAGAGAAAAACTACATCGCGGGAATCAAATTTGTACGTGGAGCCTACATGGAAGCCGAACGTGCCCGCGCAGCCAAAATGGGGTATCCGGATCCCATTTGCAAGGACAAACCCACAACTGACGCCAACTTCAACGAAGGAGTCCGATTCGTTGTCGATAATCTGGAACATTTCGAACTTTTCATGGGAACGCACAATGAAGAAAGCAACTATCTGCTGGCTGAGCTCATCGACAAAAAAGGCATCGGCAGGAACAATCCCAAAATATTCTTTTCCCAATTGCTCGGAATGAGTGACAACATCTCCTTCAATCTCGCTCACGAGGGTTTCAACGTGACAAAGTATGTGCCGTATGCCAAAGTGCGTGACGTATTGCCCTATCTTATCCGTCGGGCGGAGGAAAACACTTCTGTAGCAGGACAAACCGGACGGGAACTTCGAATGCTGAAGGCCGAAATTAACCGCCGCAAAAAAGCCGGATAAGCAAAC
>CAYPFZ010000076.1:3379-6226 GCA_964410225.1 uncultured Paludibacter sp.
GCTGCGTACTAACCCGGCAAAAGCTGCGTTAGTACGCAGCACACGACGGGAAAGCACGCAGCAAAAGAGGCTTTCGAAGGATGGTAGCGTCACTTTCAAGAAAGTTTGCGGCCTTTCGTTGTCGGTTTTCCGGGGTTGATTTAACAGACATAAAAAAAAGAGTGTGTTGCCAGCCTTGTTTTTTTTAAAAAAAGATTTATCTTTGTGCGAAGGCTGGTTCGACTCCGACCGCCGTCCTTTTTCTCCTTTTAATTTTTAATACGAAAATACCATGAAACAGCACTTTTTCCCGAGAGTTTTATTGCCTTCCCTATTGATATTTTCGCTTGCGCAGATAGTCTGTGCCGACGATTACGTGCTCGATTTTTCCACCAAAGCCTATGGAACCAGTTCATACGATGACATTTGGTATTGGGAAGAAGACGGCATCACGTGGGAGCTGTACGGATGTCATAATACCAATAAAGAGGCTAGTTATGTACGTTTCGGCGGGCGTGGCAAAAGCGATGGCGTGTCCTACATCAAAAGCCTGCAGCCTCTGTCAATAGCCGTGAAAGAGTTTGTGCTTCAGGTAGATGTCGTGAATGAAGGGGTAGAGCAATTTTATCTTTACGTTGCCCCCGATGCCGCCTTTTCCCAACCCGATGAGGTCATTGTCGTCACCGCTGTGGCAGGCACGCATTCTTTTCTGCCTCAGCTTGACACGGTGTGGCAGCCCGACAGGTATTACATGCTGGAGGTACATTGGAACAATAAAGATACCGACAGTAATGTGAGTGCACAAATTTCGTCTCTCACGTTTTTGGAGGGCATCGCTCCGCCCGTGTATGAGGTGCAGGCCGTTGTCAACGATGATAGTATGGGTACGGTGGAGGTAGCTGACAAAACGATAACCGCCTATCCCGGTCCGTGTGTCGTCTATGCCGATCCGGCTTGGGAATTGCTTGAAGGCGAGGCCGAAGTTGTGCAAGACGGCGACGTGTTCACCGTATCGCCGGGCAGCGATTGCAAGGTGCAGATCAATTTTTCGCCGGCCGAGACTTTCGAGATAGAGTTGCAGGCCTGCGGTGGTTCTCTCCCCGGCTCGGCACGCCTGAGCCAGGAGACGTGCACCTCGGCGGTGGTCTTGCCCGAAGCCGTGCCGCCCTGCCAGGAGTATGTTTTTGCCGGATGGGCAGAAGAGCCTGTAACTCAAACAGAAACTCCACCTTCTTTGATAGCTCCCGGTGCGTATGTACCCTCGGCAGACGGGACATTATATGCGGTTTACTCGACAATGCGGCCGGAAGAAGAGGTGCAAGTGTATCAAATGACGGTGAATGACACGGCAGGTTGGGAGCTGCAAGGGGTGAATTTAAGGGAGAACCAAACGGAAAATTACTACGTGCTGCCCTCAGGGGGGAGTATCCATTCTCCGGCGATTGATTTGGGGAATATTATCGGCATTTCGGCAAGGGTAAGAAGCTTTTACGGACACGATGTGATGTGCATTGCCGACGAGTTGGGGAATACGTGGGGTACGGTGACGGCTCCGAGTAGCTCCCTGACAGACTGCACTGCCACGAAGGAACAGGCGTTGTCGGGCACGGGGCGGTTGGTGTTCACCGGCTCTACCGGCACAGAAGAAAGAGGAGTGGGTGTGGCTGCCATCACCATCTCGTGTTCGACAGTTCCCGTGACCTACGCCTCTTATCCCAATTGTACGTCAATCTCGATTTTGGCCCACACCCCCTCCCCGGATGAGGGCATCCGTTATCGTGTGGAGGGAAATTCTGTGTATGTGGAAGCCGAGGCCGGCCTGCCCTTAGTGGTGTACACGCTTACCGGCACTCGACACCATGCCGGACTGACCGTGCAGGGAACCAACCGGATAGAACTGCCAGGCGGAGGTTATCTGTTGCAAGTGGGAGAGAAAGTGCAGAAAATCATGGTCGCCCGTTGAGAAAAAGAGAAACCATACTTTTGTCTGACGATAAATTGATGTGATGTCGCCAGGCATTTCATCCTTCGCGCTCAGACGGGCAAACCGGCTAAAGGCAAACCGCTTGTTCAGCTGTTCCCTTGCCTCTCGTTGGCGTTTTGCGTCCCAATTGCCTCGAATAAGGGGAAGATGTAGGTAAAAAGAGCCTGCAGCGTTGCTTCTCACAAGAATTTTCGGCATCCAAAGTCGTTTTTTGTTCCATTGAGTCAAAATAATTTGTTTCTCAAAAATGTTCCCCGCAGATTTGCTCGCCTACATTCATATACATACTTTTGTGTAACTAATCGTTACTACTTCAAAGCGGTGAAAAACACCGAGGTCAGCACGTTGCGAATCCATTACCGATCCGTTGATTTTAGGTTTATAACGAACTGACAGTAACCGAGTTTTATTTGAGAGTTATAATTGTCGGCAAACTCGTAACCCGGACAGACATGGGAAATATTGTAGCTATTGTGGGACGTCCCAATGTGGGCAAATCGACATTGTTCAACCGGCTGACCAAAAGTCGCCGAGCCATTGTCGACGAGGTGGCCGGTACGACGCGCGACCGACAGTATGGCAAATCGGAATGGAACGGGCACGAGTTTTCCGTAATAGACACCGGAGGATGGGTAGTCAACTCGACCGACGTGTTCGAAGATGAAATCAAACGCCAAGTCATCATCGCCATTGAAGAGGCCGACGTGGTTTTGTTCGTGGTCGACGTGCAAGGAGGCATCACCGACCTTGACATGGAGGTGGCACACATACTGCGGCAAAGCCCCAAATCGGTCATGCTGGTGTGTAACAAGGTGGATAACTTCGACATGCAATATCAAGCCGGCGAATTCTACAAACTTGGTTTGGGTGATCCTCATATTGTG
>CAYPFZ010000076.1:6236-7220 GCA_964410225.1 uncultured Paludibacter sp.
CGGCCATCAACGGTTTGGGATCGGGCGATTTGCTCGATGAACTCTTGTCGCGCTTCCCTCACGGCAATGCCCAGCAGGAAGAGAACCTTGAAGACTTGCCACGCTTGGCGATAGTGGGTCGCCCCAACGCGGGCAAGTCGTCCATTATCAACGCCCTCACGGGAGAAAACCGTACCATCGTGACCGATATTGCCGGCACGACACGTGACTCCATCTACCTTCGGTCCAATAAGTTCCAACACAATTTTTACTTGGTTGACACGGCGGGCATCCGAAAAAAAGCCAAAGTGAATGAGGATTTGGAGTACTACTCCGTGTTGCGTTCCATACGAGCCATTGAAAATGCCGATGTCTGCATTCTTGTACTCGATGCCTTGCGAGGATTGGAAAGCCAGGATTTGAACATTTTCTCCATCATCCAGAAAAACAAAAAAGGCTTGGTGGTTTGTGTCAACAAATGGGACTTGGTGGAAGACAAATCGCCTGCTGCTGTCAAGGCCTACGAAAAATCCATCCGCGAACGCATCGCCCCCTTCGTGGATTTCCCTATCGTTTTCACCTCGGCACTGACAAAGCAACGCATTCTGAAAATGATGGAGTTGGCCGAAAGGATTTTTGAAAACAAACAACGAAAAGTGCCCACCTCCCGCCTCAACGAATACCTCCTCCCCATTATTGGAGCTTATCCTCCGCCCGCCGTAAAGGGGAAATACATCAAGATAAAATACGTCACGCAATTGCCCAATACCCAAATACCCACGTTTGTCTTTTTTGCCAATCTCCCCCAGTACGTGAAAGAACCTTATCGCCGTTTCTTGGAAAACAAGATACGCACCCAATGGGATTTCCACGGCACCCCCATTCGGCTGTTCATCCGCAATAAATAATTCTCCTTTCGTTTTATTTACAGGATAGTATATCGCTACATAAGACTGCTGCGAGTTCGTAATTGAGTCACTGCCGGTTCGCAACCGAGACGGCGGG
>CAYPFZ010000077.1:0-2306 GCA_964410225.1 uncultured Paludibacter sp.
CCAAGGGTGGGACGGGGATTTCGAAACCGGCAATTGAACTGCCGTGGACATGCGGCACACCTGCTCCTTTTTTAGTAGCGTGAATCTTTTCCTGCATGTTTTGCAAGCAGTAGTAGAGGAACTTAATATCCAAGCCGCGAAGGGGTTCAACAGAAAAAGCGTCAGATACGAATACCGGGATTTCCCAGTAACTCACAAAACCGGCGTATGCGCCGCTGCCCGCAACGACAATGGTTTTGCCTTCCCTGTTTGCCACGTTGTGGTAATATGCGGGCTTTTGACCGCCGGCTATGACGGGAACGTCCCCTTCAACGGCATCTTTTGCCGTAATTGTATTTCCTCTTTTGAACTCGCACACTTCCCCCAACTTCTTATACTCGACCCCTTCGGGGCACATCTCCTGCAACATCCGCTCTATTCTGTTCATGCCGCGTCTTCTTGTTCCAATTCGGCTATAATCTTGTCTATCTCGGCGCGCAACTTGTTTTCTTCTGCCACGATGCGGCTGATGCGCTCGTTGAGTTCCTTGATATTCGTTTTCGGGCGGGTGTCCTCGGCTTCGACGTAGGTACTTACCGATAGGTTGTAGTCGTTCGCGGCCACTGTGGCATTGTCGACCAAAGCCGAGAAGTGCGGCACTACTTTGTGCGTGGCATACTTGTCGACGATGCGTTCGATGTTCTCGGGCGCGAGCTTGTTCTTGTTGCCCTCGTGCACGAACTCGGCCGAGGCGTCGATGAACAGTGTCTTGTTCTCGCGCTTGTTCTTGCGCAGCACGATGATGCAGGTGGCTATCGACACGCCGAAGAAGAGGTTCGCCGGCAGCTGGATGACCGTGTCCACGTAGTTGTTTTCGACAAGATACCTGCGTATCTTCTGCTCCGCGCCGCCGCGATAGAGCACGCCGGGGAACTCGACGATGGCCGCTGTGCCGTCGGTGGAGAGCCACGAGAGCATGTGCATGGTAAAGGCCAGGTCAGATTTTGTCTTGGGCGCAAGCACCCCGGCGGGGGCAAAGCGCGGGTCGTTGATCAGCGTGGGGTCGGCATCACCTTTCCAGCGGGTGCTGTAAGGCGGGTTGCTCACGATGGCGTCGAAAGGCTCGTCGTCCCAATGATAAGGGTCGGTGAGCGTATCGCCGCAATGTATGTCGAACTTGTTGTAGCCTATGTTGTGAAGGAACATGTTGATGCGGCAGAGGTTGTAGGTGGTGATGTTGATTTCCTGCCCGAAGAAGCCCTTCTGCACGTTTTCCTTTCCCAAGAGCTTGGCAAACTGCAAGAGCAGCGAGCCTGAGCCGCAGGCCGGGTCGTAGACCTTTCGCACCTCCGTCCGCCCCAGAGTCACGATGCGTGCCAAGAGCTCGCTGACCTCCTGCGGAGTGAAGAACTCGCCGCCCGACTTCCCGGCGTGGCTGGCGTACATGGTCATGAGGAACTCGTAGGCATCGCCGAACACGTCGATCCGGTTGTCGGCATAGTCGCCGCCGAGGTCGAGCGCACCTATCTTGTCGAGGATTTTGCAGAGCATCTCGTTGCGCCCTGTCACCGTTGTGCCTAACTTATTGCTGTTCACGTCGATGTCGTCAAACAGTCCCTTCAAGTCGTCTTCGCTTTCGGCACCCTTGGCCGAGGCTTCGATGTTGCTGAACACTTGCTGTAGGGTCTCGTTCAGGTTGGCGTCTGCCTTTGCCCTGCATCTGACGTTGCAGAAGAGTTCCGACGGCAGGATGAAGAAACCTTTTTCCGCCACGATCTGCTCGCGGGCACTCTCCGCCCGGTCGTCAGAAAACGAAGCATAATCGAAATCCTTCTGTCCGGCTTCGCGCTGCAAACGGTTGATGTAGTGGGTGATGTTCTCAGAAATGAAGCGGTAGAACAACATGCCCAACACGTATTGCTTGAAATCCCAACCGTCAACGCTGTTTCGCAAATCCTCTGCCACAGCCCATATCGTCTTGTGCAGCTGCTGCCGCTGACCGTTGCTCGTCGCCATTGTCTGTCTGCGCTTTGAAGTTTTCAAAAGAACCCTTCTCGTCGAGAGTAGCGGCGTGACTTTTCCCCGCATGCACTCTCAACGACTCAAGGTTAAAAGTTGAACGGATTCTCCTCGGTACAAAGATAGCAAAACAAACACAAGGTGTTATCATGGAATAAAAATATATTTCCTTACCCCACCATGACTTCCCAAACCACTTTTCTCGCATCTTTCAGGCAGGGTATTTTTCCGCTTCTTGAGCCTTTAAAAGCCCCTTCCGGCGGATGCTTAGGGAATTTTTGCTACGTACTAACGCAGCTCGCGGCGGG
>CAYPFZ010000077.1:2406-7205 GCA_964410225.1 uncultured Paludibacter sp.
CGGGAAAGCACGCAGCAAAAGGGAGAAACAAAGGCCGTCGGGAATGCCGTTTATCTTGTTGATATACACGCATTATGACAGCAAGGAGGCATCGCCGTCGGGGGCGGGTTTGCAAGGGGAGGCCTGTCCCGGAGAGGGTGGCACGCCCCTTGTGCGCTTTACCGGTGAAAAAGTGTTACCTTTGTCACTCCTTGACGAAATGACACTTCTGATGAGGATATTGATGTTCATAGAATCGTTTCTTCCACCGGCTTACGTCCCGCGTTTGCGTTACTTTATGTCTTATTTTTTGGAGAAGGGCTGGGAGGTCGACTGCGTGGCGGAACGTTCGGGTCATGAGCAATTTCTCCCTCAGGGTGTGCGTCTGTTGGCCGTGCCTTATTATAAGTGCGACAAAGGCTTGCCTGCCAAGGTCGAGTGGCTGCTGAAGTTCGTTCTCGGTGTTGCCTTCGACTACAAAGGGCGCTATTTTTTCCGCAAGTCGCGTCCGTTTTGGGAGGAGAAGACGTACGATGTGGTGTTTTGTTCGTCGAACTTTACTTTTCCCCTTACCGTATCGGCCAAAGTGGCAGCTCTCAAGCGTATACCGCTTTTTGTAGACTTGCGTGACATTGCCGAACAGTCGCCCGACGACAATTATTATATGGCCCGTCGCCCGCCCCGTCTGTTGGCTCGCCCTGTCATTGCCCTCTACAAAAAGACGGGCTTGTCACGCCGCAACCGGGTGCTGGCCAAAGCTGAGGCCGTCACTACCGTGTCGCCCTGGCATGTGAAGACGCTTTCGGCTTATAATGACAACACGCAGCTTGTTTACAACGGTTTTGACGAGCGCCAGTTTTACCCTGCTGCCGAGCCTACGCCCAAGTTCACCATCTCCTACTTCGGTCGCATTTTCAACGAACTGATGCGTGACCCGCGCCCCCTTCTCGAATCGGTGGCCCGGTTGAGTGCGCAGGGTGTGCTCTCGCCCGACAATACGGTGATGCGCTGGTTTGTCGACGAGGTGTCGCGCCGCCTCATCGACGATTTGGCCGGCAGTTACGGCCTGCAAGCCTTCATGGACTATCGTGACTTTGTGTCACCCTATGAACTGCAAACTGAAATGGCGCGCAGCTCGGTGTTGGTAGTGCTTATGAATACGCCGAAAAAGCGTTTTTTCGGCATGATGACCACCAAGTTTTTTGAAGCGGTCGGGACAAACCGTCCCGTGCTTTGCACCCCTGACAACGGCGACTGCCTTCCGCAAGTTGTGAGAGCCATTCGTTGCGGGATTGCCTCATCCGATCCGCAGGAGATCGACGCTTTTCTGCTCCGTCTTTTCAACGAGTGGAAGGCTACGGGGCGTACTGTCGGCACTGTCGATGAGCAAATACGCATGGATTATTCCCGTCGGCAGGGTGCGGAGGTGCTCGAGCAGCTTTTTATCGCTGCGACGCAACGGTCGTGATGAACAATGCCGGTGGAATACGTGCCTTCGCGGTCTTCGCCCCAATCCCCTTTCTCTTTCGAAGGTGGACCGGGACAATGTCCATTGATAACACAATCAGCTCATGCTCTCCGTCCTCATTCCGGTATACAACTATGATGTAAGCTCTTTGGTGCACGAGCTGTACCGGCAGGCCGCTGCATTGCTCTCTGAGTTCGAAATCATCGTCATGGAGGACGGTTCGACTCTTCACACGGAGCAGAATGCCACTTTGTCTGCGTTGGACAACTGTCGCTACATTCCCCTTTCGGCGAACGTGGGTCGGGCTGCCATCCGCAACCGTTTGGCCGACGAGGCTCGTTACGGGCAGTTGCTCTTCATTGACTGCGACGCTGAAGTGCAAAACTCCGACTTTATCGGTCGTTATCTGTCTTTCCGTGACGAGTCTTGTGTTGTGGTGGGTGGTACGGCTTATGACCCTGCTTTCGACGACCCATCGTGCAGTCTGCGGCTGAAGTATGGCCGCACGCGGGAGGCGCGTACTGCCGAAGAGCGTGAGCGGATGCGCTTCAAGTCGTTCACCACGTTCAACTTTCTTATCTCCAAATCGATTTTCCGGCAAGTTCGCTTCGACGAAACCATCAGCGGTTACGGTTATGAAGACACGCTTTTTTCCATCCGCCTGACCGAATTGGGCTACACGGTGAAACATATCGACAACCCGCTTGTACACAGAGGAGTGGAGCCGAATGATGTCTATTTGCGGAAAGCTGAAGTCGGCCTGGCCAATCTTTATCGCCTCCATGTGGAGGGGCGTTACCCTTGTCTGGCAAACGACTCACATCTTATGCACACTTTCCTTTCGTTTCAACGCCGTCATTTGACCCGTCCGTTGGGGCGCATTTTCCCTCTGTGTCGCCGGCCCATGAGAACCAACCTGCTTTCATCCGCGCCCTCTCTCCGCGTGTTCGACCTTTATAAACTGCTTTATCTGTGTTATCTTTCCCTTGGTCGTGACAAATTGGCATAATCAGGTTGGTTTGTCTTTGTCTGCAAGCTGTCAATTCGCAATAAAAACGTTTTGGCATAAAATATGCACAAGGGGGAGCGTTGTGCACAGGCCTGAAGCGTTCAGAACCGGGACAACAGTCAGTTATAACAATAAACAAAACAAGTCATGAACATCAAACCGTTAGCAGATCGCGTGCTGGTCAAACCTGCACCGGCGGAAGAAAAGACAGTGGGCGGGATCATCATCCCCGATACAGCCAAGGAAAAACCTCTTCAAGGTGAAGTGCTCGCCGTGGGTAAAGGGACAAAAGACGAAGAAATGGTTGTAGCTGTAGGCAACCGCGTACTTTATGGTAAATATGCCGGGACAGAATTGGAATGGGAAGGTGAAAAATACCTCATCATGCGCCAATCCGACATCTTGGCTATCCTTTGAAAACGACAACAAATAACAAGAACATCAAAAAGGAGACTGAATTATGGCAAAAGAAATTCTTTTTAATATAGATGCCCGCGAGCAGTTGAAGAAAGGGGTTGACGAACTGGCCAACACCGTGAAGGTAACTCTTGGCCCGAAAGGACGTAACGTAATTATCGAGAAAAAGTTCGGCGCTCCCCATATCACGAAAGACGGTGTGACAGTGGCCAAGGAGATAGAACTCGAAGATGCTTTCCAAAATCTCGGTGCGCAGTTAGTGAAAGAAGTTGCCTCGAAGACGGGCGATGATGCCGGTGACGGCACGACCACAGCCACCGTGCTGGCACAGTCCATTGTAAGCGTAGGTCTGAAGAACGTGACTGCCGGTGCCAACCCGATGGATTTGAAGCGGGGCATTGACAAGGCCGTGTCGGTGGTGGTAGCCAATCTGGCTGAACAGGCAGAAACCGTAGGCGACAACTACGACAAGATAGAACAAGTGGCCACCATATCAGCCAACAACGATGCTTCGATAGGGAAACTTGTGGCCGATGCCATGCGTAAAGTGTCGAAAGACGGCGTGATAACCATCGAAGAAGCCAAAGGTACAGACACTACCATCGAGGTGGTGGAAGGGATGCAGTTCGACAGGGGATATATTTCCGCTTACTTTGTGACGAATACGGAAAAGATGGAAGTGGAAATGGAAAAACCCTATATCCTCATCTACGACAAAAAGATTTCCAACCTGAAGGAATTTTTGCCGATACTCGAGACTTCTGTGCAGACCGGTCGTCCGTTGCTTATCATCGCCGAAGATGTTGATAGCGAAGCCTTGACCACTTTGGTTGTCAATCGTCTGCGTTCGCAACTGAAGATATGCGCGGTGAAAGCTCCCGGTTTTGGCGACCGCCGCAAAGAGATGCTGGAAGACATCGCGGTATTGACCGGCGGTACTGTCATTTCCGAAGAAAAGGGTATCCGGCTCGAAAATGCTACGTTAGAAATGCTGGGTACGGCCGAAAAAGTGACTGTCGACAAAGACAATACGGTTATTATCAATGGTGCGGGCAACAGGGAGACCATCCAAGCGCGCATCGGACAGATAAGGGCTCAAATAGCGGCCACAACTTCCGATTATGACCGTGAAAAGTTGCAGGAACGTTTGGCCAAACTATCAGGCGGAGTGGCTGTGCTCTATGTCGGTGCGGCTTCCGAGGTAGAGATGAAAGAAAAGAAAGACCGTGTAGACGATGCCCTGAGTGCAACCCGTGCAGCCATCGAAGAAGGTATCGTGCCGGGCGGTGGCGTGGCCTACATCCGCTCCATCGATGCGTTGAGTAAGCTCAAAGCTGACAATGAAGACGAGGCTACGGGTGTGGAAATCGTGAAACGTGCCATCGAAGAGCCCCTTCGTCAGATTGTGGCCAATGCCGGCAAGGAAGGCGCTGTCATCGTGCAAAAAGTGCGCGAAGGAAAAGGTGACTTTGGCTACAACGCGCGTACCGACACCTATGAAAACTTCTTCAAGGCAGGCGTAGTCGACCCCACCAAGGTAGCCCGTGTGGCGTTGGAAAACGCGGCCTCGATTGCCGGTATGTTCCTGACCACCGAAAGCGTAATCGCTGAAAAGAAAGAAGAAAATCCGACCCCTAACATGCCGATGGGTGGCGGCATGGGCGGCATGATGTAACAGACACTGCCTCTTTCGATAGAGAGACGACTCCCGTGAAGTCCTGCGACGGACTCCGGGGGTCGTCTTTTTTTATCAAACAGGATGTCGGAACGGGCGTTGAACTATCCACCGGGCATTGTCCTGCCTTCTTTATCCCTTTTTTATCCCCCTTTCGCTGCGTGCTTTCCCCGCTGCGTGCTGCGTACTAACGCGGTTTTTGCCGGATAAGTACGCAGCAAAAATTGCGTACTAACGCGCCGCGAGCTGCG
>CAYPFZ010000078.1:0-7063 GCA_964410225.1 uncultured Paludibacter sp.
TTCCACCCTTCCGCTGCGTTCAACGAGGTGTTTGGCTTTTTCGGCCGCGTCCTGTGCGGTATTCCGTGAGGGTGATGCCCTCGTGTCGCTTGAAGTAGCGCCCCATGTACGACAGGTCGGGGAATTTCAGCCGGTCGGCAATGTCCACCATGCTTATATCTGTGGATCGCAACATGACTTTGATGTGCATGATGACAAAGCTGTCAATGATTTCTTTGGGTGAATTACCGACGATGTGTTTGCAAATGCCGCTGAGATATTTTGTGGAGATTTGCAGCCGATTGGCATAAAATGCCACCTCACGCTCGCTGTCGGAATGCTCGTTCAGCAAGGTGATAAAATTTCGGAACAGCTCGTCTTGTCGGCTGTCGCTTGCCACTTTTCGCCTGTTGTAAAACTGCTGGTACTTGTCGTAGACGCATAGCAGCAGTATTTGCAGGTGACTTTTGGCGATCGGTGTGCGGAAATGCTTTTTCTTGTCTATGTATACGATTGACACGGATTGCAACAGTCCGTTCACCTGCAAAAAATCTCGTTTCGACAAAGTGTAGCATGGGTTTTCTTTCAGATAAGTGATGAAAGACGATACCATGTGCAAACACGCCTCTTGGAACAGTTCTCTTGAGAAACAGAAATACTGCAGTGTAAAATTATCACTTACTTCATTGATTCTAAAGATAGTACCAGGTACGAGCAGCATCTGTGTGTGCTCTTTGAACGTATATTCCTGCAGGTCGATAGTCACGCGGGCCGTACCTTGCAGACAGAGACAGACAAGTCCTCCTGTCGTTTTCCACAGGTGTCCGTGTGCAAAAGGTAAGTGTCCCGTCCCGGTGACAAACGGTTCGCGCAGTGTGGCTATCTTCATGTAATCTTGGTAGATATGTTTTTCCGTTTTCATCCCGCAAAAATAACACATCTTATGCACTTCTCACACTTTTTGTTCTGAAATTGAATATATATATGCGCACTTTGAAAAAGCCATTTAATGGTAAAGGCAGTACTTTTGTCGCGTTGAAATTGTAATTATCTATCAGGTATTAGTATGAATAGGAAGTTGTATTTCGCAAGGCTGGCATGTATAAGCATCGCCTGCAGCCTGGTTTTCCCTGCCTGCAAACAGACTACGCAGCAGGGGAGTAGCATTGAGTATGAGGTGATGACGATTGTTCCGGCAAGCCGGACCTTGTTTACCTCCTACCCGGCCACCATCAAAGGCCGGCAGGACATTGAGATTTATCCCCAAGTGAGCGGCAAACTGACACAGTTATGCGTCTCTGAGGGTCAACACGTAAAAAAAGGACAAGCCCTTTTCATAATCGATCAAGTGCCCTATGAGGCTGCTTTGCAGACGGCTTTGGCCAATGTGGAAGCGGCGAAAGCCTCCCTTGCCAACGCCCAACTGACCTACGAGAGCAGGCAGGTGCTTTTCGAAGAGGAAGTAGTGTCGGAATATGACTTGAACACGGCGAAAAACTCTCTGCTCACGGCTCAGGCAGAACTGGCGCAGATGAAGGCGCAAGAAGTCAATGCGCGCAACGACCTGTCTTACACCGTGGTGACCAGCCCGTCGGATGGCGTGGTGGGTACCCTACCCTACCGCATCGGTGCTTTGGTGAGTTCTTCCCTTTCTCAACCGTTGACCACCGTGTCTGACAATTCGGTGATGTATGTCTATTTTTCCATGACAGAAAACCAACTGTTGGGCTTGATTCGCCAATATGGTTCAAAAGACCGGGCTTTGGAGCAGATGCCTTCCGTTCAATTGCGTCTGAGCGACAATTCCATGTATGAACACGAAGGAAAGATAGAGACAATCAGCGGTGTGATAGACCAGTCGACCGGTTCGGTGAGCCTCCGTGCCGCTTTTCCCAATCAGGAGGAATTGCTGCACAGTGGCGGTGCGGGCAATGTGGTCATCCCCGAGCAGCGTGACAACGTGTTTGTCATTCCCCAGGCAGCTACCTATGAAGTGCAGGATCAGACCTATGCCTATAAAGTGGTCGATGGTAAAGCAGTTTCCACTCTCATTTCAGTGAGCCGTGTGAACGGAGGTCAGGAATACATTGTGGAAAGCGGTTTGGCCGAAGGTGATGTCATTGTGGCCGAAGGTGCGGGGCTGCTGCGTGAAGGGACACCCATCGTGGCGAAAGGAAGCACCGCTAACCAAACGAAGGAGGATTGACGCATGAACCTAAGGCATTTTATTGAACGCCCTGTACTCTCGTCGGTCATCTCCATTTTCATCGTTGTGGTAGGGCTGATCTCTGTTTTCACTCTGCCCGTTGAACGGTATCCGGACATTGCCCCCCCAACCGTACGAGTGAGCACCACTTACTACGGTGCCAGTGCAGAGACCTTGATTAACAGCGTAATCGCTCCGTTGGAAGAAGCTATCAACGGGGTGGAAAACATGACCTACATGACCTCCGAGGCCAGCAACTCCGGACAGGCCAGCGTCACCGTTTATTTCAAGCAAGGCACCGACCCCGACATGGCGGCGGTGAACGTGCAGAACCGTGTGTCGAGAGCGACTGGGCAATTGCCGTCCGAAGTGACACAGGTAGGGGTTACCACCTCCAAACGGCAAACCAGCCAGCTGCAAACTTTCACCCTGACCAGCACTGACGATACGTATGACGAGAAGTTCCTCGCCAATTACATAAGCATCAATCTGAAGCCGGAAATCCTCCGTATCAACGGCGTGGGCGACCTGACAGTGATGGGTGGCGACTACAGTATGCGTATATGGATGAAACCCGACATCATGTCGCGCTACAGTCTGATTCCGTCAGACATCACGACAGTGCTGTCCGAGCAAAATATCGAGGCATCGACCGGTTCATTCGGTGAAAACTCGAAGGAAACGTTCCAGTACACCATGAAATATAGCGGGCGTTTGCTCACGCCCGAAGAATTTGGCGAGATAGTCATCAGAGCCTCCGAAAGCGGCGAAATACTGAGACTAAAAGACGTAGCCGACATCGAGTTGGGACAGGAGTCGTATTCGTACGAAGGCAAATTGAATGGGCATCCGGGTGTGACGTGCATGGTTTTCCAAACCGCCGGCTCAAACGCGACAGAGGTAAACAACAACATCGACAAGTTCCTTGATGAGGCGAGAAAAAGCCTGCCCAAAGGTGTTGAGATAGTACAATTGCAGAGCACGAATGACTTCTTATACGCGTCAATGAAGGAGGTAATCAAGACTTTGCTTGAAGCTATCATCTTGGTTATCCTCGTGGTGTATGTGTTTTTGCAGGACGTGCGCTCGGCCATTATCCCTTTGGTGGGCATTATCGTATCGTTGATTGGTACGTTTGCTTTCATGAGCATAGCGGGATTCAGTATCAACTTGATTACTCTGTTTGCCTTGGTATTGGTCATCGGGACAGTCGTCGACGATGCCATCATTGTGGTCGAGGCCGTACAGGCACGCTTTGATGTGGGATACAAATCGTCTTACATGGCCAGTATAGATGCCATGAAGGGTATCAGTAACGCCGTTATTACTTCTTCATTGGTATTTATGGCAGTGTTCATCCCCGTCTCCATGATGGGCGGTACTTCGGGCGTGTTCTACACTCAATTTGGTTTGACCATGGCTGTGGCTGTCGGTATTTCGGCGATAAACGCCCTTACCCTCAGTCCCGCCCTTTGTGCCTTAATGCTGAAACCCTATATGAACGAAGACGGCACGCAGAAAAACAACTTCTCCGCGCGCTTCCGTAAGGCGTTCAATACGGCTTTCGGAACGATGGTGAACAAATACAAGGTCGGAGCGTTGTTTTTTATCAAACACCGTTGGTTGGCGTGGGGCGTCATCGTCGTTTCCGTCGTGCTGTTGATATTCTTTATGAAAACAACAAAGACGAGCCTTGTTCCCGAGGAAGACCAGGGTGTGCTTTTCGTCAGCGTGACTACAGTGCCGGGTAATTCGCTAAACTCAACCAGCCAAATCATAGACCGCATTGCCGGCCGCATTCAGGAAATGCCGCAGATAGAGCACGTACAGCAAACCGCCGGCTTCAGCTTCGTGGGAAGCGGAACTTCGTTTGGGATACTCATCCTTGACCTGAAACCATGGGAAGAGCGTCCCGAAAAAGAAGATGCCGCTTCGGCACTCATCAGCGAAATTTACCGTCGTACTGCTGACATCACCGACGCCAACCTGCTGGTCATGGCACCAGGTATGATTCCGGGCTATGGTCTGGGCAACGCCTTGGACGTTAACTTACAAGACCGTACCGGAGGCGATCACGTCTCGTTATACGAAATAAGCAACCAGTATATTGCTGCCTTGAATCAGCGTCCAGAGATAGCAAGGGCTTATAGCGGCTTCGACATCCGCTTCCCACAGTGGATCGTCGATGTGGACGCTGCCAAGTGTAAGCGTGCCGGCACCACCACCGATGCCGTGCTGAGTGTCATGTCAGGCTACTACGGTGGGCAGTATGTGTCGAACATCAACCGTTTCTCGAAAGTGTACCGCGTCATGCTACAGGCAGCTCCGGAGTACCGCTTGGATGAAACCTCGTTAGACCATACTTTCCTGCGCCTTTCCAATGGTGAGATGGCACCGTTGAGCCAGTTTGTCACCCTGACCCGTACTTACGGAGCAGAAACGTTGGATCGCTTCAATATGTACAATTCCATCAGCTTGAACATCATGCCGGCCGATGGGTACAGTACCGGTGAAGCACTCCGTGTGGTGGAAGAAGTGGCTGCCACTACCCTGCCCATTGGATACGAGCTCGACTACGGTAGCATCACCCGCGAAGAAAGCCAGCAAGGCAACACGACGATCATCATCTTTGCCGTCTGCTTCCTGGTAATCTATTTGGTGCTGTGCGGACTGTACGAAAGCTACATCATACCTTTTGCCGTGTTGCTCGCCGTGCCCGTCGGGTTGATGGGGAGTTTCCTCTTCGCCAAAATACTGGGACTTGAAAACAACATTTACCTGCAAACGGGGCTGATTATGCTTATCGGGTTGATTGCAAAGACAGCAATTTTGCTCACCGAATATGCCGTAAGCCGCCGCAGAGCAGGTATGGGCATCATCGCGTCGGCCATCAGTGCTGCCAAAGTGCGTCTGCGTCCTATCTTGATGACCGCACTCACCATGATCGTGGGGCTTTTCCCCTTGATGGCTTCCACCGGCGTAGGAGCCAACGGCAACCGTGCCTTGGGAACCGGCGTGGTTGGTGGAATGTTCATCGCCACATTGGCCATGCTCTTCATCGTGCCTGCACTGTTTGTCGTGTTCGAATGGTTGCAAGAAAAGGTGCATCCCTTGCAAAATGAGCCTTCTGACGACTGGCAAGTGCAAGAAGAAATTGAGCAAAGCGAACATGAAAAAGAAGTTATGAGGCGGCTGAAGAGCATACAAAGCCGTTCACAATCGAAAAAGAAAGACTGAAGACATGAACAAACTGCAAATATTAATACTGTCCGCCATGCTGTTTGTACTGGGCAGCTGCGGCATATACAACAAATACAAAGCGGTTGAAGAAGTTCCCGAGGGTTTGTATGGTGAGGAGGTGCTCGTCACTGACGACACCACCAACATAGCCAATCTCTCGTGGCGGGAAATTTTTACCGACCCTTATCTGCAACGTCTTATCGACTCCGCGTTGGTGCGCAACACCGACATGCTGACCGCGCAACTCAGGGTGCAGGAGGCCGAAGCGTCGTTGCTCTCTGCGCGCTTGGCTTACGTGCCCTCGTTCTACCTGGCACCGGAAGGAAGCATCAGCGGAACAAAGAGCGGGATACAGTCTAAAACCTACACCCTCCCTTTGACCGCAAGTTGGGAATTCGACTTGTTCGGGAAAAACACCAACGCCAAACGACAAGCACAGGCCGTCTTGGAGCAAAACTTGGCTTATGAACAAGCGGTAAAAACACAATTGGTCGCCTCGGTGGCCAATCTGTATTACACCCTGCTCATGCTCGACGCGCAATACGAAATAACCATGACCACAGAAACTGCCTGGAGTAAAAGCGTGGACGTCACCCGTGCCATGAAAGCGGCAGGATTGGTCAACGAAGCCGCGTTGGCGCAGACAGAGGCCACTTTCTATAGCATTAAAACCACGGCTCTCGACCTGAAGGAGCAGATTAACCAAGTGGAAAATTCACTCTGCCTGCTGCTGGCCACAGTCCCGACCGCCGTGGAGCGCGGGACACTCGAAGGGCAACAATTTCCCGAACAATTGGCAGTGGGAATTCCCCTGCAAATGCTTTCCAATCGACCGGACGTGCGGCAAGCCGAGTGGGCACTGGCTCAAGCCTTTTACGCAACAAATGCAGCCCGTGCAGCATTCTATCCCTCCATCACATTGGGCGGTTCGATAGGCTGGACAAACAGCATCGGAAATGTCATTGTCAACCCCGCACAGTTTATCTTCTCTGCCACAGCTTCCATCACCGAGCCCCTGTTCAACCGGGCGTCTAACCTGACCGGGCTGCGCATCGCCAAAGCACAACAGGAAGAAGCACGGTTGGCATTCAACCAAACCCTGCTCAACGCGGGAGTGGAAGTGAATGAGGCTTTGGAGCAATACCAGACTGCCAAAGCGAAGTCACAGTATTACGACCTGCAAGTGGAATCGTTGCAAACCGCCGCCCGCTCCACCAGTCTGTTGATGAAACACGGTTCGACCACCTACTTGGAGGTGTTGACAGCCCAGCAGACTTTGCTCACCGCACAAATGACGCAAGTGTCTAACCGTGTGACAGAAATACAAGCTATCATCACCTTGTACCAGGCTTTGGGCGGCGGACGAATGTAGTCCGCACCCCTACCCGCACAAGGGTAAAAAGAACAGTAAAATCCGACTGACGAGACTTGTCATCTTCTCGTCAGCCGGATTTTTTTTGCACTCGGACATAAGCGGCTTCTCAACACGGGAAAAACTTTGCAACGCCCCTTCTGCTGCGTGCTTTCCCGCTGCGCACTAACGTAGCAAAAATTCCCAAAGCACGCAGCAGAAGCCCGCATTATATTCCTTGCCGGGTTTGGATGGGAGTGCTTTTCTATCCCTTCTTTTACTTGGTG
>CAYPFZ010000079.1:0-7038 GCA_964410225.1 uncultured Paludibacter sp.
GAAGGTGGTGCGCTTCATGCCCATGTAGGTACGTCCGCAGCGTGTCTTTTCTCCCCAGGTGCCGAACAGCGTGGAAAGGGTGTTGTCTGTGTCGGCTATCAGGTTGAAAGGAAGTCCTTGTTTTTCAATGAATTTTTGGTGCGAGCCCATGCTGTCGGCGCTCACTCCGACGACCTCCCAGCCTTGCTGTCTGAACGTTTCATACTCGTCGCGGAAGCTGCATGCCTCGGCGGTGCAGCCCGGCGTGTTGTCTTTCGGGTAGAAGTAGAGCACTATTTTCTTTCCGGCGAAATCGGCACGCCGCAGTTCGTTTCCGTGTTGGTCTTTTCCTAAAATTTCAGGAATCAAATCACCTGCTTTAAGTTCCATGATTCGATTGTTTTGTGTTGGTGAGGGTCGGTTTTTTGTGTTGTTCTGTGGGGTGAGATTCGCCTTCTGCGGAGGCCGGCATGTTCTTTCCGTGTGCCGGTCGGTCAGCTGTCAGGGGTGATGGCGCCCGAATAGGCACCGGCGTAGGAATTGCCCGCGTGGTCGTAGAGTTCGTAGCGCAGCTCGTAGTTTGCCTCGGCCGTGCGACTCACTTCCATTGTGCCTGATTGCATCGGGACGGGCTGTTGGTCGGCGGAGAGGCCGAGCCACGTGCCCCACTGTTCATCTTCAACCACAAATCCGGGCGAGAGTGTGAAGGGCAGCAGCTTGGCATACTCTGCGTCCGCTCCCTTCGAGGCCGGCGGGCTGAAGTCATCCACCATGGTGTACAGCCCTTGCGGCAGGCTGTCGCCCGTGCCGGGTTCGACGAAGAGCTCGACGGTGAGGTAGCGGCCGTAGTCTTGTGCTGTGTCCGAATTTTCCTTGTCGGCTGTCAGGGTGAGGGTGAACATGTCGGCCAACCCGGTGCTGTACGGGTCGCGCATGTAGCTGTAAGTTAATTTGTTGAAATATCCTACTCCCACACGGCAAGATGCTTCCACGCCTTGTGCGGCGACTGTTATGACGGTGTTGCCGGGTGCAAGGGCCACGACCATTCCTTCGGAGCTGACTGTTGCTACCGTGTGGTCGTCAGACGACCACACGGGCACAAATTCCGATGCGTCAAGGGTGGCCTGCACCTGCGCTTTGAGTTGCAGGCTGTCGCCCGTCATGAGCACCACGTCGGTCTCACTCAGCGTGACGGAGGTCACGGCATTGTGCTGACAGGCCACAAAAGCGAGCGCTGCCACCGGGAGCAACAGTCGGATGAACGTTGTCGGCATAAGACGGTTATTCAATCATCGATTGTCAGTCGATCACCTTCACCCATCCGCGCGTGTCGGGTTCTTCACCGTATTGGATGGCGCGAAGATGGTTATAGAGTTTCGTGCACCAGGGGCCGGGTTGTCCGTCTGCGGAGAAGACGTACGACTTGCCCGTGTCCGGGTCGTCAATGCGTTCGATGGGGCTGATGACTGCCGCTGTGCCGCACGCTCCCGCTTCGTCGAAGGTGTCGAGTTCTTCCAATGCGATGGGGCGGCGTTCGACTTTCAGCCCGAGTTCTTCGGCCAAGGCCATGAGGCTCTTGTTGGTGATGGAGGGCAAAATGGAGTTCGATTTTGGTGTGACGTAGGTTTCGCCTTTTATCCCGAAAAAGTTGGCAGCCCCGCATTCGTCGATGTATTTATGCTCTTTGGCATCGAGATAGAACACGTTGGAGTAGCCCCTGCGGTGTGCTTCTTCGCCCGGGATGAGGCTGGCGGCGTAGTTGCCTCCTATCTTGTAGATGCCTGTGCCAAGCGGGGCTGCACGGTCGTATTTGCGGGTGACAACGAAGGGGGTTGGCCGGAATCCTCCTTTGAAGTAGGGGCCTACGGGAGTCGCAAAGAGGATGAATTCGTATTCCGTGGCGGGTTTTACTCCCACTCTTGCGCTTGTGCCGATAATCAACGGACGGAGGTAGAGCGACGCTCCCGATTCGTAAGGGGGTATGAACCGCTCGTTGAGCTTTACGATTTTTATCACGGCTTCTTCGAACTTGTCGATGGGGAAGGCGGCCATGGCAATGCCGCGGCAGGATGATTGCAGGCGTTTGGCGTTTTCGTCCATTCTGAAGACGCGTATCTTGCCGTCGTGTCCTCTGAAGGCCTTCAATCCCTCAAATGCTTCCTGTCCGTAATGCAGGCAAGTGGCTGCCATGTGCAAGGTGATTTGTTCGTCGGTGCGGGTTTCCAACTCGCCCCATTCGCCCTGTTCGAATCGGCAACGGATGTTGTAATCGGTTTTCATGTAGTCGAAGGGCAAATTTTTCCAATCAATTCCGGTCATAATTCGTTTGGTTTTACTTTGTTGTTGTTTATCGTTTTATTTGTGTGCCCTCAAAAGCCGAGGCTTCTGCAAAGCTACATCTTTTTCTGTTATCTTGCGTTTTCTTCCTTCTCTTGCGTACTAACGCAGCGTGAGCGGGGTAAGCACGCGCCGGAGGCGTTTTTTTAAGGTTTCGGAATGTCATTTTGTGTCGGGCGGGTCGTTGGTTATCAGCGGCAGGGCTTCGTTGCCCATGTTGAAGAGCAGGTCTGCCACGCTCAGTCCGGCCTGAAAGCCGTGTTTTTGTGCGAACACTTGGTAATAGGGTCGGGCTGTCGGGCAGAGGGGTGTTTTTTTGGGGTGGATGGCCTCGCGCAGGTCGTCGACATCGTTGCCCCAATGTGTTTTGTATTCACGGGTGGCTTGCGGGTGAATGTCGAGCTCGAGTAGTTCGATCACCACGCGGTTCAACGCTTCGTTGAGGTCCCACAGGTAGGTCCATCGCTTTTCGTAAATGGGTCGGAAGTCGTCTTCGTAGTAGTCAAAAAACGGGCTTGTTCGGTATGCTGCTTCCATTGCCCTCCAGTGTTGTGCCTGCCAGTTGCCCACGTGCGCCACTTTCACATCTTTCACTTTTGTTTTTCCGTCTTGCGGTTTTTCCACCGGCACGGTCAGGTTCATCGGTCCGTTGGCTGTGGCTATCCGGCAGCGGTTGCGGTAGGTCTGTCTTGTGTAGTGTTCGCATGCTTCGATCCACACTTCGGAGGCCGTGGCCATCGCACGGTAGTAGTCCACCGGGGCGAGGTAGGCGGTGGCGAGCAGCACGGTGTTGCGGGGTGTTGCGGGGCGTGTGGCCGTGTTCATGGCAGAGGTGTTGCGGGGCGGGGGTGCGTCAGCGTCCTGCGGCCTTGAAGAAACGATTCCAGCGTATTTTTCCGTCAAAAAATTTCTTGTCTTTATCGAGCGAGAGCCACACGAACATGGGTGTTCCCACGATGTGGTCTTCGGGCACGAAGCCCCAATAGCGCGAGTCGGCCGATTTGTGACGGTTGTCGCCCAACATCCAGTAGTAGTCCATCTTCACCTCATAGTGTGTGGCGGGCTGCCCGTTGATATAGATGATGCTATCGGCCACTTCGAGGGTGTTGTGTTCGTAGGTTGCTATGATTCGTTCGTAAAGTGGTAGCTTGTCGAGTGTGAGTGGGAGCTTGTCGCCCTTTTTGGGGATGTATAGCGGTCCGTAGTTGTCGCGGTTCCATCCGTAGCGTTCTTCGGCCACGCCGAGCGGGTAGACATCTCCTCCGAGGGTCGGAGGTTCGATCACGATGCGTTCCACACCTTTGACGTCTGACAGCTGTGCGTGCATCTGCCGGGTGAGTGGCAGGTGGTAGACGGGTTTGCCGGGCTGCAAGCCGAGGTAGGCGGCCGGGTCGGTGCCCACACCGTCGCGGTAGAAGGCGAAGTCTTCATTGCTCACGCCCATCTTCTTGAGAAAATCCTGCTTGAGCAGCGTGCCGTCTGTCTGGATGAAGTAGTTGTGTTGTATTCCCTCTATGTCGTGTTGCGGCACGCCGTTGATAAACACTTGGTTGTCTTTGAGCTGAAAGGTGTCGCCGGGCAGTCCCACACATCGTTTCACGTAGTTTTCACGCCGGTCGACAGGGCGGTAGACGATTTCGCCGAATCCGGCTTTGTCATTCATCACGCGCTCGCGCCCGTAGATGTGTACCAAGGTGTAGAAGTCGGGATTGGAGCAGTTGAGCGTCACTGTGTCGCCGGTGGGGAAGTTGAACACCACAATGTCGTCGCGGCATATATCACGCAGTCCCTTCAGCCGGCGGTAGCTCCATTGCGGCTTATCGAAATAAGATTTTGTCCCGATGAGCGGCATGGTGTGTTGAGCCAGTGGGAAGGAGAGCGGCGTCATGGGTATGCGAGGGCCGTAGGTGGCTTTGCTCACCGCCAGAAAGTCGCCCACAAGAAGCGTCTTTTCGAGCGACGAGGTGGGGATTTGATAATTCTGGAACAGGAAGGTGAAGATGAAATACACGGCCACCAAGGCAAAAACGATGGCATCCACCCAACCCATGACGGTGCGCAAGGCATTGTTTTTGATTTTCTTCCACCAATCCCAGGGGACGAGCTTGGTTACGAACACATCGAAGAAGAAGGGCGTCAGAAGCAGCCACCAGTAATTGTCCACCCACACGATAAAAAGGACGTAGAGCGTCACGGCAAGAGCACCTTTCACCCATTGTGTCACGCCGGCCTCCTTCAAGCGCGAAAGTATCGTCTCTATCAGTTTCATATATTGTCGTCGGTCTTTGTGTTGACAGATTTTTCGCTCCACGGCGGCAAGAGGTCGTCCATTGAGAGAAAGCCTTTCCTTCCGGCGGTGAATTCGGCGGCTATCACTGCTCCCAAGGCGAATCCTTCGCGGCTTTTGGCTTGGTGGGTGAGGGTGATGCTGTCAGCGGCGGAGTCGTAGCACACCGTATGTATGCCGGGCACTTCCCCCTGTCGCACGGAGCGGATGCCCATCTCTTCGGGGCTTGTGGCCTCACCCTTCACCCAGCGGCTTTTGCGGGCAAGCTGCCCGATGATGCCTTCGGCCAAGGTGATGGCCGTACCGCTGGGCGCGTCGAGTTTGTGCGTGTGGTGCACCTCGGTGATGCCTGCCTCGTATTGCGGAAAACGGTTCATGAGCCGGGCAAGGTAGTTATTCACCATCATGAACAGGTGCACTCCCAGGCTGAAGTTCGACGACCAGAAGAGCGTGTGTCCTCCTTCGGCCGCTTCGCGCTTCATCTTGTCGAGTTCGGAGCTCCAGCCGGTTGTGCCCGAGACTACCGGCACGCCGGCCGCCCACGAACGACGGATGTTGTCGGCTGCAGCTTGCGGGGTGGTGAATTCGATGGCAACCTCGGCAGAGGCGAAGGCCGGCGAAGCAAAATCGGCGCGGTTGTCCTTGTCGATAACCACCGTTATCTCATGCCCCCGGCTGAGGGCTGTCTGTTCCACCAAAACCCCCATTTTGCCGTATCCTATCAATGCTATTTTCATTTTCTCCTCCTCTTTTCCACACGGAGATGTTGTTTCGAAAAACGGGCGCTTTCTTCATCCCTCGCGCAGGTAGTCGAGACATTCGAGCAGCTCTTTGTGCAAGACGACCCGCCCCGTGTGGGGTTTGCCCACTTCGGACAACAGGGTGAAGCGAATGGCATGTGACGTGTTTTTCTTGTCGTGGTGCATCAGCTCCACCAGCGTGTCATATTGCTCACGGGCGAGAGCAAGCCGTCCGTAATGCGTTTTTGCCATGCTGTGCAACGCTTCCAGGTCGTCTTTCGGGAAGCCCAGCAGCCGGTGTGAGAGGTAAAGCGCTCCGACCATCCCCCACATCACCGCAAAGCCGTGAGGCAGAGGGTCGGAACCGGTTTGCGAGAGGCTTTCGAAGGCGTGGCCGAGCGTATGCCCTAAGTTCAGCATCTCACGCAGCCCCCGCTCTTGCGGGTCTTTCTCCACGGTGCGGTTTTTGAAGGCAATGCTGTTTGTCAACAAGGGGCGGAGCGCGCCGATGTCGAGGGTGTCTAAGTCGTAGCGCAACATCTCGAGCCAGGCCGTGCGTCCGTCGAGCAGGGCGTGTTTCACCATCTCGGCAAATCCCGAAAGGAGCTCGCGACGCGACAGGGTGGCGAAGAAGTCCGTGTGTATCACCACCGCCCGCGGCAGGGCGAAAGCACCGATTTCGTTTTTCAAGCCCCGGAAGTTCACCGCCGTTTTCCCTCCGATGGCCGCGTCGACCGCTCCCAGCAGGGTAGTGGGCAGGTTCACGTAGTCCATGCCCCGCTTGAAGGTGGAGGCCACAAAGCCGCCGAGGTCGCTCACCATGCCTCCGCCGAGGTTGAGCATCAGTGAGGCGCGGGTGGCACCGTGTTCCGAGAGATAAGTCCACAGCTCTTGCGCCGTGCTCAAGGTCTTGTTGCTGTCGCCGGAAGGCACTTCCAGCAAATGCGCCGTCTGCAGATAGGGGATGGCCGTCAACAAGTGCGGAAGACACAAATGGCGCGTGTGCGTGTCGACCAGCAGAAACACCTGCCCCTCGGGATACGTGCCCACAAGGGGAGCAAGCCCCTCCCGGAGATCGTCACACAAAACCGCGCGGCCGCTGTATAGGTCTCTTTCGTACATGTTACGTGCAAAGGTAGCGAAAGGCGACACAGAGACAATACCGCAAAAAGCCGCTTCGTCGCCTCGATACTCCCGATATGCTTCCTGCCTTCGCAAGGGCAAAGATACGAAAAGGAAGCAGCTTTCAAAATTTTTCCTTCCTTGCCCTGCGCCCTTCGCGTCCTTTTCGCCGCTGCATGCTTTCCCGGCTGCGTGCTGCGTTAGTACGCAGCGCGCGCCGGGAAAGTACGCAGCAAAAATTCCCAAAGCACGCAGCGGAGACCCCTCTTCCAAGGCTTCAGGAAAGGGGGGTATGTCGGTTTTTTCGGGGTGGGTGCATAAAAAACCGCGCCCGAGGCGGCGGGTGTTGACCCGGCCTCAGGCGCGAGGTGTGATGTGACTGTATGTCTGTTACTCTTAACGGACTGTCACTTTGATTGCTTCGCCACCGGCGTAGATGATGTAAGTGCCGGCCGAGGGCAGCGTGAAGCGTTGTTCGGTGGTCTGCATCAGCAGGCGGCCGTCGATAAGGAATACGTTCACCTGCGTGCCTTCTTCGAGGGAGTGCATCACGTCACGACCGTACACAAAGAG
>CAYPFZ010000080.1:0-6793 GCA_964410225.1 uncultured Paludibacter sp.
CGTTTGTCAGAAGCGGAATCCGAAGGTGGTTACCACGTCGTAATGGTTGGTTCTCACGGAGGCCGGATTGCTGTCTAACGTGTTGTATGGGATGAAACTTTCTTGCAGACGGCTGTAGACGAAGGCCGCGTCGATATAGAATATGCTGCCCCGGTAGCCTAAACCGGCGGTGATGTATTCTGTACCTTCGTTGCGGAAATATTCCGTATCGGTACGGGCGGTGTTGAGTTGTAGATATTTTGCAGCGGAGCTGTTCATGGTGGCCGTTTCGAGGGCATAGCCCACGCGTGCCGACAGGTGGTTGGTGATGCGGATTTCGCCGCCCACGTTGAGTTCGAAGGCGTGGTTGAACGTGCTTTTTATTGCCTCGTTGTATTCCTGATAGTAGTACGAGCCTTCCTCTTCGTCATACATCTTGATGTTGCCGTAGTTGGTGTATCCGAAATCAGCAGCAATAAGGGCTCTTTTTCCGATAATCCAAGCTGCACTCAAAGTGGCTTTTCCCGGCGAGTATACCCGGTAGCTGTATCTGTTTTCTGCAGCCGGAGCGGAGTAGTATTGCTGGTATTCACCTCCGGCCTCCACTCGGGTGGAACCGTCGGTAATGAGGGTCGACGACATTTCACCGTAGTTGTATGTGGTCAGGCTGTAGCGCATGGGGGTTTTGTAGGCCAAACCGATGCGCAGGAAGTTAACCGGTCGCACGATGATACCGAAGTTGCCATTGACACCAACCCCGTTTGTGCGAAGTGTGTTGCGCAGAGTAAAGCCTTCGCCGTATGACACACCGTCGAAAAAGTTGAATTCTTCCAAATAGCGGCTGGTCATGCGGTAGTTGATGGTCTGGATGTTGAGTGATGCGCCAAGATAGACGATGTTGTCAATGTTGCCGCCCCAGCTGAATGCATATTCGTTGATGGAGCCGCTTTCTTCAAGGTAGTAGCGTGAGTCGACGGTTTCCAGCGTGCCGTTTCTCTCGAAAAGAGCCGAGCTCCACTGGTCGGTGTCGACAGCTTCACCTGTTGTGGCATCGGTGCCGGTAATGTTATTGATCAGGAAAGTCTCGTAGGCCATAACCGAGAGCCAAGGGATGCTGTAGTTGTTGTATGGGTCGTAATACTCGGTTTCGTCGTTTACGTAGGTCAGGTCATAAGGGGTCAGTCCATTGGTGAATCCTGCAAGATAGTCGGTCAGGGAGGTACTCAGGCCGTTTGCTCCTACTATCATGCGGCGATTGAAATTCTTCAGGCGGTTGTAGGAAAAACTCCAGTTCGACTGCAGGAGTCCGCTGCCGCCGTTGCGTCCTGCCGATGTGGTATAGGCCGCAACAAGAGCCACGTTGTCGAACGTAAAGTTAAAGTTGCCGTCTTCTCTTTGGGTTCCGTTCCACAGGGCTGTTGTGTTTTGAGTGCGGAATCCGAAGGTGGTTGTTACCTCCGAACTGCGATAAACGCCTAACCCGGCAGGGTTGTCTTTGATGGCCGACACGTCGCCTCCCAACGCTCCAAAGGCTCCGGCCATACCCATGTAGCGGGCTGTCCCGTTGAGCTCTGTCTTCACGGCGTTCATAGCGTCAAACTCGGTGATCTGTGCTTGCGCCCATCCGATGCTTCCGCAAATCAATGAGATTATTATTATGTTCCTTTTCATCGCTTTATAGTTATTAATTGTTTCGTGTTCGGTTTTTTATTGGCCTCTCTGTGTGAAGGATGGCAATCCTGCTTGCGATGGTTTACCTGCGTCCCCCGCCACTGCGTCCGCTACTTCCGCCACTGCTCCGACTGCTGCTTGAAGTACCTGATGAGCGGCTGCTGCTTGAGGTGCTTCTTGATGATGAATAGGAAGAGCGGCTGCTGCTGCTTGTCGAGTAGGATGAACTACTTGTGTTGCTACGTGTCGGAGTGGACGACGAACTTGTCGTTTTGCTACTGCTGCGCGAGGTGGAAGTTGTGGTGCGTGCCGTGCTCGTTGTGCTTGAGGTGCGGGGCTGTGTGTTGATGTTGTAGCGCGAGGTGGCAGACGAGGTGCGTGCTGCTGTGGTGCCCGTACCTCTCGAGGTGGTCGTTGTGGCACGTTGGGCGGTTGCGGCGCGCGAGGCGGTAGTTGACGTTCTGGATGCGGTTGCGTTGGTGCGGCTTGTTGTTGTGCCGTTGGCGCGCAAGGTGGTAGAATTTCCACTGGTGCGGCCTCCCACGACGGTGTAGGTGTTGCGCCCGGCAGAGGTTCTTCCGGTGGAGGTTACCGCGGAACGGCGTGTGGCTGCGCCGGTCGTCGTGCGTCCGGCGGAGGTGACGGCAGTGCGTGATGCCGACGTGCGGGTGTTACCGTTGTAGCGACCTGACATCGGACGGAGGTTGCCGTTGTAAGCATAGTTCCTGTGGCCGGAATAGAAGTGATTGTGATGGTGGTGCCAGCCCCAATGTGAGCTGTACCACGGGGTGTGCCAACCCCAGCCGGTGTACCACCCCCAGTAGGAGCTCCACCCCCAACTCCAGTACCACGGGTCGTACCAGCCCCAATAGCCGGCGTAGTAGGGTCGTCCCCAATACCACCAAGAGGTGGGGTAACTCCACCAGAAGGGGTCGACGACGTCGTATGCATCGATATAGATGTCGACATCTCCATCACTGCCATAGACCACATCCACATAGTCGGAGCTGGTTATGAGGATGGTACCCGGCCGGTGGAAACGTTTGATGCGGATGGTGTATTCGCCGTCAGGGAGGGCTTCTTCCGTTCCTTCGGCGAGCAGCATATCTTCGGTGTAATCCTCGTCTTCATAGTCAACGAGGTCATCGTCGACCGTTCCGGTGTCTAAGAAGATGGTGTCTGTGTCGAGAAAAAGTTCTTCGCCCGACTGGCTGTCGATAAACACGATTTCTTTAGCTCCGTTCTTGTAGTTGGCTTGCGATTCGTCTGCGGCCTGAACGGTAGCGGTTGTTCGTACATCCTCGTCGTCAGATGAATAATAGATATCATCCATGTATGCCTGTCCATATCCGAATAGCGGGAGAAGGAAGGCGAAAAGGAAAAGTCGGAAGCGTTTCATGTCAAGTTCCTCCTGTTTGTTATAGGGTAAAGCTGATTGTTCTGATTGTACCAACACGTTCTGCAACAATCGTGCCACCTCCGTGCCTTTAAAAGTTCATTTCCAAAATACGGTTGGCGGGCAGTTCTTCCAACCCCAAATAGTAGGAAGCCGCGTCGAGCAATGCGCCGAGTGGCATCAGTCCGATGAGCTCGCTTCCGGCGAGCGTCACCCCGTAGCGGGCGGCTTCGACTCTTATCATTTCGACGGCTTGATAGACGGCCGTCTGTGTGTAGTCGGTCAGGTTCATGGACACCTGTACGATGCCTTTCTCGCGCAGTGCCATCCCCATGGCCTTGCAGCAACGCAGTCCGCCGCCGGAGTGGCGAATCCGTCTGGCGATGGCTCGTGCGATGTCTAAACGGTCGGTGTTCAGATTGACGTTGTAGGCGATGAGCGGGATGCGCGCCCCGATGGCCACGGCACCTGCCGTTGGGTGAGGAAGTGTCGGACCATAGTCGGGTTGCCACCCCTCGGAGGACATCTTGCGGGGCAGGCCTTCGAACTGTCCCCGGCGCACCTCGGCGAGATTTTCACGCAAAGGAGCGGTGGCCGACTTGCCGTAAAGGTACACCGGTAGGTTGTAGCGGCGCGCCACTTCCTGCCCCACTTGTCGCGACAGCTCGACAGCATCGTCCATCTGCATGCCCCTGAGGGGGATGAAGGGTACCACGTCGGCGGCACCCATGCGGGGATGACAACCCGTGTGTTGCCTCAGGTCGATAAGCTCAACGGCCCGCCCGACGGCCTCCACAACGGCCTCCTTCATGGCACAGGGAGTGCCGACGGCTGTCACCACCATGCGGTGATGGTCGCTGTCGTGACTGTAATCGAGCAACTTCACGCCCGCCCGATGACGAAAGGAATCCACAATCGTTTCCACCGTATGTAAATCGCGACCCTCACTGAAATTGGGGACGCATTCCACTAACTTCTCCATAGCAACCGCAAATATCCGAAATTTCCCGCAGAAACCATGAGACAAGCCCAAACGGAATTACGTACCTTTGCCCTGCTTTAACAAAAAACGACGGTATGCATACAAAAGAAGAAAAATTGAAGGAGTTCGGACGGCTGCTCGACATCATGGATGAATTGCGGGCAAAATGTCCATGGGACAAAGAGCAAACCTTCGACAGTCTGCGCACGTTGACCGTGGAAGAGGTTTTCGAACTGGTTGACGCGATAGCCGACAACGACATGAACAACATTAAAAAAGAACTAGGCGACGTCTTGCTTCACATCGTCTTCTATGCAAAAATAGCAAGCGAAACGGGCGACTTCGACCTATACGACCTGTGTCAGGCTCTGTGTGAAAAGCTCATTTACAGGCATCCGCATATATTCTCCGATGTCGAGGCTGACAGCAGCGAAAAGGTGTCGCAAAATTGGGAAAGCCTCAAACTGAAAGAAAAGGGCGGCAACCGCTCGGTGCTGGCAGGCGTATCACGCTCGCTACCTGCCCTTATCAAGGCTTACCGCATACAAGACAAAGTGCGAAGCGTGGGATTTGACTGGCAAGAGCGAAGCCAAGTGTGGGATAAAGTGCTGGAAGAATACCTCGAATTGCAAAAAGAAATCGGCTCGATGGACGAAAACCGCATGGAAGCCGAGTTTGGCGACCTGCTTTTCAGCCTCGTCAACGCGGCACGGCTCTACGGCATCAACCCCGAAAACGCACTGGAACGAACCAATCGAGAGTTTATCAGACGGTTCAACTATTTGGAATCGAAAACCATCGCCCAAGGACGAGACCTGAAGCAAATGTCGCTCGAAGAAATGGATGCCATCTGGAACGAAGCAAAAGAACATAAGCAAGCTCCCGAGGCCTGAATCTCGCCTCCCCGGCGATGCAACAAACCAAACCGCAGGAAGGGATCTTTTTGAAGGCTGCAAAAAGCGACCCTGTTTTTCCGCCGGATAGCAGGTAAAGAAAAAGGCATCTCTCCGCCGCATGGACGGAAAGATGCCGTATCGGAATTTCGTCGGGGTGAAAGGATTCGAACCTTCGACCCCCTGCTCCCAAAGCAGGTGCGCTAACCGGACTGCGCTACACCCCGAAATCGCCGCATGGTGCGGGGACGAAAGACCAGGCAAAGGTACGATGTTTTCCGCACTGCACAAACGCTTTTTCGTACTTTTGCCACGGAAATCACATCACCTCCCGCCCGTTTCACCCCTGATGGCCGGACTGTATATCCATATCCCTTTTTGTAAAAGAAGGTGCATCTATTGCAACTTTTATAGCGTGACACGCATGGAGTTGCTCGCGGAATTCCTCAAATCGCTGATCGTTGAGATGGAGTTGGTGCGTCATTATCTGCCCGGCCGGGTGACCCTCCAGACAATCTATTTCGGAGGAGGAACACCCAGTTTGCTGTCAAAGGCAGACTTCGACGCGCTCTTTGAGGCTGTCAGACACCATTGGCACGTAGATACCGATGCCGAAATCACCATCGAGGCCAACCCCGATGACCTTACAGAAGAGTATGTCGACGGCTTGGCAAGCCTCCCTGTCAACCGTATCAGCATAGGGGTGCAGTCGTTCAACGACGAGCTGTTGACCTCGCTCAACCGTCGGCACACGAGCAGGCAGGCACTCCAAGCTGTCGACCGTGTCCGAAGAGCGGGCTTCGAAAATGTCAGCATCGACCTCCTCTACGGCGTGCCGGGGCAGACCTTAGACGAATGGGAAGAAGAAATAGACACGGCCTTAGGCACTCGGGCAACGCACATCTCGGCCTACGGACTGACTTGCGAAGAGGGTACGCCTCTTCAACGAATGTTAGCCAAAGGGAAAATGACGGAAGTCGACGAGGAAGTGACAAACGAAATGTACCGCAGACTCCGCACCAAGCTCACCGGCGCGGGATTCGAGGCATACGAGATTTCCAACTTTGCCTTGCCGGGTTTCCGTTCGAGGCATAATTCGTCATACTGGCAAGGCATCCCCTACATCGGTATAGGCCCTTCGGCTCACTCGTATAATGGCTACTCGCGTCGGTGGAATTGCAACAACCTGCACGCGTATATCCGCGCCGTGGCCGGCGGAACGCTTCCTGCCCGGCAAGAGGTGTTGTCGGAACGGGAGCAATACAACGACTTTGTCATGCTGTCGTTGCGCACCGCCGAGGGTATCGATTTGCAACAGGCTGTACAAATGTTCCCCAAAAAATGGATAGACGAATGCCTCGAATGCGCCCGCCCGTTTCTCCGCAACGGACAGTTGGAAATGTCAAACGGCCGCCTGCGACTCACCACCGAAGGCATACTCGTGTCGAACCTCATCATGAGCGAACTAATGAGGACGGAATGAGCCCCGGCGTGCCAGAGCGGGAAGCACTTGTTCTTCCGGAGCGCTCGCACGCGGATTGTCAGTCGCGACGTAAGCCCGCCACAAAACCTCGCCGCGTCACCTGACGTAAGCCTTGTTGAGGTCTCTCTTGCGTGCTTTGGAAAATTTTGCTGCGCATAGTAACGCAGCGGAGGGGGAATAAGCATAGAAAAAAGAGGCGAAAAACGACCCTTGCGCCGCCCTGTGAGCAGCCACAAAAAAAGCGGACTGCCACCCGAGTTTCTTCGGATGACAATCCGTATAAAAGGTAAAGCAATGCGATTGGCAGGGTGTTGTCTGCCACGTCGGGCAGGCAGGACAATGTGCGTTTAGCGCAGGTTCACGGCCACTTTTTTGGGCGCGAACATCAG
>CAYPFZ010000081.1:0-6661 GCA_964410225.1 uncultured Paludibacter sp.
TGTTCGACAAACATGTCATACTCATGAAACGAACCGGCATCCAACAAAGCAAGAATACGTTCACGGGCAGGCAGCTTGCCCATGGCAATCTGCTTTTCGATGGCTTTTTCGCCACCACCTTTTTCCGCAATGGCCTTCTTCAAGCGCAATGCTTCTATGTTTTTCTTCAGACTCATAAAAGGTATCTCAGATTAAAATCCCAAATAAATGGGGTTGTTGTTTTACGCATATCAACTGCAAAAATAATATATATTTTCATTAATCGAACCTCCCGCCGGTCTCCGTCACTTCTCTTTTGCTCTTGTTTTCCTCTCTTCCGGCGGGTGCTTACGCAATTTTTGCCGCGTTAGTACGCAGCAGATGGCACTTTGCAAAGCATCTTTTTCTTCTTTTTATATGTTGATTTACAGAGCCTGAACAAAAATAGCGAAAAGAAGTTTTACGGAGGTCTCCGATGATGTAATTTTGCGGAGGAAAGAAAGGGTGCCCTTGATCGCTGTAAGCTTATGATAAAACCGTTGAAAATAGGCATCACCGGAGGAATAGGAGGGGGCAAATCCTCCTTTGCGACGTTGCTGCGTGAAAGGGGATACGCCGTGTATGATACCGATCAAGCTGCCAAGCGTTTGCAGGAAGAAGACGAGTCCGTCCGCTGCCAACTGACCGCCTTGTTCGGCGAGAAGATCTATGCACACGGAAAGTTGAATAAAAAACTATTGGCCGACGTGGTGTTCGACAATTCCGAGGCATTGCAACGACTAAACAAAGTGGTTCACCCGGCCGTGGAGCGGGATTTCAAAAGGTGGCTCGAAGAACACCGGGAAAATGAATTCGTGTTTGCTGAGTCGGCCATTCTCTTTGAAAGCGGCTTCGACAAACTGATGGACAGAATCATAGTTGTCACTGCGCCCGAAAACGTAAGGGTAGGGCGCGTGATGAAAAGAGACCGCCTCACGGCCGAGGAAGTCTTAAAACGAATGAAAAACCAATTGCCGGAAGAAGAAAAGATACTTCGGGCCGACATGGTGGTCGATAATGCCGACCGGGTCGACTTGCCTGGTCATGTGGACAGCGTGCTTGACCGCTTAAACAACCAAGTCAGATGAGCTTCTTGGGAACGGTAGCCCGGAATTCCTTCAAATAAAACGGCTCGAAATAGGCCAAATCTTCGACCTCGCCACTGTCGTATTTTTTTCGCGCCAATTCATCCATATTTTCTGCCAAAGGGACGATTTCATCGATGAAATGGGCGTTGAAATGGGTCAAAACCGTTTTGCATTTTTCGGCACCGTTACCGAAAAAACAAACGGGTTTTGCCGAAAGGAATTCGCCATACGAATCCGAGCAAATAATATCCGCAGACGCTTCCCGGCACAAGCTCCCGTCTCCTCTGTAAATGGCGGCATATACTTCCATCCGCCTGGCATCAATCATGGGACAAAACAAAAAGCCTTCGGCATCGCTGCTCGCTTTGATGGCCGTGTGAGCCATCAAAGTGAGCGTGTTTATGGCTATCAAGGGAATGCCTAAGCCGTAACACAATCCTTTGGCCGTGGAAACGCCGATGCGGAGCCCCGTGTAAGAACCCGGACCGCAACTGACAGCCACAGCCTTCATCTTTTTTTTATCAAAACCACTTGTCGCAAAAGCCTCCTCAATGTAAGCGTTCAACATGGCCGCGTGGTTTCTGTTTTCGTAATCGGCTTTTTTGAATATAATTCCACCCGGAGCACTTATTGCAACGGAGCAAACTTCAGTCGAGGTTTCTATGAGTAATATCATGGCGTTGTCCGTGAAGAGATTTTACCGCAGAATGGGGAAGTTTGTTTTTTCTTTACCGGGTAATTATCCCAAATTTATTATTTGACATAATATGAATTATGAGAATAATTAGACAGCGAAATTTCCATGGGCTATTTAGGTGTACGTAAATAAAGGAGTGTGCCCACGACAAAAAACACCATGTCCGGCAACCATGCAGCCATGGCGGGCGACATACTTCCATTGACAGAAAAAGATGTGGACATGGTCGAAAACAGAATGTACAATGCACTCAATGCCAGACCTATTCCTAAATTCATTCCCATGCCGCCACGCACCTTCCTAGAGGATAAAGAGACACCCATCAACGTCATTATGAATGCGGCCAAGGGTGACGAAAATCTGCGATAATATTCGTCTTCAAAGGCTTGAATATTGCCCACGCCTCGTTTTTTCTGTTTCTCCAAATAGGATTTCAGCTCGGGATTGGTCATTTGGGGAGCTTCTTGCGCCGTGATGAAAAACTCATCGGGTTGCACACGGATGATGGTGTCCAGCTTTTCTCCTTGAGTGATATATTCATACATTCCCTCAAAATCACGTTTGAGATACTTGTTGACCGTCCAATGGTAGGCCGAATCCCACGAGATGGTCTCCGCAGTCAGGCGCGACACCAAATGTTTCCCATCGAATTTTTCCAAAAAAAACCTGTATCCCTTGTTATTTCTCATTTCGTATCGGTCTATATACAAGATAACCCCTTCTTCCACTTCCATTTGCACGTTTCGCACGTTCTCTTTCTTGTAATTTCTCACGTATTTGTTCTCAAACTCCAGCATGACACCCGTCGATTTGGGTATGACATACCCTCCCAATCCGAACGAAATGATAAAAATGACCGTGGCAGAAATAAAATAAGGCACCATCAAGCGCCTGAAGCTGATGCCTCCTGATAAAATGGCGATGATTTCAGAATCGCCCGCCATTTTCGAGGTAAAGAAGATGACGGACAAGAAGGTAAACAGCGGACTGAACAAATTCATGTAATACGGGACGAAATTGAAATAATAATCGAAGACAATCGCCCGCCACGGTGCGTTGTGTTCATAAAATTCGTCCATTTTCTCGGTCAAATCGAACACAATTCCTATGCTAAGGATAAGCACGATGGAGAAAAAGTACGTACCGAGAAACTTGGAGATGATGTAGACGTCCAGCCGTTTAAGTCCGTATGTCTTATTGATGTGCATTCCGTCGGTTTTTACTGCCAGAAGCGCAAATATGCCAATTATTTTTGAATGGGCGGAAATTATAAGGGGCTAAGGGCACCCGCCAACGAGGCGTTGCATTTCAAAGCCGCCTTCCCAACTTTTCCACCATACCTGCTTTCCATGTGGCGAATGTGCCTGCCATAATGTGTCTGCGAGCCTCTCCGACCAGCCACAGATAGAAAGCTAAATTGTGTATTGATGCTATCTGCATAGCCAGCAGCTCTTTACTTATGAACAGATGGCGAAGATAGGCTTTCGAACAGGTATGATCGACCGAAGCAGTTCCGTTTTCATCCAAAGGAGAGAAATCATTTTTCCATTTTTCATTACGCATGTTCATAATGCCTTCCGAGGTGAATAACAGGCCATTGCGTCCGTTGCGTGTAGGCATGACGCAATCGAACATATCCACCCCGCGCTCGATGCTCTCCAAAAGGTTTTGAGGGGTACCTACCCCCATCAGGTAACGAGGCTTGTCGGCGGGCAATATTTCATTTACCAACTCAATCATTTCATACATTTTCTCGGTGGGTTCACCCACGGCCAGCCCTCCGATGGCATTACCGTCTGCACCCTGGTCGGCCACAAAGCGAGCCGACTCACGTCGCAGTTCAGGATATACGCACCCTTGCACTATAGGGAAAAAAGCCTGTGAATAACCATACTTGGCTTCCGTCTGCCGAAAACGCCTGATGCCCCGCTCCAACCAGTGGTGAGTGAGTTCCAGCGACTTTTTGGTGTAAGCATAATCGGCATTACCTGGTGCGCATTCGTCGAACGCCATCATGATGTCAGCCCCAATCGACCGCTGCGTGTCGACTACGTTTTCGGGTGTGAAAAGGTGCTTGCTCCCGTCGATGTGTGAGCGGAATACGGCACCTTCCCTGTTCAACTTTCTGTTTTCTGCGAGCGAAAACACTTGGAATCCGCCGCTATCGGTCAAAATCGGGCGATGCCACCCGTTGAATTTATGCAATCCTCCGACTTGTTCCAAAATGCCGATGCCGGGGCGCAAGTACAGGTGATAGGTGTTTCCCAAGATGATTTGCGCCTTTATTTCGTCCTCCAATTCCTTGAAATGGACAGCCCTGACCGTGCCCATCGTACCCACAGGCATAAAGATGGGGGTTTCTATCGTGCCGTGGTCGGTTGTTATCAGGCCTGCACGGGCACCGCTCCGCGTGTCGGTGTGCTGCAATTCAAATTTCATGGATGAAATCGGATAATATTTTCAACAAGCGACAACAACTCGAACTCTCTTTTCAACGAAACACGCCGGTCAAACCTCCTCCATATCGCATTTTGAGCTCCGGATAAACCCTTTGTTTTACCTCTTCTGTAACCTTTTGCTTTACGGAAACCAAAAAAAAGGGAAACGGAAAACCGATACAACTTTCCATTTCCCACTTCGTTCGTTCGTGAGCATACCACCCTACCCTACCCCAAACGGTTGGTATTTGTGTCGGGAAAAACAACGATGGGTTCGTAGTTTTTTGCTTCTTCGGCATCCATAATTGCGTAGGATATGATGATGATGATGTCGCCCGGCTGCACCTTTCGTGCTGCCGCTCCGTTGAGGCACACCATCCCACTGCCTCGCTCGCCGGGGATGACATAAGTCTCGAACCGCTCGCCGTTGTTGTTGTCTACGATGCTTACCTTCTCATTGGGTATGATGTTCGCAGCATCCAGCAAATCACGATCCACGGTGATGCTGCCAATGTAGTTCAAGTTGGCATCTGTCACGGTGACCCTGTGGATCTTCGATTTTAGCACGTTGATCAGCATGGATTTTCCTGAATGATTATGACAGCTCTGTTTTACTTCCGCGAGGCAATGGTCGTGGGTAATGCACGTTGTCTATCAGGCGCACCCGGCCGCAATAGACGGCGATGCACCCCACGCGATCGCCCTCCCACCCGACGGCAGGTTGCAAGGTGGCGGCATCCACAATCTCGAAATATTCCACCTTCAAACCATCCACCTTGTTGACTTGGTCGACAACCCAGTGTGTCACCTCGGTTATCGTCCTCAAGGGGGCGAAGGTACGACTTTTGAAAAGAAACTCAGAGATTTTTACCGCTTTTTTACGCTCTTCGTCGCTCAGTCGTTCGTTGCGGCTACTCAGTGCCAAGCCACCGGCTTCGCGCACGGTGGGACAACTGACGATTTCAACGGGGAATTTCATCAAATTCACCATGCGACGGATAATAGCCAATTGCTGAAAATCTTTTTCTCCGAAATAGGCTCGGTCGGGCTGTACGAGGGTAAACAGCTTGCTCACCACTTGCACCACCCCGTTGAAATGGCCGGGACGGTATCTCCCTTCCATCACCTGATCTAATCCCCCGAAGTCGAAATCGAACGGGCGTTCGGTTTCCTCCGGCTCATACATTTCTTCGACCGACGGAGCAAACAGCAGGCTGCAGCCGACCTGGCGCAGCTTTTTTTCATCGCGCGACAGGTCGCGAGGGTATTTTTCTAAATCGACGGCGTTGTCGAACTGGGTGGGATTGACAAATACGCTCACCACGCATGCTCCGTTTTCCGTCACGGAACGGTTTACCAAAGCCGTATGGCCATCGTGAAGTGCTCCCATCGTAGGCACGAAGCCTATCGTGAGGTTCCGCATTTTGAGCAAGGCAATCTCGTGGGCGAGTTCTTGCTTTGTCGTTATTGTTTTCATCCTAATAGCCAAGCGATTCACTTTGGAATGTCGCCGGGAAACGGTCGCAAAAGTAATAAAACTTCTCCAATTAGCTATTGGCATCCTTAAAAAACGAGGGTCGCAGACCGTGGCAAGCAGTGATTTATCCGTTTCGCACCCGAGGCAAGCTGCACCTGATTTGTCCCCTCTTTGCCGATTGGGGCACGGACAAAAAACTTACCGATGAAATGGCCTTGTACCTTCCCCACGACGCGTTTATCCAATCCGACGGCCGGGATGTCGACAGGCTTCATTTCTTGTTCCATTTTCCATCCGTTTTTCTTTCTTCATCCTCTTTCGGTGCGTACTAACGCCGCGGCGAGGGCTTATGAAGGAAATGTAATGTTTTATTTAGTCCCTCCTTACCAATGATTGAATCATCTAAATATCAGCAAAATATATTCGTAAAGTCTTGCTTAAATCCGCAAGAATTCTTATCAAAAGATTGCCAAAATGTTCAGCACGGCGGGGAGCCGGATAATCGCAGCTGTTATGGTGTTCTCAGGCAATCTACATGACATCAGGACGATAGAGCCTCTTTTGAGACAGATGAAGGCCAATGGTATCATTCCCAAGATGCCGACATACAATCGCGGAGGGAGAGGAAGAAAAATAATAGAAGGTGTGTAAATACTGACTCCCTCCAAGCTCAAGCCGGTGACGCGGAGTCAGCGCAGGGCAGCGATTGAACCACTGATAGGCCATCTCAAGCATGACTGCAGAATGGAACAGAACTACCTGTGAGGCACTTCTTCAGCAACAATCAACGTAATGTTGGCAGGGGCTGCATGGAATTTCAAGAAATTGGCAAGAGAATTAGCCAAAAAGGCAAACACTTAGTTTGTCAAGTCAGCCACTTATTTTCTTTATCCAATATTTCACTCTTTTAGAAACTTCGCTTGTATCGGTAGATGGCACTTCA
>CAYPFZ010000082.1:0-6624 GCA_964410225.1 uncultured Paludibacter sp.
TGTGCTCCACGACGCATTGCGGGAACAGCCGCGCAATCTTCTCCACGTTCGAGCCATATTATAGTTGTTGTTTCGGTCGTTTCAGTTCTTCATGCCGTTCCGCCCATGCGGCGGATCTCAGGAAAATCTTGCTGTTCACTCAAAGGGGAGACGAAAAATGTTTTACAAAAATAGTCCGTTCATCCACATCCAAATGACGTACCGTGCGAACTTGCCAAGCAGGATGTATATGGCAGTAAGCCATGTGTTGCAGCAAAAGAAGCCGGCTGCCACGGCTATGGCATCACCCACAACGGGGAGAAAAGAGAAGAAAGCCAGCCGGCTCCCGTAACGTTGCACGCGCGTAACCATACGATCCACTCGCGACTTTTTCACGCCCGTGAAACGTTCTATCCATTCGATTTTTCCAAGTCGTCCTAATCCGTAACACGTCATCCCGCCTAAAAAGTTACCCGCCGTGGCCACAAAAACGCATGTCCATAAGTCGAACCCACTGAAGGCTAAGGCACTGAACACCGCTTCTGAACTGAAAGGCAAGACCGTAGCTGCCAAAAAAGCCGATAAAAACAGACCGATGTACCCAAGATTGAACAGTACATCCATCACCAAATGAAATTGAAGGCTACAAAAAACAAGTTAACGACAATGAACGCCAAAAAGATCAGATTGTACAAATGGATTCGCCGGGATGAATAAGAGTTAGTTATCAATAAAGAAAAGCACATTGCGATAAATGGCAACAAACCTGCCTTGAAATCGACTTGCAGAAAGAACAACAACATGAAAAGCACTAAAAGCATCAATATAAAGCCGGTTTTGCGACGCGACTCAACTAATTTCTGCCGTAAATTATCAAGACTACCAATCAATGTAATCAAAGCAAGAATAAACAACGATCCGACATATAGTATCGTTGGAAGCATCAAGTCGCCCGAGGAAAAGCTCAGTCTGAATTCCGGCACAGGCAGTTCGAGTGCAAGATTCAAGCTGCGTACCACCGCCATATAGATTAACAACACGGCGGCCAAACCCATCAATGAAGCGAGGAAAGTGCGCAAAGAAAAATTGCGCAACAATATCAATCCCACCCAAAAAAGAGGAATAACAAAGAGCAAATCGTTGAATAAGAAACTCGCACTGCCTATGAGCAAACTGCTGAAAAATACCCTCTCGGCGGCCTTCGGATTATTAAAGATGTCCAAGAAACAGAGCAAGGCATAGCTGAAAAGAAACAAGGCCAAATGCGATTCCACGTCGGCATGCGATGACTCCCAGACGACAATGAGCAGCAAAAACGTGATGGCGGGCAACCTCGTGTTCGATATTTTCAATGAATAGAACACGATAAGCCAGGTGTTCAGCAAAGTGAGAACGTAAGATGCCACGTTTTGCCAGATGGAGTCGGCAGTGTGGTCGGCAAGTAGCTGCGACAGTTCGGCAACCGACGTGTCGGCAGAACGGAACGAGCCCACATAGGTCACGCCCCAAAGTGCAGCCCCCAACAGCAGGTAAATCGTCCAATGCCAGAAAGAAGGCTGATGAATGTAGTTGAACTTCGGTTGCATGTCAAAAAAATCTCTCCGGGCGGATGTCACCCGGAGAGAAAGGGAGAATCATTCCCAGTTTAAGATGACCTTCCCGCATTGTCCCGATTCCATCACCTCGAAACCCTTCTGGAAATCGTCGATGGAAAAGCGGTGTGTGATGACGGGTGAAAGATCCAGCCCCGTGATGAGCATTTGCTCCATCTGATACCACGTCTCCCACATCTCGCGCCCATAAATGCCTTTCAAGGTCAAAGCCTTGAAGATTATTTCATTCCAGTCGACAGTCGTGGTGCTGGGCAGGATGCCGAGCAGGGATATTTTCGAACCGTTGTACATGTTGCTTATCATCCCTTGGAATGCAGCCGGCGAGCCCGACATTTCCAAGCCGATATCGAAGCCCCGCATGCCAAGTTGTTTTATGGCCTGCTCCACTGTTTCGCCTTTGGTGGGGTTGACAGTGAGGGTGGCTCCCATGCGTCGGGCGATGTCGAGCCGGTAGTCAGACAGGTCGGTCACCACGATGTGTCGCGCTCCGGCAAAACGGCAAATAGCCGTGGCCATCGTACCTATCAAGCCCGCGCCTGTAATGAGGACATCCTCACCAAGCAATGGGAACGACAAGGCCGTGTGCGTGGCATTGCCAAAGGGGTCCATGATAGACGCGACCTCGTCGGGAATGCGCGGGTCGAGCTTCACCACATTCTCGGCAGGGAGTGAAAGATATTCAGCAAATGCCCCGTCGCGGTTTACACCCACACCCACAATGTTTTCACACACATGCAGCTTGCCCCTGCGACAGTTGCGACAATGCCCGCAAGCCAAGTGACCCTCACCCGTCACCCGGTCACCTAACTCCACGTTCCGAACTCCGCTGCCTTTCTCCACAACGGTGCCCACATACTCGTGGCCGATGGTCATCGGCGTCTTGATGGTAGCCTGCGACCAGGCATCCCACTTGTATATGTGCAAGTCTGTACCGCAAATAGCGGTTTTTTTGATTTTGATGAGGACGTCGTTGATTCCCACCTTCGGCATGGGGACGTCTTCCATCCAGATTCCCTTTTCGGGATGAAGTTTTACAAGAGCTTTCATTACTGTATTTTTTGAGTAAAGCGTGGCAAATATAATGAAAGTCGTGCGCCGAAACAAGCAAAAGAAAACCCCGCTTCCGGCGCATTAGTACGCAGCGAAAGACAGCGTACTAACGCAGGAGAATGGCGGGTGAATGCAATGGCGGAACGGCTGATTTCCGTAAAAATGGTTGGCGAATCTGTAATGTGTGTTTTTGAGTTGACAGGATGCCGCATTAAGTTTGCAGTGCGAGAAATTGGTGCGCCGCTTTTCGGCCTGAGATGGGGTGGGGCGAACGGCAGCGATTGTCTTTTGCGGAGAGAATGAAACGTTCCGAAGGAGTCGGCATGCGAAAAAAATGTTTCTCCCTTTTGCCCTGTTTTCGGTTCTTTCATACTTTTGTGTTCAGGGAGATGCTTTTCTTTTTGAGTCTTCTCCGGCATGCGTTTTCCACGTGGAGGTATCATGACTTAATTAATACACGTTGTCGTTATGTTGCGTAAGATACGGGTGGTGTTGGCCTGCATTTTTTTCGTGGGCATCACGTGGCTGTTTCTTGACTTTACCGGCACACTTCATGGGTGGTTGGGCTGGATGGCCAAGGTTCAGTTTGTGCCGTCGATCATGGCGTTGAATGTGGGAGTTATCCTTTTTTTGGTGCTGTTCACGCTGTTGTTCGGACGAGTATACTGTTCGATCATTTGCCCTTTGGGCGTGTTTCAAGATGTGGTGTCGTGGTTCAGCGGACAACGCAACAAGGGGAAGAAATATCGCTTTTCGCATTCTCCCGCCAAAACTTGGTTGCGCTGTGTTGTGTTGGCCTTGTTTGTGTTGGCGTTGATAGCCGGTGTGGGGTCGTTCGTTGCGTTGCTCGAGCCCTACAGTGCCTACGGGCGTATGGTTCAGAACCTGCTGGCTCCGCTCTACGGATGGGGCAACAACCTGCTGGCCATTGCGGCGGAGCGGGTGGAGAGCTACGCTTTCTACAAAACAGAAGTGTGGATGCGCAGCCTGCCCGTGTTTATTGTCACGGTGGCCATGTTGGCAGTGTGGGTGGTGCTGGCCTGGAAAGGCGGACGCACATACTGCAACACGATTTGCCCGGTGGGAACGGTGTTGGGATTCTTTGCACGTTTTTCGTGGTTCAAACCGGTGATCGATGTGGAAAAATGTGCGTCGTGCACACTGTGTGAACTTCGCTGCAAGGCATCGTGCATTGACAGCAAGCGACATCAGATTGATTACGGTCGCTGCGTGGTGTGCATGGATTGTGTGGACACGTGCAAACACGGGGCAGTGACATACCGACACATTCCTCGCACCGCTGCGGCGTCTGACAAGGGGATTTCTTCCCCGCATGAGGCATCCGTTGACGCGGGCTCGTCTCGCCGCAGCTTCCTGACCGGCATGAGTGTAATCTTTGCTACGCTCGTCGCCAAGGCGCAGGAAAAGAGAGTCGATGGCGGCCTGGCGGTTATCCTCGACAAAAAAGTCCCCCGACGCGCCACCCCGATAGTGCCTCCCGGTGCAAAAAGTTTGCGCCATTTGGCGCGGCATTGTACGGGTTGCCAGTTGTGTGTGGCGGTATGTCCCACGGGCGTGTTGCGCCCTGCCACAGCGTGGAATACGCTGATGCAGCCGGAGTCGTCCTACGAGCGGGGATACTGTCGCCCCGAATGCACAAAATGTTCGGAGGTGTGCCCGGCGGGTGCCATCTCGGCTATTACCCCGGCTGACAAGTCATCCATCCGGATCGGTCATGCCGTATGGATAAGGGAAAATTGCGTTCCGCTGACCGACGGAGTGGAATGTGACAACTGCGCACGTCATTGCCCCACGAGCGCCATCACGATGGTATCTTCGGGTATGGAAGGAAAAGAGACTTTGAAAATCCCCGTGGTTAACATCGAACGTTGTATCGGTTGCGGAGCGTGTGAACACTTGTGTCCCTCGCGACCCTTCAGTGCTATCTATGTGGAAGGACATGAGGTGCATAGCACAATCTGATTCAGGACTCTTGCGCAAGTTAAGTCCCCTGCAGAATGCGGTACGTTTTGCGCCTTCTCTTGCGTGCTTTGGTAATTTTTGCTGCGTACTAACGCGCCGGAGGAGGGGTTGCAAAGGATGTGGAAGTCGCTTTTTCGAGTCATCAGGTCAACATAATACAAAGAAGCAGGAACGTTTTGTAGAGCTCTCAGTTTATGGACAATAGCAAGAGGAACATATCCCGCCGGGATTTTCTCAAGAGGATAGGGCTGGCGGGTGCGGCCACCGCCGGGCTGGCGGCATGTGGCGGTAATCGGGCCGATGCCGTTTCTGCAAACGGCGAAGTGCCGGTCGGGGAGATGGCCTATCGCACCAATCCCTCCACAGGCGACAAAGTGTCATTGCTGGGTTTTGGCATGATGCGCCTGCCTTCGGTAGGCGGACGCTCAGCCCGCGAAGGCAATGAGGAGATAGACCAGGAGATGGTGAACCGCCTGGTGGACTACGCCATCGAACACGGAGTGAACTATTTCGACACGTCGCCTTCTTACTGTCGAGGCAAGTCGGAACGCTCCACCGGCATTGCGCTGAGTCGTCATCCTCGCAACAGCTATTTCATCGCCACCAAACTGTCGAACTTCGCCCCGTCCACATGGAGCCGTGAGGCGTCGACGGCCATGTATCGCAACTCGTTCGAGGCATTGCAGGTGGAGCATATCGACTACCTGCTGCTACACGCTGTCGGCGGGGGAAGCGGTTTGAAGGAATACGAGGCGCGTTACGTGGCAAACGGCATGCTTGACTTTTTGTTGGAGGAACGACGCGCGGGGCGTATCCGCAACTTGGGTTTTTCCTATCATGGCGACGTCAAAGTGTTTGACCACCTGCTTTCCATGCACGACAAGTATGCCTGGGATTTCGTACAAATACAGATGAACTACCTTGATTGGCAATACGCCAAGGAAATCAATCCGAACAACACCGATGCCGAATATCTCTACGGCGAATTGCTGAAACGCGACATCCCGGCTATCATCATGGAGCCCTTGTTGGGCGGACGATTGTCGAACTTGCCTGACAACATTGTGGCACGCCTCAAGCAGCGAGAGCCCGAAAGGAGCGTGGCTTCATGGGCGTTCCGTTACGCAGGCAGTTACCCCAATGTGCTGTGTGTGCTTAGCGGCATGACACGAATGGAGCATTTGCAAGACAACCTTCGCAGCTATTGCCCCCTGCAACCTTTGACCGAAGAGGAAGTCAGCTTCCTGCACGACACGGCCGCAATGATGATGGAATTTGACACCATCCCCTGCAACGACTGTGAGTATTGCATGCCCTGTCCTTACGGTTTGGATATACCGGCCATCCTGACACACTACAACAAATGTTTGAACGAACGAAACATTGTGACTAATTCGCAGGACGAGAATTACCGAAAAGCCCGCCGCGCTTTTCTTGTGGGGTACGACCGCAGCGTGCCCAAACTCCGGCAAGCCGACCATTGTATCGGATGCAAACAGTGCAACCCTCACTGTCCGCAAAACATCGACATCCCCAAAGAGATGCAACGCATCGGGCATTATGTGGAACAGCTCAAACAAGGCACTTTGTAAATGAACAAATTGTCGGCTCTCATTGACAAGGGCGATTACACCCTGATTGTGCGCAACGGCAGTGAAACTCGTTTCTACAACGGGCGGGGCATATCTGATCTTTACCGGCTGTTTTGCGAAGAACCTCTATTTCTGAAAGGTGCCTTTGTGGCCGACAAGGTAGTAGGGAAAGGGGTTGCGGCCTTGATGATTATGGGAGGAGTGGCGGCGCTTTACGCAGGTTTGATCAGCAAGGCGGCTGTCGAGCTGTTGGACGCTGCCCCGGTGAGACTTACCTACAAAAGACTGACCGAACAAATATGGAATAATCAAAAAAACGTTCGTTGTCCGGTGGAGGAGCTTTGCCTGCAAGCCTCCACGGCAGCAGAGTGCCTGCCGCTGATAAAGGGTTTTATGGATTCCATGAA
>CAYPFZ010000083.1:0-3017 GCA_964410225.1 uncultured Paludibacter sp.
TCTATGTCGTAGAGCTTGTTGCGAAGCATGCGGAGAGCTGTTTCGCGGTTGGCGAGCTGCGAACGGGACACTTGGCACTGCACCGTGATGCCCGTCGGCTTGTGGGTGAGTTGCACTTTGGTCTCCACTTTGTTCACATTCTGGCCTCCCGCACCGCTCGACCGGGCTGTCTGCCAATCGAGGTCGGCCGGGTGAATGTCGATGTCTACCTCTTCGGCTTCGGGCAAAACGGCCACGGTGGCTGCCGAGGTATGCACACGCCCTTGAGTTTCGGTTTGAGGCACGCGCTGCACGCGGTGTACCCCCGATTCATATTTTAGCGTACCATAAACATGGTCGCCTGACACCTCGAAGATAATTTCCTTGTAGCCCCCGATGCTGCCCTCGTTCATGCTCGTCACCTGCAGCTGCCATCCCTTCGACTCGATGTAGCGGGAGTACATCTTGAAAAGGTCGCCGGCAAAGAGAGCCGCCTCGTCGCCACCGGTACCGCCGCGTATCTCCATCACCGCATTCTTACTGTCTTCCGGGTCGGCGGGGATGAGCAACAACTTGATACGTTCTTCCATCTGAGGCAACCGCGCTTCTATCTCTTCTATCTCCACACGTGCCATCTCGCGCAGGGCAGGGTCGTGCTCTGTGCTGAGAAGCTGGCGCGCGCCGTCAAGGCCGGACAGCGTGGAGCGATATTCCCGGCGGGCATCCATCAGCTTTTTCAACTCGCTGTACTCCTTGGTGAGTTTCACGTAACGCTTCCGGTCGTTCAAAACCGACGGGTCGGAAATGAGCAACGACACTTCCTCGAACTTGGAAACCAGCCCGTCTAATTTTTCCAATAATGTATTATCTGCCACAATGATTGGTTTATTTTCGTCTTGTGTTGGCTTTTCCCACCGGCTCGTCGGGCAGGTCAGCACGCTCGCTCTGCTTCGTCGCGCATGTTGGAGGTCAAGCGCACCAACCGCCACTCGATGTTGTCGCGATATTGCTTGCGCGACATGAGATTGTAGGGTAGGGTGGCCTTGAAACGCACGTTAAGTGTCAACTCCGAGCTGTTGCCTTCTGCACGTGCCACGGTCAAATTTGCGTGAACATAGTCGATCACGTTGTCGCAACGCAGCAGATGGTAGTACACGACGGCATGGTCACTCCCCTTGCGCTCGAAGGTGAGGTCGGTTTCATACGTGGTAGCCGGAAAATTTTTATTCAACGCATTTATATACAAATCCATTACCCCGTTGACTCTTGCCCCGCCATCGGCACAGTCGTGGCTCTTTAGCGCAATGCTGATCATATCGTCTTTCTCGCCGCGGAGCTTGAGATCGCCCAGCGCCCAGTCGAACAGGCTGTCAAGTTGATACTTGTATTGCCTGAAGAACTTCTCGAGCACAAGGCAGGCCTCGCTGAAAGGGGCATTGACTTTCACCTTGATGCTCGACACAAATTCGCTGCCTTTTTTCTCGGATAGGGTCACCTCCGGCTCCGGTCCGCTTGCAGACAGCCACAAAGGGACGGTCATGACTACCCAAAACAATCTTTTCATACCTATCGTCGGTTTATGTGTGCAATATCATGTCTTGACTTTCCGGTATCGGCAACAAAAGGCAAGAGGGACGGTGACCTGACAAATCCGCGTCCTCTACACCACAAAGATACAAAAAGATTGACCTCTCGGCGAATTTTATTCTTTTTTTAGAGTATCATCAGAGAAAAGCATGGTAAAAAGCCCTTCTGCCGGATGCTTTGGGAAATTTTGCGGCATACTAACGCAAGAGCGCAGGGTGTCAACAGGCTTCTGCGCAAGTATGGGCGCGGCGCGCGGGCGCATAAAAAGAAGCATCCGACTCCGGACGGCCGGATAACTTTTTATGACCTTGTGAACCTCGCTCGCTCAACAGGACAATTTATTGTCGGAACCTAACACGTGGATGATTTTGTGCTTGTAGAGTCTTTCCATTTCCTCACGGGCGGGGCCGAGGTATTTGCGAGGGTCGAACTCGGCAGGGTTGTCGGCAAAGGCCTTGCGCACGGCGGCCGTCATGGCCAAACGCGAGTCGGAGTCGATGTTGATTTTACAAACGGCCGACTTGGCGGCTTTGCGCAACTCGTCTTCAGGGATGCCGATGGCCGCCTGGAGCTTGCCGCCGTGTTGGTTGATCATCTCCACATATTCCTGCGGCACCGACGAAGAGCCGTGGAGCACGATGGGGAAGCCCGGCAGCTTCTCCATCACCGCCTCGAGCACGTCGAAAGCCAGCGGAGGAGGAACCAAACGACCGGTGACAGGGTCGAGCTGGCATTGGGAGGGTTTGAACTTGTAGGCTCCGTGAGACGTACCGATGGAAATGGCCAGCGAGTCGCAGCCCGTGCGGGTGGCAAAGTCGATGACTTCCTCGGGGTCGGTATAGGTGTGATGCTCGGCAGAGACTTCATCTTCCACGCCGGCCAACACGCCCAATTCGCCCTCCACTGTCACATCGAACCGATGGGCGTAGTCCACAACCTGTTTGGTTATCTCCACATTTTCCTCGTAGGGCAGGTGCGACCCGTCGATCATCACCGACGAAAAGCCCATGTCAACACACGACCGGCAGAGCTCGAAGCTGTCGCCGTGGTCAAGATGGAGCACAATCTCGGGCTGCCGGCAACCCAACTCACGGGCATATTCCACCGCCCCTTCGGCCATGTAGCGCAACAGGGTCTGATTGGCGTAATTGCGCGCCCCCTTCGACACTTGAAGAATGACCGGCGACCGGGTCTCCACCGCCGCCTTGATGATGGCCTGCAACTGCTCCATGTTGTTGAAGTTGAAAGCCGGAATGGCATATCCGCCCTTGATGGCCCGAGCAAACATCTCTGTGGTGTTTACAAGTCCCAAATCTTTGTAATTTACCATGTCTTTCCGTTTTAAGTGGTTGTGAACGTTCGCAAAGTTAATGTTTTTTCATTGATACGACCCCCCTTTGAAGTTTCGTCATGCCATTTTTATAAGAGCTTTGAGACCCTTCTGCTGCGTA
>CAYPFZ010000083.1:3117-6571 GCA_964410225.1 uncultured Paludibacter sp.
GCTGCGTAAGCATCCGCCGGAAAGGGGCGTGCAAAGGTTCGTGTTGCGCTTTTTCATCAAGGAAAATGCGGCTTTTCATAGCCGGTTTTGAGCCCTTGAATCAACACGGGCGGTGAGCGGGAACGTGTGTGAAATTTTCCCCTTTCGGATTGTTTCGTACTTTTGCGAAGACATCTTGTCGCAAATAGTCACGGCATTTATGGAAAAGAGTGTAACCATTTATTGTAAGAACACGAAGACATACCGCATTTATCCTGCGGGGGTTAGTTTGCTCGACATTTATCACGATTTGCAAATCAAGTTGCCCTATCCGGTGGTGGCTGCGCGTGTGAACTACAAGGTGCAAGATTTGAACTACGCTGTGTTCAAACCCAAAGACATTGAGTTCATCGACCTGTCCCGGCCGTCGGGCATGAGGGTTTATGTGCGGACGCTGAGCATGGTGCTGGCCAAGGCCGTCTCGGAACTTTACCCTGAGGCTCTCTTGCGCATCGAACATCCCATATCCAAGGGATATTATTGCACGGTGGAAAACTTGGGAGAACCCCTCACACCCGAGGTGGTCAGGCGCATCAAGGAGCGTGTGGACAGCATCGTGTCACAAAAAAAGAGAATATGGAGCGAAGAAAAGCAAACCACCGAGGTGATGAAACTCTTTGCCAAGGGCAAGGTGACGAAGGGAGAAGTATCGTTGTTTGAGACTTTGGGCAATCCTTATTCGCGCTATTTCCGCATCGACGACTACATCGACTACTATTCAGGGGTGCTCATGCCGTCGACCGATTACCTCTATCTGTATGACTTTGTCCCGATGTACGACGGTTTTCTTATGCGTATCCCCCGACGGGAGAGTCCGATGGAGTTGGAAGATATCGTGCCGCAACCCAAGATGTACGACATTTTCAAGGAGTATGTGGAGTGGAATCGCATCTTGCGCATCGACAACGTGGGGCAATTCAACGAGCTGTGTACCAATCGCCGTACATTCGACCTCATCAAGCTGGCCGAAGCACTGCACGAGAAAAAAGTGGGCGCCATCGTCGACATGATTGTGCGGCGTGACACACCTGTTCGCATTGTGTTGGTGTCAGGGCCGTCGTCGTCGGGGAAAACCACATTCAGCAAACGACTGTCCATCCAGCTGATGGCTGCCCGCGTGCGTCCCGTCCCCTTGTCGCTTGACAACTATTTCGTAAATAGGGAAAACACGCCCCGCGACGAACATGGCGATTGGGATTTTGAACATATCAACGCACTCGACATTGACCTGTTCAACAAACAGTTAAGGCAACTACTGGCGGGTGAGGAGGTGGAAGTACCCTCGTTCGACTTCACCGAGGGGAAGCGCACCTACCGGGGCGACAAGCTGAAGCTGGCCGCCGACAGCGTGCTCATCATCGAGGGCATTCACGCGCTCAACCCGGAGCTGATGCGCCGGGTGCCCTCGGAGTCGCTCTTTAAAATATACGTCTCGGCACTCACGACCATTTCCATCGACGCACACAACTGGATACCCACCTCCGACGTGAGACTGTTGCGTCGCATCGTGCGCGACTACCGCTATCGAAACTATTCGGCTCAAGAGACTATAGCTCGCTGGGGCAGTGTGAGAAAAGGGGAGGAGCGGTGGATATTTCCTTATCAGGAAAATGCCGACGTGATGTTCAACTCGGCTCTGTTGTTTGAATTGGCCGTGCTCAAGCGTCACGTCGAACCCATCTTGCGAGAAGTACCGAAATACTGCGACGAGTATACCGAAGCTCACCGCCTGCTGAGGTTTTTGAGCTATTTCGTGTCTATCCCCGACCGCGAGATACCGCCCACCTCGCTTTTGCGTGAGTTCGTCGGAGGCAGCAGTTTCCGCTATTAGACAACTTGCGGGCAAGCGCGCGTTTTTTGCGACTCGGCCACTTCCATTTTCTCAAAGTGCCACTTCGAGAAAGGCAAAATGAGACAATGGCTAAGTAATACAATATCAACAATTTAAACTTTGCACTTCTACTACTCCGGAAGAAGGCGTTTCAGAAGGTTACGGAGGCCTGTTATCCTCGTGCTATGTCGGTCATGCGTTGCACTCGCCGGTGGATGGCCGCACGCGACACGCCGCACAATCGAGCCACTTCCTTGAACGGTATGCGGGCGTTCTGTAGAGGGGCTTGCCAAGGCTTCGAAAGGCGGTTTTTGGGGTAGTTGAATCAACTTACAAAAAGAGCGGGAGGTGCTGCCGGGGGCTTATCGGCGGAAAAAGAAAGCGGAGCTGCGCCAAAGGGGGAGAAAATCTCCGTTTGCGCAGCTCCGCAGTTTGAGAATGTGACAGGAGTCACCGGAAAGTTTGCTTATTCTATACCCAGCAGTTCCACCTCGAAGATGAGTGTGGAAAAGGGTTTTATATCGCCCAAGTCTTGACTTCCGTAGGCCAAGTTGTAGGGGATGTAGAGTTCCCATTTCGAGCCTACAGGCATGAGCAGCAGGGCTTCCGTCCAGCCTTTGATAACTTGCCTAACGCCGAAGGTGGCCGGCTTGCCGCTTTCCACGGAGCTGTCGAACACGGTGCCGTCGATCAGCGTACCGTGATAGTGTACCTTCACTTTGTCGGTCTCTTGCGGTATCGGGCCATCTCCGGGCACGATGATTTTGTATTGCAGACCGCTTTCGGTGGTCACCACACCTTCTTTGTCTTTGTTTTCAGCCAGGAACTCTTCTCCTGCGCGGCGGTTGTCGCCGTATTGTTCTTCAATTTTCCTTTCGTTGAGCATTTGCAAAGTAGTGTTTACATATTGTTGTGCTTGGTCGGCCGACATCTGTTCATAGCCGTAGAAACCATTGATAAGGCCTGCCTTGATCATCTCAATGTCTGTCACGAGTGCGTCGTTGCCCAGAAAGCCGTTGATCGATTGTTCTTTGAGGCTTTGCCCCATGTTGCGGGCGATGCCTACCAATTCGGCATAGCGGGGGTCGACTTTTTTACCTTCGGCGATGCCGTCGTTGAGCGATTTGAGGCGTTCGCCGGTGGAGTCGTCGGAGAGGTAGAACCTCTTGATGCCGTCGCCGTTGACCAGACCGAAGGCGTAGTTCAAGCTGTCGACGGTGTTTTTGAGCACGGGGGTGGCACTTTTCTGTGCCGATGCGGCCACACTGCATGTGGCGGCGAAAGCGAGTGCTATGATGGTTGTCAGTTTCATTTTTCTTTTGTTGTTATGGGGTGTAACTTGGTGTTTTTTCTCGTTTATTCAGCTTCGTCAGGCGCGGTAGTCTCTTCGGCTCTCGCTTTGGCGGCCTTTTCGGCTTGCAGGCGCATCATGGTCTCCTGGATGTATCTCTGTGCATCTTCCGGCGACCAGGCGGTGCTGTCGGTTGTTCCTGCCAGACCTTGCGCAAAGCCTTGTTCAACCAACTTGATGTTGAATGTCAAATCTTCTTCGCCCATCAGCCCGGTCCGTTCTTGTTGCTTGAA
>CAYPFZ010000084.1:0-6553 GCA_964410225.1 uncultured Paludibacter sp.
GAAGTTCCTTTTTTGTCCCGAAGCGGCCGAATGCACACAAGGTGAAAACGCCGGGGTCGTCTTTCTAAAAACGGTAATACTCTAAAAATCAAGCGGAATATTTTCCTCTATTTTTCTCCTTCTGCTGCGTTCGGCATGCAGGAAAATTCTCAATTGAACGAGGTGTCAAGATAGAGAAAAATCGTGTACATTTGTGCAAGGAATCATGCCAGACACGCGCCTGTCGATGCAACGACACCTTGATATATTGAAACGTTACTGGGGTTACGACTCGTTCCGCCCCTTGCAGGCTGACATCATTCGGAGTGTGTCCGAAGGGCGCGACACGCTCGGGCTGATGCCCACCGGCGGCGGGAAGTCGTTGACGTTCCAGGTGCCGGCCTTGGCCAAAGAGGGTGTGTGCATCGTGGTGACACCTTTGATTGCCTTGATGAAAGATCAGGTGAAGCATCTGAAAGAGCGGGACATTGCAGCTGCGGCTCTGCATGCGGGCATGACACGCGAGGAGATTTCGCTGACAGTAGATAACTGCGTGTATGGGGCATACAAGTTTCTCTACGTTTCGCCCGAGCGCCTTTCCACCTCCTTATTTTTGGAGAAAGTCCGGCAGATGGAAGTCTGTCTGTTGGCGGTAGACGAGTCGCATTGCATCTCGCAGTGGGGGTACGATTTTCGTCCGTCATATTTGCGCATCGCCGAGGTGCGTACGCTGTTGCCCGGTGTGCCTGTGCTGGCATTGACGGCCACCGCCACGCCCCAAGTGGTGGACGACATACAGGAAAAGCTCCTCTTTTCGGAGCGGAACGTGCTTCGCATGAGTTTCAAGCGCGACAATTTGTCTTACGTGGTGCGGCCGACGGGCGACAAGATGGAACAGCTGCTCACCATACTGAGACACGTGCCGGGTTCGTCGGTGGTATACGTACGCAACCGCAAACGTACCAAAGAGATAGCCGAGTTGTTGTTGAACAACGGGGTGTCTGCCGAATCTTTCCATGCGGGAATGAATGACGCGGTGAAAGATGCCGTGCAACGCCGTTGGACGGAGGGAATCACACGTGTCATTGTGGCAACCAATGCCTTTGGGATGGGCATTGACAAACCCGACGTGCGCACGGTGGTGCATATCGATTTGCCCGATTCGCTTGAGGCCTATTTCCAGGAGGCCGGGCGGGCGGGTCGCGACGGCGAGCAGGCCTATGCCGTGTTGCTGACCGACAAGAGCGATACCACCAAAATGAAAAACCGCATAGCCAATTCCTTCCCTCCCAAAGAGACGGTGCGAAGGGTCTATGAGTCGCTGGGCAACTATTTGCAAGTTGGTGTGGGCTCGGGGCTTGATGTGTCTTTCCCGTTCGATTTTGAAGAATTTTGTTCCCGTTTCCATCTTCAGCACTTGCAGGCTTACAGCGCGCTGAGGCTGCTGCAGCAGGCGGGCTATGTAGAGTTCACCGACGAGCAGGAACATGCTGCCCGAGTGATGTTCGTTGTGGCGAAAGACCGGCTCTATCACTACCGGCAAAACGAATGGCAGGAACGTTTGGTGCACGCGCTGCTTCGTTCTTACACCGGCCTTTTCGCCGACCCGGTGCCCATCAGTGAAAACATGCTGGCCAATCATCTGAACTGTCGGCGCGACGAGGTGTGTCAGGCTCTGGTGCAGTTGGCACGCGACGGCATCATTCGCTACATTCCCCGGCGCAAGACCCCTTTTCTCACCTGGACACGCGAGCGGGAGGATGTGCGCTTGGTGGCACTTCCCCGCGAGGTGTACGAGAAGCGCCGAGAACGTTACGAAACTCGCATAGGGCACATGCTCCACTATGCACAAGACCGAGTCACTTGTCGCAGCCGCATGTTGCTGGCCTACTTCGGCGAGCGCGATGCCAAGCCCTGCGGCCGGTGTGACGTGTGTCGGAAAAACGCCAAGCATGCCGGTACCAAGCTCACCTTCGACACCCTGCACGCCACCCTGTTGAGCGCGCTCCCCAACCACCCGATGACCCTCGACGAGATGGCTGAAGTCTGTGCGTGTCACAAGGAAGTGCTGTATCCGGTGGTGCGCTTCATGTTAGACAACGGCGAGCTGCACTCTGCCGAAGGCATGCGTTTCTCACTCGAGGAAACAACAGCTTGAGATTTCTCTTTGCGGTTTCCTTCCGAAATTTATCGCTATTTTTGTTTTGCCAATCCATCACTGTAAGACGGCATGAGGTTTTTATATGACTCCGCCGTGCGGCATGGTATTGATCGCGGAGAAAAAATGCACCTTCTGCTGCGTGCTTTCCCGTCGGAAGGGAAGTAGCCAAGGAAAAAACGTGACTTTTTTTGAGCCATTTAATCAAGATATACAAAGGCGAGGAGATTTTGCTGGAATCCCGGTATATTGATCATTATGAAAATACTGTTGATAGAAGACGACAAGGATTTGCAGACTACCATCCGCAACTTTCTCATCCAAGAGAAATATGTCGTGGAATGCGCCTCCGACTATCATGAGGCGTTAGAGAAGGTGGGAGTGTATGACTACGATTGCGTGTTGCTCGACATCATGTTGCCGGGCGGAAGCGGATTGACCATCATCGAAGAAATGAAAAAGATGCGGAAAAAAGAAAGCGTGTTGATTATCTCGGCCAAAGACTCCATTGACGACAAGGTGGCAGGGCTCAACTTGGGTGCTGACGACTACTTGTCCAAACCGTTTCACCTCGCGGAGTTGAACGCCCGTATCCGCTCGCTCATTCGCCGCAAGCAGACAGGGGGCGACAGCAGCATTGTCGTCGGCAACCTGCGCCTCGACATGGACAAGCGCACGGTGTATGTGAATGACAAGGAGTTGTCGCTCAACCGCAAGGAACTGGATTTGCTCTATTATTTCGTGGTGAACCCCGACCGACTCATTTACAAGACGGCATTGGCCGAATCGGTTTGGGGCGACCATATTGACCAGGCTGACAGTCTCGATTTTATCTACTCGCAGGTGAAGAACCTCCGGCGAAAGATGAAACAAATGGGTGCCACCCCGCAAATCAAGGCCGTCTATGGCTTTGGCTATAAGTTGGTGACCAACCCTCAATGACCCCGGTCGATATGTCCCGGTAGCTTCTCCCCTACCCTTTTCTCCGACCTTTCCCCTTTGTTATGAAACTGCTCCGCTATACCAACACGAAGCTCTCCACGCTCCTTTTTTCTCTTATCGGCGTGTGGGGCGTGTTTTTCTTTTTAGCCATCCACTACGAGATAGGCGACGAGACAGACGACATGCTCCGTAGCTACCGTGACGTGTTTATCAAAAAGGCCTTACGCAACCCGGAATTACTCAACTCGTCGTATGAAACGACATTCGATCGTTACACCATCCGTCCCGTTACCGACGAGGAGGCCACCGAATATGAATCGTCGTGGAGCAACACGCTGCTCTATTTCCCTGAAGGTGACGAACACATTCCTGTGAGAGTGTATAAATCCATCTTTCTCGGCCCCGATGAGCAGTTTTACGAGCTGGAAATAAGCATGTCCACGCTGGAGCGCGACGACATGATCGAGACCTTGTGCATTTATCTCTCACTCCTTTATGTACTGTTGCTCTTGTGCAGCATTATCGGCAACCGCCGGGTGCTGAAGCAGAGTTTCAAGCCTTTGCAAGAATTGCTCTCGTGGCTCGACTCCATCGTGCCGGGTAAGCCCATACCGACGCAAAACATCGAAACACAAATAACGGAGTTCAGGCAATTGAACGAAGCAACCCTTGCCATGAGTCGCCGCAACCTGATGGCTTACGAACAACAAAAACAGTTCATCGAAAACGCTTCGCATGAACTGCAAACTCCGCTGGCGGTGGCGCAAAACAAGTTGGAACTGTTGGCACAACAGCCGGGCATGACAGAGAGCATCCTGTCGGGGATAGACGACATTTACACCACCCTCAACCGCGCGGTGAAGCTGAACAAGTCGCTGTTGCTCCTCTCGCGCATCGACAACCGACAGTTTTTAGACGTGGGGCGGGTAGACATCGCCGCCCTGGCCGCTACCTTGGCCGATGAGTTGGCTGATATTTATGCCGACAAACACCTGCAAGTCACCATAGAAAGGCAGAACTGTCTATGGGCGGAGATGAACGAAAACCTCTCGCAAGTGCTGGTTTCGAACTTGCTAAAGAATGCATTTGTGCATACCCTTCCGGAAGGATGGATAAAGATTACGACTACCGCAGACACGCTACAAGTGGCAAATGCCGGCAGCCAACCCTTAGACTCCCGACGCATATTCGAACGCTTCTACCGTGAGAGTTCGTTGCCGGGCAGCAACTCTACCGGGCTGGGCTTGGCCGTAGTCAAATCCATTTGCCAACTCTACGGAATCGAAGTAAGCTACCGTTTTGACGGAGGGAACGTGTTCGAGTTAAAATTCCGCAAACAATAAGAATACGTCAATTAATCCCGATTTCTTCCCGAATTGCAAACGAACTTAGCCCTGCCAAAAGAAAACAGTCCAACACTCCACACAGACAGAAAAAGAAGTTATGAAAAAAAACATCCTGCCGCTATTGACCGCCTGCCTGCTTCTCCTACCAATGTCGGCCAACGTGATGACAAAAGAACTGGAAAGACTTCCTGCTAAAGCGAAAGAATTGATAGATACGCACTTTAAGCATGAAAAAGTTTCGTATATCAAAATAAATGAAGAAATCCTGACGACCACTTACGAGGTCGTGTTCATCAGCGGTACGGAAATCGAATTCACCGAAAGCGGCATCTGGAAAGAAATCGACTGCAGGCGATCGGAGGTGCCCGCCGGGCTCGTTCCGGAAAAAATAGCGTCGTACGTAAGGCAACACTTCGGCGGAGCGTTCATCACCCAAATAAGCAAAGACGGAAAATACTACGAGGTGGAGTTGTCTAACCGGTTAGAGCTGTATTTCAACAAAAACTACGACTTCGTCGGTTTCGACGACTGACTATTTTCCAACCATCCGCTCCCGCCGGGTCACTCCTGCCTGTAGCCAAAATTGCGCAACTTGACCTCTTTGTTACGCCAGTCTTTTTCCACTTTTACGAAAAGTTCGAGAAACACCCTCTTCCCGAAAAAAGCCTCAATATCCTTCCTCGCCTCCATACCGACCCGTTTCAAGGCCTTGCCTGCATGGCCGATAACAATACCTTTCTGCGATTCGCGCTCCACGTAGATGACCGCGTTGATACGTATCAATTTCTTCTCTTCGTGGAATTGCTCCACTTCCACCTCAACCGAATAGGGTATTTCCTTTTCGTAGTTCAGCAATATCTTTTCACGCACGATTTCACTGACAAAAAAACGAGACGGCTTGTCGGTGAGCTGATCCTTGTCGAAGAAAGGGGGCGACTCGGGCAGGAGTTCCAAAATGCGATTGAACACCCTTTCCACGTTGAACTTGCTCAGAGCCGCTATCGGAATAATCTCTGCACGGGGCATAAGAGCTTTCCATTTCTCGACCAGCTCAATGAGACCTTCCTGATCAATCAAATCTATTTTATTGATAATAAGGAGAAGGGGAGAAGAATGCTCTTTCACCTTTTCCACAAAACTCTTGTTTTTCTCATACGCGTCAAACACGTCGGTCACGTAAAGCAGCACATCGGCATCTGCTAATGCCGAGGTGGAAAACTTCAACATCGATTCCTGCAAACGGTAATTGGGTTTCAGCACCCCCGGCGTGTCGGAATACACGATTTGAAAATCATCACCGTTGACGATGCCCAATATGCGGTGACGCGTCGTCTGAGCCTTCGACGTGATAATGGAAATGCGCTCGCCCACCAAGGCGTTCATAAGCGTAGACTTACCCACATTGGGATTACCCACGATATTGACAAATCCTGATTTGTGCATAACTGTCGCTCTTCTCTTTCTCTATCGCCCTGCAAACTTAGCTAAAAAACCACAATCTCGAAGAACCAATACGACGGCACGGACAAGGCATGCACCATCCGCAAAAAGAAGCACCGTCAGCATGCCGAACGGCTTCTCATCCCCTCTTACGCAGCAAAAATTACGTTAGTACGCGCCGGAAAGGTCGATACTAAGGCACAGAAAAGGAACGCCGCCCGCTATACAAGCGGACAAACGAAGCTGTCTGCAGGGGAAAAGGAGATTTCTCCTGATTTCTCCGTATATTTGTCCCAACGACACCGCGAAAAACGCTCAAGGAACGAAAAGCCCACGCCCATGACACTCGACGAATACGCCAAGGAACTCGACCGGCAGCATAGCACCGCAATGGCGAGAGAGCATAGCTACCGCCCCGCCCTCCACAACCTGCTTGCAAGCCGGCTGCCCTCGCTGACAGTGACCAACGAACCCGCACGCATCGACTGCGGAGCGCCGGACTTCATCATCACCCGCAAAGGGCTGCCCGTTGCCTTCATCGAGGCCAAGGACATAGGCGACACCGACCTCGACGGCAGCCGGCAGCACCGCGAACAGTTCGACCGATACCGCCAAGCACTGCCGAACATAGCTTTCACCGACTACCTTGACTTCCATCTCTACGAAGATGGGCAGCTCGTCGACAAGG
>CAYPFZ010000085.1:0-6534 GCA_964410225.1 uncultured Paludibacter sp.
TGGCCCACTATCGACGCCATCAAGGCCGGTAAACCCATCGCCTTGGCCAACAAGGAGACCTTGGTTGTGGCGGGCGACCTCATTGGTCGGCTCGTCGAGCAACATGGCGCGACTATCGTGCCCGTCGACTCGGAACATTCGGCCATCTTCCAATGCCTGACAGGGGAGGTAGGCAACCCCGTGGAGAGCCTCATACTCACGGCATCGGGAGGCCCGTTCCGCACCAAAACAATGGACGAGCTGCGCACCGTGACAAAAGAGCAAGCCTTGAAACATCCCAATTGGACAATGGGAGCCAAGATTACCATCGACTCGGCCAGTATGATGAACAAGGGCTTCGAGGTGATTGAAGCCAAATGGCTCTTCGGTGTGGAAGCCGAGCAGATCAAGGTCATCGTCCATCCCCAGTCAATCATTCACTCATTGGTGCAGTTTACCGACGGCTCCATTAAAGCTCAAATGGGATTGCCCGACATGAAGTTGCCCATCCTCTACGCATTTACCTATCCCGACCGGATAGCGACCCGCTTCGAACGCTTCGACTTTGCCGCCTGCTCCCGGCTCACCTTCGAGCAAGCTGACACAGAGCGATTTCCCAACCTTTCCCTTGCCTATGCCGCCCTGCGCCAAGGGGGCAATATGCCCTGCGTGCTTAATGCGGCCAACGAAATAGCCGTAGAAGCGTTTTTGAATGATCGCATCAGGTTTCTTGAAATATCCGACCTCATCGCCCACGTCATGCAAAAGGCGCATTTCGTGCCACAACCCACCTACGAAGACTATACGGAAACCGACAGCCAGGCAAGAGCATTGGCAAGAGGAAAACTACGGCTGTGAATGACCCCGGCGCACACATCCGCCTGAAGAGGGTTACAAAAAACAAAACCTACGGGTTGATAGTCCACAAGGGAAAGCCAATGCAGGCCACTGTCAACAAAAAGTCGGGAGCGGTCAGGCGAACGGCATAATGGTGTACCCCCGACCACTCCCCGTCTGTTATCGTCTGCATTCCCCCTTTTGCTGCGTACTTTCCCGTCGCGCGCTGCGTGCTTACGCAGCAGAAAGGGGTAAACGAAGGCTTTTTTGACGAGTTTTGCATGCCGATGGCATCTGTTACGTGGAGAATCTCCCTCTGTTTTTTGGCTCTTCCCGTGTGTTTCAACAGAAGCATATCTCCTGCCGTGGAGTAAACCCCGCACCAATGCCTAATCTTTGGTTGAAAAAACTTATTTTTGCACGTAAAGAAACCATCCTCCTCTTTACCCTTCACGGCGGAGAGGCATTGACCCGTTGTTAAAAAAATGGCTCACAGAAGTTACCCCTTCATTTTGCTTGCCTTGCTTTTGGCGTGGAGCATGGCGGTGAAAGCCCAACAGCCGTTCACCCTTGTTATCGACCCCGGTCACGGCGGACGCGACCCCGGCGCATTGGGTGCCACCTCCCAAGAGAAAAAAATCAACTTGGCGGTCGCGCTCAAATTGGGCGCAATGATAGAGAAGCACCACCCGGATGTAAAAGTGCTCTACACGCGCAAAGACGACACCTATCCGTCGCTTTTCGATCGAGCCGAGCTGGCAAACAAGAACCACGCCAACCTCTTCATTTCCATCCATGCCAACGCAACGTCCAGCAAATCGATAGTAGGCACGGAAACATTCGTTTTCGGTCTTTCGAAGTCGAAGTCGAACCTTGACGTGGCCATGCGAGAGAATTCCGTCATCCTTTTGGAAGACGATTATTCCACTCGTTATGAAGGATTTGACCCCACGTCGGTTGAGTCGTACATCATGTTCGAGTTCATGCAAAACAAATACATGGAGCGCAGTGTCGAGTTCGCTGCTGCCGTGCAAAACCAGTTTGTCAAACACTGCAAGCGACAAAGCCGAGGGGTCAAAGAAAGCGAGTTGATCGTATTACACCGCTCGGCCTGTCCCGGAGTTTTGGTGGAATTAGGGTTCATTTCCAACCCGGACGAGGAACGCTACATGACATCTGAAAAAGGACAAACCGCTTTGGCAGAGGCCATCAGCAACGCTTTTGACGACTACAAGCGCGACTACGACAAACGGTCGAATGTGGGAGAAGCCCGTTCCACACCTTCAGCTGACCAGGTGAAGGGCAAACCGGTGTTCAAAGTGCAATTTGCCACTACCCGCGAGCGGCTGAAAGATAACGACCGCAGACTCAAAGGCCTGCGCAACGTGGAATGCATCGAAGAAGACGGCATGTACAAATACATGGCAGGCAGCACTTCTGATTATGACAAGATTCAAAAAACAAGAAAGGAAGTACAAAACAAGTTTCCCGATGCTTTTGTGGTGGCATTCCTCAACGGAGAAAAAATACCGGTAGCGGAGGCATTGAAACTTATAGAAGAATAGGGAGACGACAACAATATCTCAGGGAAAAAATGAAAAAGAAGACCATCACACGCGATTTGAAATTGGGGCTCATCGTCATAGGGGCGTTGTTCTTGCTCTACTTTGGGCTGAATTTCCTGAAAGGCATCAACATATTCACCTCCACTTACAGTTACTATGCCCAATACGAAGACATCGGCGGACTGGTTGTCTCCACTCCTGTCTACATCAAAGGTTACAAGGTGGGACAGGTCGACGAAATTGCCTACGACTTTTCCCGCGAAACACCTTTTACCATAAAGATTTCCGTTTCGAGAGAAATACGTTTGCCCGAGGGGACGGTTATCGAAATGTTTGACGACGGCCTTATGGGCGGACGAGCCATTCGCCTGCTGCTCCCGACGGAAATGGGCGACACGCATCACGCACACGGCGACATGTTGCCGTCGCACACGGTCGCCGGACTGATGGCCACGCTCACCGACGGCCTGCTACCGAAATTGGAGACCATCTCGCAAGAGGCCGACTCGCTCCTCCGCTCGCTTCGCTTGTTGGTGGAAAGCGAAACACTCGGAAACACGTTAGCCTCGGCAGAACATGCGGTGACCGATATGGCCGCCGCGGCCGGGTCGCTGCGCGTTATGGTGAACGACCGGGTGCCACACGTGCTCGGCAAAGCCGATACGCTGCTCGACAACCTGTCGACAATGAGTGACAGCTTGAAACAAATAGACTATCGCACCACCTTCGACCATCTTGACCACGTTCTGACAGATATAAACGCAACCATAACCAAGATGAATGACGAAGAGGGTACCCTCGGTGCTTTGCTCAACGACCGCAGCCTCTATACCGGCCTCACCCGTGCCGCCTCCGCAGCCGACAGCCTCCTTATCGACTTGCGGCAACACCCTAAACGTTACGTGCATTTCTCCCTTTTCGGTCGAAAAAACTGACACAACTCTCGTGGCAACATGAAGGAAAGCGCACAAGCGAAGTCCGCATGGCTTCTCTTGTTGTCTTCGATACAAAAACAGTGACAGTCAGACGAAAAGACGGAGGGTCGTTTGGTTAGTTTCTCAGGGTGTTTCGCGGTTTATTTTCTGTAGTCTCTGTAGATGGCCATACCGAGACGGAACATGTCGACTAAGCGTTTGATGTTCAGAGTCAACCTGTACAAGTTGTTAAGCGGCAGGTTGTCATCGGCGGGGGCGGTGCGCACTGTCCGGAAGGCGCGGGTTGAGTGGCGTGTCAGGGCATGACATCCGTCGCTCAGGCGGCTTTCACATCGAGCCATTTCGCGCGCCAAACGCACTTTGCGCTGCTTCAAGGTTTTCAACGAGCGGATGGGTTCAGTATTCATTTTCTTCCTCCTTGTCATTGCCGTCCTGCTCCATCAGGCTGCGGACGATGGAATTGGCCACGGGATGGATAATGAGCGGATAGCGGAAGCGCCACAACATCGTCGCGAGCAGAACCACAAAGCCTATCTCGATGAGCGACACCACCCATTCTGTGTCGATACAGGCAGTGAGCACACTGTGTACCAGCAGGATGAAAAGCATCAGCAAAGCTAACCCGAGCAGGGAGGCAACCACATAGAGCACGACTTTGCCTATCAGCACCGACACTTTTTCCACGAAAGAGAGTCGGTAGTACTCCGCCTTCAGGTCAATGTATTTTTTGATGATACTGATCAGTCCCGCTTGTTCTTCGTTTGTTTTTCGAGTCATGTGTGTTCGTTTTTCCCTTTTCCGACAAGGGGGATGTTGTCGCACATCCGCCGTTGCCCTTGCAAGGGGTCGACAGCGGATGTGTGCTGCCGTTCTCGCGTCTTACGCCGTTTCTTCCTGTGTGTCGTCAGTCGGGGATTGGGGCGTTCTGCTTGCTTTGCGTTCGGCCGCCGTTTCCCTGATTTCATTGATGATGTCTTCGGCCGATTCCACCAAGTCTTCCAGCTTTTCAGCCACGCTATTTTTGAAATCGCGGGTACTTCTTGAAATTCTGTGCCTTGTCACCGCTCCTTTTGCCGGGGCAAAGAGTACGCCCAACGCTGCTCCTACCGCTGCTCCTCCTAAAAAGCCGAGGATGATTTTTCCGAAATTTGAATCGCTCATGATTGTATGTTTAAATGGTTGTCCTTCTTTTTAATGGAAAACGTGATTGTGCCCTATTTTGTTTTTGGGGGATGGCGTTTTTTCGCATTTTTATTGCATTCCTCCTCTCCCGACCCTTGTGTGAGCCGGTTATTCCCTTAGTGGCAATCTGTTGACAAAAATAATAGAAAAATCGGTTCGTTTGCATTCACACGCGGATTCCTTTCCGATGTCAGCTCAAAAACTCAAAAAAAGCGTGTTTTCCTCCTTTGCAAAGCCCCTTCTGCTGCGTACTTACCCGGCAAAAATTGCGTACTTACGCAGCGTTGACTGCGTACTTACGCAGCAAAAATTGCGTACTTACGCAGCACCCGGCGGGAAAGCACGCAGCGGCGAGGGCTTATGAAGGAAATGTAATGTCTTTCTACTGAGCCGGTTTTTCCTGTGCAGACAGGAAAAGGAGACGTACGAAAAAAAGCCCCACATGAATTGTGGGGCACTGAAAGAGTCGTTCTTCTTAACGTATGCTCAAACGTGCGGAAAAGCCATCGCCTGCAGACTCCCTTTCGTGTCTTCCGGGCTAAACTTTTTCCACAGACCCGCCGCCGACAGCGGGTGAGTGGGCAGTGATGGATTCGAACCACCGAAGGTGAAAACCAGCAGATTTACAGTCTGCCCCATTTGGCCACTCTGGTAACTGCCCTTATGTTCTTTGCCGAGGCGCAGGAGTAAAATACAATCAGTCTACCAAATAACGTTCGACATTTTCATCGCCGTGATGGCAGCTTCCACGCCTTTGTTGCCTAATCTTCCTCCTGCGCGTTCCTGTGCCTGCAACATTGTGTCGGTGGTCAACACGCCAAAGATAACCGGTGTTTGTCCGTTGGCATTCAACGTTGCCACCCCGGTGGTCACTCCTTGGCACACATAGTCGAAGTGGGGCGTTTCGCCCCTCACGACGCATCCCAACACGATAACCGCATCCGGCGTTGGACTTCCCTGCGACAAGCGCGCGGCTGCATGCGTCAATTCAAACGTGCCGGGCACGTGTACCACCTTGACATTCTCCTCTTTTACTCCATGAGCCAGCAGCGTACCAACGGCTCCGTCGAGCAGATGGTGAGTTACTTCTGCGTTCCAGTCGGCCACAGCTATGGCATATCTCTGACCGGAAAGAATCTCCCTGGCGGGAAGTCCTTGCGCTTCGTATGCTGACAAATTTCGGGTTGACATGTTTCGATATGGATGCACCCCCGAGCGACACTCACTGTGCCACCCGTGCGATGTATTTATCTATGTCAGAGGCTTCCTGGCTCGTGGGATAAGAAGTTTTTATTTCCGTGTAGCACTTTTCCGCTTTCTGAGGCTGGTTGTCTGCTTCGTAAAGAAGCCCCGCCTTTTTCAGGTAGATAGGGCTGACAACATTGTTTTTCATGCTGCCCGCCTTCTCAAAATAGCTGATGGCTTTCGCATTATCACCTAACTCGGCGTGGCAGTCACCCATCAGCCCCACCACTGTCGTCGTCAGGTACGAGTCTTTGCCGTTGAAATCAGAGAGGTACTCGATGGCGTTTTGGAAGTCTCCCAACTTATAATAGCAAATGCCGGCATAGGCCGAGGCTAAGTTGCCCGAAGGTGTCATGCGATATTTGGAAGCGATGCTCTTGAATCCGAGACACTCCACCTCATCGCCATGGAGCGCAAGACGGAAAGAGTCCGCAGCAAAGTAAGTCTGCGCTTTATACATCTCATTTTCAGCGGACACCTTACGTGGCTCAAAATAAAAATTACGGATGGAAAGCACCACCAACACCACCAACACCGCAATCCCCACTCCGACAAGAAGTTGTTTTTGGTTCTTCTCCACGAAGGCCTCCGAGGAGCCCAACGCTTCCTGTACTACTTCAAACTCGTCTTTCTTGCTGTTCGCTTTTTTGGCCATGACATTTGTTCTTGGTATGATACAAACAATTCATTTCTCAGGCGGGCAAAGGTATGCCTTTTCTTTTATATGGAGAAATATTCCAATGAGTTTTTCGTGCAGTTCCATGCTTCTGCCTTAATTCGAGGATGTTTTT
>CAYPFZ010000086.1:0-6532 GCA_964410225.1 uncultured Paludibacter sp.
GGGGCTTTCTATGGGCTGTAGCTGGGTATGAGAGGGCTTTTTCGGGCAGGTGAATGACAGCTTTCGTTTCCTTTTCTGAAGGCGTGGGGAGACTCCGATCCTTCCTTGTTACGGGGAAAGGGTAATTTGTACTTCTACTTTGAATCTACAACATTCCACAAATCAATTTCGTAAAATTGCACTTGCCGGTTGACTCTGCTCAGGGAGTCTTGTGCGCTTTCTTTTGCATTTTCGCCCGCCTTTACATACCTTTGTCCTTTCCGCAACCAAAAATCGAAAATCACGAAATGTTAGTAAAGACATACGGAGCGGCCGTGCAAGGCATTGGCGCAATCATTGTGGCCATCGAGGTGAATGTGAGCCAAGGCATACGCTTCATGTTGGTGGGCTTGCCCGACAACGCCGTGAAGGAAAGCCACGAGCGGGTGGTATCGGCTTTGGAGCACAACGGATATCCATTTCCGCGCAAGCAGGTGGTTATCAACATGGCACCGGCCGACATCCGCAAGGAGGGTTCTGCCTACGACCTGCCCATTGCCGTGGGGATAATGGCAGCCAACGGGAAGCTCAGCCCGGAGGCCTTGTCAGACTACGTCATCATGGGCGAATTGTCGCTCGACGGGAACTTACGTCCCATCAGAGGGGTGCTGCCCATTGCCATCCGGGCACGCGACGAGGGCTTCAAGGGCTTGATACTTCCAAAAGACAATGCCCGCGAGGCCGCCGTGGTCAACGACTTGAAAGTCTACGGGGTGGAAGACATCACGGAGGTGCTGGATTTTCTGGAAGGCAGGAAGGAGTTGACAGAGACGGTAGTCGACATGAAGAAGGAGTTTTTTGACAAAGTGAAACATGCCAATGCCGACTTCTCTGAAGTGAAAGGACAGGAAAACGCCAAACGCGCTTTCGAAGTGGCGGCGGCCGGCGGTCACAATGTCATTCTGATAGGCTCTCCCGGAGTGGGAAAGACAATGATGTCTAAACTCTTGCCGACCATTTTGCCTCCTCTGACGCTTGAAGAGGCGTTGGAAACCACAAAAATCCACTCGGTGGCGGGCAAGATAGAGGGCGACGTGTCGCTGATGACACAACGTCCTTATCGTTCGCCGCACCACACCATTTCCGACGTGGCGTTGGTGGGCGGAGGGTCGTTCCCTCAGCCGGGAGAAATCTCGTTGGCACACAACGGAGTGCTCTTTCTCGACGAATTGCCCGAATTCAAGCGACAAGTGCTCGAGGTGCTCCGGCAACCCTTGGAAGAAAGAAAGATAAACATATCAAGGGCAAGGTTTGCCATCGAATATCCCGCCAGTTTCATGCTGGTGGCCTCGATGAACCCCTGCCCGTGTGGCTACTACAACGACCCGACGAGAGAATGTGTGTGTGCCCCGGGCGTGGTGAAGAAATATCTCAGCCGTATATCCGGCCCCCTTCTTGACCGTATTGACATCCACATGGAGATAACGCCTGTGAGCAAAGAAAAGTTGTCTGACAACCGTCCGACCGAGGGAAGTGCGTCCATTCGCGAACGGGTAATCAGAGCAAGGCAGTTGCAGAGCGAACGATTCAAGGGACTCGAAGGCGTGCATTGCAATGCGCACATGCAGTCGAAACAATTGCGTAAATATGCACAGCCCGATGCCGAAAGCATAAAACTGCTTGGGCTTGCCGTGGACAGGCTGTCACTCTCGCCACGTGCCCATGACAGCATATTGAAGATGGCGCGCACCATTGCCGACCTCGACGACTCACCGACCATCTGCGCCTCCCACATGGCCGAAGCCATCAGCTACCGCAGCCTCGACCGGATGAGCTGGATGGGATAGAAACACGCCGCCTGCTCGCAGCCACCCTGCCTGTCGAACAAAAAGGAATCCCTTTGTAACCCCTCTTCTCTTGCGTACTTACGCAGCGCGAGCTGCGTAGTGACGCAGCAAAATTTTTCTAAGCACGCAGCGGAGGGCCGGAAGCGTACAGTAACGGGGAAACATGGCAGGCGGAGAACCCCGACTTTTAAACTGCTGAAAGGGTTCATCTGCCCGACGAAGTGTCGAAAAGGCATCAAACAACGGAAGATGTTACATAAGAGACTGAAACACTTGCTTTTCGCCTGTATGTTCCTCCTTTGTTCGTGTAACGACATGGAGGACGTGCAGCCGCCGCTCACCCTTCCCGCCACGGGCTATGACGAAGGGCGGATGTTCGTGCTGTGTGAAGGATTATTCAATTCCAATAACAGCACGCTTGCCTGTATCGACTATGATGCGCAAGTGCTCTATCCCGACTTTTTCAATGAATACGGGGGCAACGGTCGCGGGTTGGGTGACACGGCCAACGACATGGGGCTCTACCAAGGGAAGATATGGGTGGTGGTGTGTGTGTCGTCGCAGGTGGAGGTTATCGATGCGTTGACCGGTCGGTCGGTCGGTCAAATACCGCTGTTTTCCGAGAGTGATGGCAGTAAGGTAGGCCGTCAGCCTCGCCATGTGGCGTTTCATGAAGGGAAGGCCTATGTGTGCTGCTTCGATGGCACAGTGCAACGAATAGACACACAAACGTTTGAGGTGGAAGCTGAAGTGACCTGTGGCCGCAACCCCGACGGGATAACAGTGGCCAATGGGAAACTATATGTGTCCAATTCGGGTGGATTAGACGGAGGTGTGGGCATGTCTTATGACCAAACCGTTTCCGTGATTGACATCGACACTTTTCGCGAGATAAAACAGATAGTTGTCGGCATGAACCCCCACCACATCCATGCAGACAGCAGTGGCGACGTGTATGTGGTGGCAAGAGGAGACAATGCGAACATCAAAGCTCGCTTTGTGCGTATCGATACCCAAGCCGATACGGTGGCTCACACCTACGATGACTTGGCGGCCGTCAATTTCGTCATACGGAACGACACGGCCTATATGTACAATTTCGATTACGTTTATGAGACCTATTGGGTGAAGCTGTTCGACTGCCGTCGGGAAGAAGTCGTTTCCGAACAGTTCATTACCGACGGCACTTCGATGGTCACGCCGTATGCCATTTTTGCCCATCCGCTCACCGGCGACGTGTTCATCGGCGATGCCAAGACCTACGAGCGCAACGGCGACGTGCTTTGCTTTGACCGACAAGGCAGGCTGCGCTATAAGATAGAGGAGATAGGTCTGAATCCCAACTCTTTCCTTTTTTTCGAACCGTGAGAGCTTCAAACTCCGTGCGGAAGCCTTTGCAAAACGTCTTCTGCTGCGTATCAACGGAAGAGAAAATGTTTTACAAAGGCTTCAGAAAAAGAAAAGGAGCGACGCGCTCCTTGAAAGTTTATTCGGGGGTGATGTCAGAGAACGAAGGAAGTTCTTTCCACCCTTCGCCGTAGGCGTCGTAGGCATCGGTGATCACCACGAAAGCGCGCGGGTCGAACTCCTTTATCTTCACTTTCAGGTTGGCAGCTTCCTTGTAGCTTACCACTAAAAACAACATTTCTTTGTCTTCCCCGGAATACATGCCGCTGCTTTTGATGTAGGTGCCCGACCTGTCCAAATCATGCAAAACATATTCCTCCAAGTCGTGCAACTTGTCATTGCTGACGATAAACATCAACTTGTCGTCTTTCGAGCCGCTCACCATATAGGCCACCACCCGCGAGGCGATATAGATGGCAATGAGGGAATAGAACGACAGGTGGAGCGAAGTTGTCTCGGTGTCTTTCGCGTTGCTCATCCCGAAGCCGATTACCACCAAACCGAAAAGCACCACCACCGTATCGACCACCAAGATACCTTTGGAGAAGGGCAGGTGGATGTATTTTTGTAAAATCATGCCTATGATGTCGGTTCCGCCGGTGGTAGCTTGATTGCGTGCCACCAGACCCACGCCGATGCCGATGAGCACCGCTCCGAACACCGTGGTCAACATTAACTGATCCGACAGGTCAATCACCCCGCCCAACAGTTGAGACGGGTCGAGCATTTCGAGTGCTTCACGGCTTGGGTATGACCATAAAGACAGCAGGTTCATGATAAGCGGTGTGAGCATGGCCGCCACGATGGTGCGTATCCCTAATTTCGAGCCGAGCAGCACCACCGAGAGAATAAGCAGAGGAATGTCGAAACAGTAGCCGAACGTACCTACTTGTACCGACGGGAAGAGGTTGTGCATGACGATACTCGCCCCGTAGACACCACCCGGAATGATGTTATAAGGATTGATAAAATACACAAACCCTACCGCCATGACGAAACATCCAAGCACGATGTTGATCCACGATATGATTGTATTCTTCATGATGGTTTTTCTTTTCTCAGCTATTTGTTCGCGGGGGTCGGACGATTACAGTTTTTCTTCTATCATGTTTATTTTTTGCTCCAACAGGCGGCATTCTTCTTTCAGCCCTTCAATTTTGCGCTCCATTTCCTTTAGTATATTGTCTGCCCTTTGGGATTTGGCGGAAAAGAAGCCCATGTTGTTTTCGCAGGTTGCAATCTCGGCTTTCAGGTGCTCGTAGGCACGCAACATTTTTTCACGCTCACGGTAGAGTTTTTGCTCGCCCTGCGTAGACATATTCTCCAAGTTAGAGCGAAACGACTCCAAGCGGCGGTTGCTTGCGTCGATGTTGAGCGCGTCGAACTGCTTGTCGAGAGCTGTCCGGAAGGCCTTGTACACTTTGTCTTTGTCTCTGAACGGGACATGCCCCACGCCGCGGAATTCTTCTACCAACTGCTTGAGTCGTGTATGAGCCTTTTCTGCGTCAGTAAGGTCGAGGGCGTTGAGCTCTTCAATGATGGCTTTTTTCTTTTTCAGGTTCTCCTGTTCCTCGGAGCGTCGCTCGGAGCGGTCTTTGTTTTTTTGTTCGAAGAAATGGTCACAAGCGGCAACGAATCGCTTCCACAGATCGTCTGAGAACTTTTTGGGCACGGCTCCCGTTGCTTTCCACTCGGCCTGCAGTTTTACCAATTTATCGGTGGTGTCTTTCCAGTCGGTACTGTCCTTCAGGGCTTCGGCTTGTTCACACAGGCTGCGTTTTTTTTCTAAGTTGGCTTGGGCTGCGGCCTTCTGTTCTTTGAAAAACGTCGATTTCTTGGAAAAGAATTCGTCGCAGGCTTTACGGTAACGCTCGTAGACTTTCTGGTTTTGCTTGCGTGGTGCGAAACCCACCATGCGCCACTCTTCTTGTATGGCTTTGACGGCTTGTGCCGTTTGATCCCACGCAGCGTATGTCTTCAGCTCGGTAGTGTCTATGGCTTCTATTTTCTCGCACAAGGCCACCTTTTTGGCAAGGTTTTCCTCTTCTCCCCGGCGAAGGTTTTCGAAGTAGCTTTGATGCTTTTTGTTGATTTCCGAGGTGGCAGCCTTGAAACGATTCCACACTTCTTCGCGCATCTCGCGAGCCACAGGCCCTATCTCGCGCCAGTCTTCGTGCAACTTTTGCAGTTGTCGCGCCGCGGCCACCACGTCGGTTTGGGTGATAAGTTGCTCGGCAGCGTCACACAGCTGCAATTTGGCCTCCAGATTTTTCTTGAAGTCATACTCTCGGAGCTCGTTATTTATTTTTATCAAATCCCAGAACTTCTCCTGCAGAAGGTTGAATCGTTTCCACAAATCGTTGGAATTGGCGGCAGGCACCGCGCCGATGGTTTTCCACTTTTGTTGCAGGTCTTTAAATTCACCAATATGCGCGGCGGCATCGTCGGCCGAACCGACTAATGCTTCCATTCTCTCCAAGATGTGCTGTTTTTCCGACAGGTTGTTTTTCTTCTCCTGTTCCATGCGGGCGGCATGGGCGGCTTTTTTCTCTTTGAAGTCTGCCAAAAGGCTTTTCAACGCGTCTTCCAAATCGTCTTTTGCGGGCTGCACGACGGCTTCGGCACTCTCTTCGGTTTGATCGTCGGCCTGTTGCAGCGCGTCTTGTTCCTGCCTCAGCTTTTTGTAGAAGATTTGTTTGATCAGCTCGACCTCTTCTTTTGCTTCAGACACGTCACGGGCTATCACCCGGCGCAGAGCTTCTATCAGCTCGGCGCGGCTGCTTGCCTCGTAACCCTCCGCCGCGGAGCTTTCGGCTTCGACGGGAGTGCCTTCTTGCAGCGTCTCCGCTTGTGTGTCTTGTTGCGGTTCGCCCTCATCGGCTTGCTCTGCGACGGCTGGCGCGGCGGCTTCCGTGGGGGTGACTTCGGGGGCGGTCGGGGTGTCTTTCAGCGTTTCTTCGGGGGCCAATTGTGCTTCCCTGCTTTCTCCAAGAGAATCCATGTCCGAAAATGGTTTTTTATGTTTGTCGTATGTTGTTGTCGCGGAGGGGTTGCGCCGATCTCATCCAAAGGGCAAAAGTAGGCGTTTTTTCTGAAAAAGCCATTTCTTTCTCAAAAAGTTGATGATGTTGCGCGGCATATTTCTCCGTCTGCCTTCTTTTGGAGGATTCTGCTGCGTACTAACGCAGTTTTTGCCGGGTTAGTACGCGCCGGAAAGACGTTTGCCGGCGATATTTTGGGCTTTTGCTTTTGCAGAGATTTTATTGTCATAAAAAACAAGAGGGTGTGTCGAAATTCTC
>CAYPFZ010000087.1:0-6502 GCA_964410225.1 uncultured Paludibacter sp.
ATACGACGACATGTCGGAAGCCAGGAACACCGCCACGTTGGCAATGTCTTCCGGAGTGCCTCCCCGGCGCAGGGGTATTTTCTTGTACCACTCGTCTTTCACTTGGTCGCTCAGTTTGTCGGTCATGTCGATGATGATGAATCCCGGAGCGATGGCGTTTGCACGTATGCCACGCGAGCCGAGTTCCTGCGCCACAGATTTGGCCAGCCCTATCATGCCCGCTTTCGAGGCGGAGTAGTTGGCCTGACCCGCGTTGCCATGGACGCCCACCACCGAACTCATGTTGATGATGCTGCCTGCCTTTTGCCTGATCATCACGGGCGTACAGGCATGGATGAAGTTGAATGCCGACTTGAGATTGACCGTCAGCACTGCGTCCCATTGTGCTTCACTCATGCGCATCATCAGACCGTCTTTTGTGATGCCGGCATTGTTTACCAAGATGTCTATACGACCAAATTCCTTCACCACTTCGCTTACCACGGCATGTGTTTCGTCGAACGAGGCCGCATTCGAAGCATAAGCCTTCACTTTCACGCCCAAGGCGGCGATTTCTTCTTCCGTCTTGCGGGCGTTGTCGTCGAGGGAAAGGTCGGTGAAAGCGATAGCGGCTCCTTCGCCGGCCATTTTCAGTGCCACAGCCTTACCTATCCCGCGTGCAGCTCCGGTGATGAGAGCCACTTTTCCTTCAAGTAGTTTCATGTCGCTGATGTATTTGTGATTGTCGATAAAATAAATTTCATGCCTTATCCGCAGGCAAAGATACGCAAAGACCGGCGCAGAAACAAAACGGCAGAGGCATCCCGGTTGCGCTCTCAAATGCCCGTCGATGAGTTCGCCTGCTTCGAAGAAAAGAGCATGCCCCGGCAAATCCGGCAGGCGACAAGTTGTGTTCCGTGCGTTCATTTCTTACCATACTTCCCCCTTTCTGCTGCGTGCTTTGGGAATTTTTGCCGGGTTAGTACGCAGCAAAAATTGCGTTAGTACGCGCTGAAATTTTCCAAAGCACGCAGCAGAAGGGGGAATATAAGGCACGAAAAAGGGGATAAACGGAGCTCACGGAGGGAGTCTACGGGAAAGTATTTTTCGGTTTCCTCCGCACGGTGCGTATGTTTTGTAAATGCTGTAACACAAAGCGTTTCAGTGACTTTTTCTGATAGCGAGAAAAACTGCCGGCCTCTTTTGAATCTTTTCCGTTTTTCTGTTGCATGATTTGTTGGGAATACGTACCTTCGCACAGCGACCGCTTTTCTCGGTGCAGGCGGGAAGGCGAGCGGTGCGGTGTCGAATCCAACTTATACGAATCATAAACCTATCAAAACAAAAACGCTCATGAAGACGAACTATTGGATTGTTGCTTTTGCCGCGTTGGTATTGGCGGCGTGTGGTCCCACGACCTCCCAGCAGGAAAAAGAGTGCCCCCGGACGGTGGTTAACGAAAGAAATGATGAACCTATGGAACTGAACGAATTTGACATTATCAAGCTGTTGCCGCCCGACACGGCCTGTTGCTCACCCCTGATGAAGGCGGCCTTGCATCGTCAGAGCCATCGCGAGATGGATGCCACGCTCCTCTCGCTGCAACAATTGTCAGACATTATGTGGATGGCTAACGGCGTGAACCGTCCCGACGGCAAGCGCACTGTGCCTTCGGCTATGGCGCGCTATCCCCTTGACACCTACGCGGTGTTGCCCAACGGCATTTATCTGTATGACCCTGCGGCTCACGAGCTGCTGCCCGTGGTGGAGGGAGACTATCGCGAGCTGAGCGGGTTGCAGGATTTCGTGACGGGTGCGCCGCTCAACGTCGTGTTTGTAGCCGATTACAATCGCTACGAAGGTGATCGCCCCGTGCCTGCCGATCGTCGTCTCTATTTGGCTGCACTCGATGCGGGTCACTGCGCCCAGAACATCTATCTCTATTGTGCAGTTCATGGCCTGAAGACAGTGGTACGTGCCGGAGCGCGTGAAGCCGAACTGCTCGAACTGCTTGGCATTAACGACGAACTTCATCAGTTTGTTGTGGCGCAGACGGTGGGACGTTGACGCGTGCCGCCTTTGCTTGATGGCCGTTTTTCGGCTCTCGGAGAATGAGTAATGAAGAACAAAATGCCCGGTGTGCACCTTTTGTGCATGCCGGGCATTTTGTTGGTTTTCGCACCGGGTCGGAAGGTCTGTTTGCCGTGGAGGAGATAAGGCCTTTTCTATCAGTCTATTTCGGGCTCAGATTTTTTTTTAACAATTAACGTTTCTTTGTGAGACGTTCATTAAACTTTCCGTTACTTTGCGAGTCGAATGAAGTGCCTGTCAGGAACACCTCTACGCCAATACGATAAAATGCAATAGATGAAAAAAACGGTATTTCTTCTTGTATGTATTCTCTTCCTGTCTCCCTCTTCTTTTGCCTACAACCTTTCAGGGAAGATTGTAGACGGGCAAACATCGATTCCACTCGATTTTGTCAATGTGGCTTTGTACAGGGTTGACGAATCTGCCCCGCTGACGGGGGTGGTGACCGATGCTTCGGGAGATTTTTTTATTTCGCAAGTGGCAAACGGAAAATATGTCCTGCAGGTCAGTTTCATCGGTTATGACACGTACAGCCGCAACTTCACGGTCAACGGTCAGGACGTTAGCTTCGGGACTATCCGTTTGGCGGAAGAAAACAACGTGCTCAGTGAAGTGGAGGTGGTGGGGCAAGGCTCGCAGGTGCGCTTTGAAATAGACCGTAAAGTGTTCAGTGTTGACCAGAACATCGCTTCGGCAGGCGGGTCGGTCACGGAGGTGCTGGAGAACATCCCTTCGGTGGAGGTAGACCAGGAGGGTAACATCTCTTTACGAAACAACGAGAGCGTGGAGGTGTGGATCAATGGCAAGCCGTCGGGACTCACGACCGACAATCGGGCGCAGATACTCCAGCAGATGCCCGCCGAAAGCATTGAGTCTGTAGAGATAATCACCAATCCTTCGGCCAAGTACAACCCTGAAGGCACGGCGGGCATTATCAACCTCGTGCTGAAAAAAGACCGCAAAGCCGGTTATTACGGCAGTGTGTCAGGGGGGATTATGTATCCTGAAGGAACCCGCCCGGGAGGCAATCTGGGAGTCAACATCAACTATAACAGTTCGAAGTTAAACCTCTTCGCCAATGTGTCCTACATGGATATGAGGCGACAGGGCGGTTCCAACTCGGATCTGCAGAACTTCGACGGCGACACCTACACTTACGAGACGAGAACCGACGACTCTGACTTGACGCGTTTGTTGCAAAACAGCACAAGCACGTCAAACCGCAATGGTTTCTTCTTCCGTGGTGGAGCCGACTATTACATAAATGACAAGAACTCTATCGGCATATCGGGCTTCGGCATGTTGGGTGGAGGCGGTTCTACGTCAGAGATAGACTATCTGCAGTATTATATGAACCGCACCGACACCCTCCGCGATTACGGGCGCTACAACACCGAAGACTCGCGCCACAGAGGGCTCAACGTGAATCTTGACTACACGCACGAATGGCGCAAAGGACACAACTTGTTGGTCAGTGCTTCCTACTCGCTTTTCAGGCGTGACAACGAGAAAGTGTATCTGCAACAAGATGTCTACCCCACATTGTCGGAGCAGACTACCCTTCAGAATGATGGCGGGCTGGATAAACGCGTGGAGCTGAAGGCCGACTACACCAACAATTTCTCGGAAACGGGTCGTTTGGAAGCCGGCTGGCAGACCACCCTCATGTGGCGCGACAGCTGGTCTGACGGCTATGACGTGACTTCGGGTACCTCCGTGCCTATGGAGGCTTATTTCAATACGTTCAATTATTGGGAACAGATACACTCCCTTTACGTAACGTATGGCGAACGCTTTTGGGACAAATTTTCGGCACAAGTGGGGCTGCGTGGCGAATACATGTTGCGCGACATGGTCTCGTATGGCTACGGGGGAGAAGAGGTCAGCTTGGGAGAATACAACAAGACATACTTCCAGCTCTTTCCCAGTGTGTATCTGGGCTATGCGCTTACCGAACGCGACGAGCTGCAACTCAATTACTCCCGCCGGGTAAATCGCCCGCGCGGCTGGCAAATCAACTCGTTCAAAGACTATTCCGACTCCACCAACATCTCGTTTGGTAACCCGGCCTTGAACCCTGAATTTGCCTCGGCCTTCGAACTGAACTACCTGCACAGTTGGGACAACCACACCCTCATGGCGTCGCTTTACTATCGTTTTACCGACGATGTCATCCAGGAAGTGAGCTACCGAAACATCGATGCGGGTAACATGGAGTCGACCTTCATCAATATAGCCCAATCGAACAATGCCGGTCTGGAGCTTATTTCCAAGAACCGCATTTTCAAAATATTGAATCTTACCACCTCGCTCAATCTCTATTATGCGTACATGGGAGGGGGTACTTATACCAATCCTCAGAGTGGCATTACGGAATCCATCAGCGAGAGCAGCAGCTTCTCGTGGGATGCCAGCATCATGGGTAGCTTCATGTTCTCCTCCACCTTCACAGGGCAAGTGATGGCGCGTTACCGTTCTCCTCGCGTGTTGGCGCAAGGTACCACCGTTGGCAACTACACCATCGATTTGGGGCTTCGCAAGACGTTCTTCGATCGCAAGCTCAACGTCAGCCTCAACGTGCGCGACTTGCTCAACTCGCGTCGTCGCAGCTCCGAGACATGGGGTAGCGGCTTCTGGGAAAAAGCCGAATCGTATTGGAGTGGGCGCACCTACGGCCTGACATTGACGTACAATTTCGGCAACGTGACAGGCGAAAGGCGACGCGAGGCCGATACTTCTTCTTCCTCCGACATGATGAGGGAAAGCATGATGAGCAGCGATTCGGAATGGGAATAACGGCTTTTCCCTCGTTGCCTCTCGCGAGTTTCTTCTTTATTCTTACGCTCTATGGGCGGGGTCGTCGGTCAGTGCAAACCGAGAGGCCTCGCCCATGTTGTGATTCAAGCTCAGTGTAAGCACGCAAGAGAAAGCATTAGTTTTTCCACGAATGAATACGATATAGCCGGAAGGAGTTTTGCCAGGATATACTGTCGTGAGGCCGAAGCTAAGCGTGTTTAGGTTTGTGTCAAAATGTCACGAGTAAACAAATGTCGAAATCCAACATAAAATACTGATTATTGCCGCTTTATTTGTTTTTCTTCTATCTATTGAATTGTTGTACGAAAAATCTTTTATGACAAAATGTCCGATTTATCCCTTGGTATTCTTTTTGCAAAACCTGTGTTGAAAGGCTTCGAAAGGAGTCGCAAGCGGAAGGATAAACAACAATTTAAAGTACAGGAGGACAAAATTATGGCACTTGTAAGATTTTCGAATCACCTGCCGTCGGTATTCAACAGATTTTTCGATGGCGATATGTTGGACTGGTCAAACGATGTGAACACCACCTTGCCGTCTGTCAACATCAAGGAGACCAAAGAAGGTTTCGAGCTGGAGGTTGCCGCACCCGGCTTCGACAAGAACGATTTCAAGTTGGAGCTCAACCACGACGTGCTGACCATTTCTTCGGAAAAGCAGACGCAAGACGAGCAACGGGAGGGCGAACACTACACGCGTCGTGAGTACTGTTATTCCTCGTTCAAACGCTCGTTCGTACTGCCCGACACGGCCGATGCCGAAAAAATCAACGCCGAATACAAAGACGGCATCCTCGGCATCATCATTCCGAAAAAGGAAGAGGCCAAGCCAAAAAACCGGAGAATGATTGAAATCAGGTAATTCCTGTTTTGAATTGTCGCCTGATAGCGGGCAACACGCGGGGGACTGTCCTTCAGGGGGCAGTCCCCTTTTTTCGTCTGCCGACGATTGGGTGCAGGGGCTTTTACGAACGCTTGAAGGCAGGCGGGTCATGGTCACTTTTCGCATTCCGGAGCTGTTTCCGGATCGTTTTTACCTTACTTCTCCCCCTTCCTGCTGCGTGCTTTGGTAAATTTAGCTGCGTACTTACCCGGCAAAAACTGCGTAAGCACGCAGCGCGAGACGGGAAAGCACGCAGCGAAAAGGGCGTTTCGAAGGGCTGTAAGGCAGCCTCAAGAGGGGTTTTCTGTTTCCTTTTCTGAAGGCGGTAGAAGCCCTCGAATTTTCTTTTTCGGGAAAAGGAAGAAAAAACTTTGCACTTTTTAGTAAAAGATTTGGAAAGCGCAAACCATGCGTTCATGCTTGCAATGCCCGATTTCCTTGCTAAGTTGGGGACTGCCGGCATGTACGAAGATGACGGAAAAAGAGATGGAAAAACCGGGATGAGGACAGAAATAAGGTTGCGAAAGGCGTAGAAACAGAAGGATTTCGACTTTTTATATAAAAAATTGTTTGCCCGGTTCGAATTTTATTATATTTGCGGCGTTCAATATGTTTTATACACTGCGTGACTCTACCCCCACCAAAAGCGAGTCGGAAGGGTGACGGCTGTGATTTTTTTACTTTGAAGTTGTTTTATCTGTTTATCTGTTGTATTTGTCTGACTCAAACTCAA
>CAYPFZ010000088.1:0-6460 GCA_964410225.1 uncultured Paludibacter sp.
GGCACGATCTGGCCGCTTTCCTCGTCGATCCTGGCGTATCCCTCTTCAAGCGCCACTGCTTCTGCGGCCTGGCTCGTGGGCACCCAAGAGGCAAGGCGCTTGATCGCTGTCTTCAGTGCCATTGACTTATAGTGCTTCGACCAAGGTGAATAGGGAGAGTTGCCACCCTGCGAAGAGGCGCGGGCCTGATTGATCTCCTTGCGCGTGAGCACGCGAACCACGGTCTGCCCGGTCTTCAGCTTTGCGCAGGCATAGGCCGCGACAATGTCGTTGTCGTTGTCGCTTCTCGCATCATTCAAGAGGTCGATCTTGTGACGGAGAGAAACCTCCATGCCGCTTTCGTAGGTGAAAAGTCCCTGCTCCACTTCCTGCTTGTAGACGACATCGGCATTAATGGAACTCACCATGCCCGACCGCCACATAAGCTCGAGCAAGCCCTTGTAGCCGATCTGCAGCTGGCACTCATAGTGACCGCCGGCCTTGTTGTTGCGGAAAGGCACGAGGTAGGCGAGGCCCTGCGGCGTGTTGGGTTCAAGCCCCAACTGGGCACACTGCATCAGGCAGGCCATGAAAGATGCGGGCTCGCACGCGCCCAAGTTCGGCGTCTGTCTCACGGCCGTCTGGCAGACGCGGACGAATCTTTCAACGGGGAGCATGTTGCCGAGGGCCTTGCGAAACTGGGCCTCCTGACCTGCAACGAGCTGAAAGAGCTTGTCGGCCTGGCTCTTCTGCGCGGCGGCGGGGGTGTTGGGACGGGCACCGGAATAGACCGGTACGTTGTCGAAATTGTTGCTCATGAGGATCTCCTTTGCGACTCTATACGGCCGCATTCTTCTTGAAGGCCGGGATATGGGGGCAAGTCCAGTAGTACCCGCACCAAGTGGACGAGCAGAGCCAATGCCCGGGCTCTGCCGGCATAAAATCCCCCGACCTCAATGCATTGATAAGCGCTTTCGCCCGCGCAATTACGGGCTGCATCTCTCCCTCTCCGGTCACGGCCGGAACAACTTGCGTCTCCTTTTCGGTCACGACGTGGAAGGTGAACGGAAGAAGTTGCCCCTCGATTTCTTCGAGGAGCCACCGATAGATCGGCGGCTGCAACTGGCCGTCTTCCTTGCCCGCGCTCCACTTTCGGGAGGCGCTTTTGAGGTCGTGGATGCCGTCCGCAGTCTGGACATCGATAATCCCAAGGAAGGGAACTGGCAGTTCTTCGTGTTGCCACTCGAGCCGCCTTTCACTTGCAGTCGGCTGGATGTTTGGCGCCACCTTCTCCGCAAACATGGCGGTCAGCTTCACGCTCCTGTCGAGGCCTTTTGCAAGCTCCTTCTTGGCGCTGGCCTCCTCGCCACGTGGGATAAAGACGCCGTTCTCCGTTGCGGCCATGTATCCATCTCTGGCCGCGTCCTGGAGCGTGTCCAGGGGGAGATCCGCGCCTGTATCGATCTTCTGGGTGAAGTTCAATTCGGCTGCGCGGTGCATCCCCGTGCCTGTGATTGCGGCGATACCAGGAGGGACGATCTCGCCATCGATATAGCGGCGTCGAAATGCTTCCTGGCAACGGCAAAACAACCCGAGCATGGACGGGGAAATGTGATTGATATTCATTGCCTACTCCATCACCTAAGCGCCGCTAAAAGCGATATGTGCTCTTCCGCCAAGTCAAGACCAGTTTCAAACCTGATCATCGCCTTAAGTAGCTCTGGCATTCTGGCAGAGAAGCTAAACTCTTCGTCCGGGCCAACTCCAAGTTCCCTGCATATGTGCTTGATGTACTGTTCCTGATTGCCTTCTGCGAAGCGTTTTACCAGGCCACGAACTGTTTTAATCTTGTGCTTTTTCTCATATGTCTTTAAGACAATGCCACCTGCACGCACACTGTATGCGGCGTCCTTGAAAATGACGTGGCCTTGCGTATCGACGCCTATCTCGCCAAGAAATTTCTCGCCGTTGCTCGATCTTTTCAAGTTTAAGTAATTGCGCGTCGCCAGCGCCAACGGCTTTTTCCCGTTGTCGTCCCCCACGACCGCGATCACGAGCTCGTGCCTTTTCACCCGCGAGGCTTCGAGCTGCCCTCTCAGCAGCTCATTTTCCGCCATGAGCAGCGTGCATTGCGCCGCATAAAACTCTGCCCTGGACAAAGCCTTGTAGCTCACGGCCAGACCGCAGCCGGCAACAATCATGGCAGATATAAAGAGCGCCCAGAGCAGCGCCCATGTCTTGCTGCTACTCATAGCGTGTCTCCCAAATTATGTAGCCCGAATGTGCGGGGAAAGAATTCGCGTCCATGGCTTCGCAGGAGATGGAAATGTACCGGATTACCGGCGCCTCCAGCTCGCCTTCGATCCCTTCAATTTCGTTGACCATGATTTTCGCGTCCGCCTCTGCCTGTACCATGCAGGCGTCAAATGACTCATAACCTTCACCGACGGCGGTCATCTCGGTGCCGTCGACAAAGGTGAACAACACGAGAGGCGCGTATATGGTTGACAAGATTGCTCCGCTCATATAAAAATCCTCCTTACCACTACTGCAGCGCCGCATCGGTCCGGGAGGTCGATGCGGCCCTGTTTTTTTTCACCACTCGCTTTCGTGAGCTATGTGGCCCTTGAACTCTCCGGTGGTATAGAACCGGAACTCTTTCCCGCAGAAAGGACAACGATACTGAGCAATCCATTCCTCCGAATATGGGCCCTCGTACTCCCTCTCGAAGGTAAGAACCTCTGTCTTGCTTTTGCCTTCCTCATAAAGATCAGTGGCTGCATCGCAGACACAACCTTCGAAAAGGTTTTGTGGATTAGCGGCCATCTCTTGTTCCCACCAGCTGCGGTCTGGCTCCTCTTCCTCGTCAAACGGGTGGGTATACATCCCCCAGTAGCAATCGCTCATATCTTATCTCCTCTCTGGCTCCCTCTCTGTTTCTTGAGAGGGAGCCTTTTCTCTACTCCCTGCCTCGCGTGAGGCGGGTTGATTTTTCCGCTTTGGGCGGGGCGCCCGCGGTGGATCAAACTTACGAAAATCGTAAGCATCAGTCAAGCTCTATTTTCGATTTTCGTAAGTTTTTGGCGAAAGAAAAGGACCGCCTCTGAAAAAGCGGTCCAGAAAAAATTGTCTGCTAGGGTAACGGCTAAATCTTGTCTAGATTCTTTGCCAGTACGCGCACTGGGTCCACGCCAAGCGCGTTGCAGATAGCAACGTAGTCTTCAAGTGTAAGCTTCTTCGTCTTGCCGTTCTCGGCTGGTTTTCTAAGCCTGTACAGCTTAAGCCGAGACTGTGGCAGACTTTCACTCCCGTAGACTTTCGATGCCACTTCATCAAGGGAAAGGCCCTTTTCGGTGCGTACTGTCTCAAGCAAGTAATGGATCAAGCGTTGCTCCAAATCTTTTTCCATAGGCTACCTCCGGACCCCCTACCATAAACGAAAAAACTTTCCGGGGCAGCTTTTCAGGTTTCGATTGTTGACACTTACTTAAATCGTAAGTAGCCTTGTTGTCAACGATGGAGTCCACCACTTCCGTCGCGCACCATGACAATCAGCCTCGACGAGCCTGCACGGGCTGCGGCGCCGGTTAGCTACCGCCCTAGGTCACGTGAACAGTGGAGAGAAGTCGGATAGGATCCGGCCGCGCTTTGAGACATTCCGATCCGGGCGCGAAACCCTACCCCTTCGGGGTTCTATGCGGTCAGGTTGTTGGCTGCTTCACCCAAGATTCCCATCTGTGTGATTCGCCAATATGGCTGTTTTTATTGCCTTTTTACAGTGCTGATTTACTGCAACTGAAGGATTGGCAAAGCCCAGCGCTTTAGATAGTGGACTAGCACTACACCGGCCTTGTCAAAAAAACTAGTTTCACGAGAGAGTCCGAAATTCGCTCCTGCTCGTGTATGCTCCTCCCCGCACCCAAACGCATTGCCGGTTCTGCCGGGTACAACGCCTGAGCTCTAGGGGCCTCTTCGCGCTAATTGTATGCAGGCAAAAGCCTGTTGCTACACGTGGCCGCCCCACGCCCCGTAAAGGGGCGTGAGACGGATGCGGAGCGCGTATGGAGCGGCATTCACATTTATCATTTCTCATCTCCAAATAGCTGTCGCCACCGGCCGGACTCTGCCAATGTTCCCTGGACCTATCCAAAAAGGGGCCAGCAGCGACATTGCTGTAAACCGCCACCGGCTATGGTGGTTAAACGTCCCTGTCGGTACCCCCTTGAGGAGGAGCCGGCGGCGGCTTGATTTGACCGGTGCGATGCGCCGGTAAGGTGTGTTGTAGCCAGTTGGATAAACGTTGTCAATAAAAAAAGATCCAGCTGGCTAAGTTTTTTTTCTCTCCCCCCGTCTCCACTTCACACGGTGGCCGTTTCCAGGGCGTAAAAAAAAGCCCCCGGTTGATGCCAGGGGCTGCACGTGACTTTGGCTGGGTGACAAGCTCTCGACGGGAGTTCTTTGACAATCAGCCTCGACGAGCCTGCACGGGCTGCGGCGCCGGTTAGCTACCGCCCTAGATTTCCAGAATTGAACAGATATTTAATTACAGTTGCCATAAGGCCAATGATATTGATGGAACTTCCTGCGAGCAAAGTTATCAACACCTTGTCGGACAAGTTAAAATTGATTGTGGATCCCTGTAGAAAAAGAATAACAAAGATACAACAGAGCCACACCAATGTAAGATAGTAAATCTTTTGGGCAAAATTCTTTCTCTGGCTACGGTTTTGGGTGTTATTTGCCAGCTGTTCTTCAAGATATCTTGTGCGCAGGGATGTAAAAGCTTCTTCGTCAGGATTAGTCGGAGTTTCACCGGAGTCACCTGTCTGGCTTTTGATATCGTCGTCCAGCTGGGGATTTGCTTCAATTCGTTGCAAACACGTTCTCCCGGAAGTATGTCCTAATGTCATCGTCTTTGACGACAACGTTCCAGCCGGTCCCCTCTACATCAACGGCCTTTTGCCAGGGGGACCCTTGCTTGTGGCTCCAATTAGAAAGTTGCCAGGCAGTATACTTCCCAAAGTAGGACACTATGCCACAAATAAATTCTTTTTCCTCTTGCGAAAGAATTTCTTCAAGACGCCGGGAATAAAGATCAATTTGGTTCCCCTTGTGAATATAATTAAAAACTCTCGGAAAAACGGGCCCATAAGGCCAGGCTTTAGGCTGCTCTTCCGTAATGCGCACGTTGAACTGGGCCAAAACAGCACCATAGACACAGTAAAGCAATTTTTGAATCTTGGTGTTGTTGTATCCATAGCGCATTTGAATACACTGTTGTGCGATATACGCTGCTACGTCACGGCTATCAAATAAAGCGTGTGTGTCGAACATGTCAGTGCCTCCACGATGGGGGGATAATGTGAAAAGATAGCTGCAACCGGACGGCTTGTCATTATCAAAGTTAAGATGATAGGCCCTTTTTCGGTCCAACGCGCACGCCCTTTCGTAGCTCCGGCACTTCATGCCGTGGTTTCTCGCGCATGCCCCTCCTGGCCGGGCTTGCCTGCGGTGGGCAATAGGGGTGACAACGGCGCCAGATGCACGGGGACGCGCAAAAGCCCCCGGTTGATGCCAGGGGCTGCACGTGACTTTGGCTGGGTGACAAGCTATTGTCGGAATACGCCAATAAGGGAGGGGGTGATGAACAGGTCAGTTTGCTACTTGCGTTTTGATGGGCCAGACATTGTCGAGCATGAGATGGACGTGGCCTGCCTCGCAAACAGTCTTCTGCTTTTCAATCAGGCGGTTGAACAGACCGCGGTTGCCGTCTATGGCAAAAGGCAGATAGTTGCCGTCAAGGTTAAGGGCGACTTTGAGAAAGGCTCCTTGGGGGCACACATTGTTGTCGATGTAATCGGCGGCGTCCTGCCACTGGGAAAGGATATTCTCGACTGCATGGTACAGCTTTTCACCCTGAAAAAATTCCTCGGAGGCGAGCCACAAAGGCAGGCAACGCCAGCAGGGGATGGAATGATACAGATCGTTAATGTAAAAGGCGGCAGCATCACTGTTAACAACCTTGTTGGAGACATAAGCAAGTCCGTCCCATTGAGCACAATAGTTGGGAAGCTTGCCGATGAGCTCCATAAAGGGAGCACCAGCCTGTGTATTGAAACTGGGTCTGGCTATCGAGAGACAATCGAACCGAGAGACCATACCTTCCTTCAACCTGCCCAAGGCGACTACTTTGAAGAAGTTGAAGGTGAGTACATCCTTGAAATTCGTGCTTCCCAGAACGACGGGAAACAAGGCCCGTGGCGATTTTATGACCCGGAAAACGGAATTGAATTTGAAGCGTCCATAACGGACGAACAGTTCCTGACCGATGTCGGAAACAGGAAATATGCCTTTGCGCATGGCGACTACATTAAAGTTCGCCTGGTCACCACGAAGCGAATCATTCGGGAGCGCAGGAGGACAATTCGAACCATCCCGGAAGTCATCAAGTTCCTTGGGCCAGAGACAGACTGATGCGGCC
>CAYPFZ010000089.1:0-6217 GCA_964410225.1 uncultured Paludibacter sp.
TTTGCAGGGTAGGGGAGGCGGGTGTGAAGACAGGGGTGTCGGGCAAAATGCCGATCCGTTTTTGGGCAGGGAGGAGAAGGCGGGCGGACGGGGGCGGCCTTGCCGTCTGTTTCGAGAGTTTTGCGGGGTTTATCGTTGGTTTTCGGGTGATGACATTCGCGCGCAGCGGGTGCGAGAAAGGCCGATTCGTTGCGTTTTTAAGACAGTTTAGTAAAATCAGGGCTAAAAAATAACTCTTTCTTGCATATTAAGTAACAGAAATGCCTACTTTTGTCCCCAAATCTCCCTTCGTATGCGAATTGCGTTCCCACACAACTTGAGATGGCCGGTAGTTTTTTTGCTTCCGCTTTTTCTTTTGAGTGCTTGCCGCGACAAGTCGCCGCGTTATCCCATCGTCGAGGCAGAAAAGGTCAAGACCGCCAATATTGAGATTTACGGCGAATATGCCGGGCAGATCAAGGCCTACAAAGTGGTGGAGATACACGCCCGCGTGGTGGGCTATTTAGTCGACAGGACTTTCGACGAGGGGAAACAGGTGACGCAGGGCGAGCCTCTTTTTTATATAGACAATGCGCAGTATAAGGCTCAGGTGGAGCGCGCCCGTGCCCAGTTGAGCAAAGACCTTGCCCAGGAAGACAAGACCCGTCGCGACGTGGAACGGCTTCGTCCGCTTTATGAACAGAATGCCACCAGCCGGTTAGACTTAGACAATGCCGAGGCGGCGTACAACATAGCCAAGGCCAGCGTGATGATGAGTAAAGCCGAGTTGGCACAGGCCGAGTTGGAGCTGAGCTACACGGTGGTGCATGCTCCGATAGACGGCTACATCAGCGAGCGATATACCGACGTGGGTAACCTGGTGGGCAAGTCGGGCTCCACCCTGTTGGCTACCGTGGTGCAGCGCGATACGGTGTTTGTGGAGTTCAAGCTCACCGCTCTCGACTATCTGCGCAGCCAGCGCAGCAACGTACATCTCGGCGAGTTGGACAGCACCCGTTTCTGGCAACCCACCGTGACGGTCACCCTGGCCGACAACACCGTGTATGGCGAAAAGGGTATCGTTGACTTTGCCGCTCCCCAGGTAGACCCGAAGACCGGCACTTTCGGCGTTCGCGCCATCATGCCCAATCCCCACCAGGAATTGCTGCCGGGGCAGTTCACCCGCGTGAAGCTGCTGCTCAACGTGCTTGAAGACGTCATCGTGGTGCCGCGCAAGGCTGTTTCCATCGAGAAAGGCGGTGCGTTCATCTACGTGATACGTCCCGACAGCATCGCGGAAAAACGCTTTATCGAGACAGGTCACGAACAGGGCAACCACATTGTGGTCAACCGGGGGCTTTCCGCCGGCGAGCGCGTGGTGGTGGAAGGATATAACAAGCTGACACACGGGCAACCGGCTCTGTGGGTCGAACCCGAAGAGGCTGCCGCCGGCGAGCCGTCCGGTGAGTCGGAACAGGTCTCTTTGTCTGTGACGGAGGCACTTCCGGCCGACACATCGCCCGCTGTCGACACGCTGCCGGCGGCCGTTGCGCCCTCTGACACGGCGCTCCCCGCCGCGCAAGCAGACACCACACCCGTCACGGCGGATACCGTCGCAACAGCGCATCCCTCTGACGACAAACGGGAGGACAGCCTGACATGAACAGCTCCTTTTTCATCGACCGGCCTGTTTTCTCCACGGTCATTTCCGTGCTCATCGTTTTGCTCGGCATCATCGGTTTGGTGCTGCTGCCGGTGGATCAATATCCGCAGATCACGCCGCCGGTGGTGAAAATCACGGCCAGCTATCCCGGAGCCGATGCCACCACGGTGTCGCAGGCGGTGGCCACCCCCATCGAGCAGGCCTTGAACGGCGCTCCGAACATGCTGTACATGGAGTCGACCAGCTCCAACTCGGGCGGGCTGTCGGTCACCGTCACCTTCGACGTGGGCACCGATGCCGATTTCGCTGCCGTGGAAGTGCAGAACCGCGTGAAGATAGCCGAAGCGCGCCTGCCCTCAGAGGTGATACAAAACGGCATTTCCATAGAGAAAGAGGCTCCCAACCTGCTTCTCACCATCGCCCTTGTCTCAGACGACCCGAAGTATGACGAAATATATCTGAGCAACTACACCACCATCAACGTGCTCGACATCTTGCGTCGTACTCCCGGCGTGGGGCGCGTGACGAACGTGGGCAGTCGCTACTACGCCATGCAGATATGGGTTTACCCCGACAAGCTGGCCAGTTTCGGTCTGACGGTTCAAGACTTACGCTCGGCATTGAGGGAGCAGAACAGGGAGTCGGCGGCCGGTGAGTTGGGCAAGGCTCCCATGACAGACGTCGATGTGGCGATCCCCATCACCGCGCCGGGGCGGCTCTCTACCGTGAGCCAGTTTGAAGACATTGTGCTCCGCGCCGATGTCGACGGGTCGTTCATCCGCTTGCGTGACGTGGCCCGCGTGTCGCTCGAAGCCCAGTCATACAGCACGGAGAGCGGCCTGAACGGGAATAATGCCGCCATCCTCAACATCTATATGTTGCCGGGTGCCAACGCGATGCAGGTGGCCGAAGAAGTGAAGGCCGCCATGGAGGAGATAGCCAAAGATTTTCCCGAAGGCATGGGATACATGATTCCGTTCGATATGACGGAATACATTTCGGAATCCATCCACGAGGTATACAAGACGCTGTTCGAGACCCTGTTCCTTGTAATACTGGTCACCTTCTTCTCGCTGCAGAGCTGGCGCGCGTCGATAGTGCCCATTATTGCGGTGCCTATTTCGCTCATCGGCACTTTTGGCTTCATGCTCGTCATGGGCTTTTCTTTGAACATGCTGACCTTACTCGGGCTGGTGTTGGCTATCGGTATTGTGGTCGACGATGCCATTGTGGTTGTGGAAAACGTCGAGCGCATCATGGAGAGCGAGCATCTGCCTGCCCGCCAAGCCACCTACAAAGCGATGAAACAATTGAGCGGCGCACTGATAGCCACGGCTTTGGTGTTGGCCGCGGTGTTCATCCCGGTGAGTTGTCTGTCGGGCATCACCGGGTCGTTGTTCCGTCAGTTTGCCGTCACCATTGTGGTGTCAGTCGTCATCTCGGCCGTTGTGGCTCTCACGCTCAGCCCTGCCATGTGTGCCATCGTATTACGCCCGCAGCATGAGCAGAAGAACTGGATTTTCCGAAAGATAGACGAATGGCTCGATAAGGGCAATACCGCCGTCGGACGGTCACTCCAACACGCGTTGAAACATCAAAAACGCATGATAGCCGCCTTTGGTATGGTCATCGTTTTGATATTTGTCATGATGCGCGTTGTCTCAAGCAGTTTTCTTCCACAGGAAGACCAGGGCTATTTCACCGTGGAGTTAGAGATGCCGGAAGGGACGACCATCGAGCGCATGCGCGAAGTGACCGATCGCGCCGTTGACTTCATCTACGATATTGACGCGGTGCAGTATGTGCAGAACGTCACAGGCTCCAGTCCGCGGGTGGGCACCAATCAGTCGCGCGCCACACTCACCGTCATCCTCAAGCCGTGGAACGAACGCAAGGAAGATGTGTACGATGTGATTCGCCAGGTGGAAGACGCCCTCTATTATTATCCTGAAGCGAAGACCTACACCAGCCTGCCTCCCGTGGTGCCGGGCTTAGGCAGCGTGGGAGGAGTGGAAGTGAAGTTGCAGGCCCGCTCAAACGCACAGTGGGACGACTTGGTGAATGCCGTGGACACCTTTATGTACTACGCCGCGCAGTCGAAGGTAATTGCCAACGTGTCGTCGTCGCTTCAGCCGGAAATACCGCAACTGTATTTCGACGTGGATAAAGACCAGGCTAAGCTGCAGGGTATTCCCGTGTCAGACATATTCAGTACCATGCAAACCTATTTGGGTTCCATGTACGTGAACGACTTTAATATGTTCAACCGCATCTACCGCGTCTATATCCAGGCGGACGAGTCCTTCCGTCAGTCGCGCGAGAGCCTCAACCTGTTTTTCGTCAGATCGTCAAGCCGCGAGATGGTGCCCCTCAGCGCTTTGGGGACGACGACCTACACGACCGGTCCGGGCAGCGTCATGCGTTTCAACATGTACAATTCCGCTCCCCTGCAAGTGACGGCAGCGACGGGATACAGTTCCGGGCAAGTCATGACCGAAATAGAAAACATCGTGAGGCGTCACCTTCCCGACAACATCGGCATAGCGTGGAGCGGCCTCTCGTTTCAGGAACAAAGAGCCTCCGGGCAGACAGGGATGGTGCTCATGCTGGTCTTTGTCTTCGTCTTTCTGTTCCTTGCCGCACAATACGAAAGTTGGAGCGTCCCCATTGCCGCCCTGCTCTCGCTCCCCATTGCCGCCTTGGGAGCATTTCTGGGAATTGTCGTAGCAGGATTGGACAACGACATTTACTTCCAGACGGGGTTAGTGACCCTCATCGGGCTGGCAGCCAAAAACGCCATCCTTATCATCGAATTTGCCAAAGTGCAAGTTGACCAGGGCGAGACACCTGTCAACGCCGCCATTCATGCTGCCAGATTGCGCTTCCGCCCCATCCTCATGACCTCGCTTGCGTTCATCTTCGGCATGCTGCCCATGGTGCTCGCCACAGGGCCCGGTTCGGCCAGCCGCCACGCCATCGGAACAGGGGTGTTCTTCGGTATGATATTCGCCACCACCTTCGGCATCGTCATGATTCCATTCTTTTTCGTGTTGGTGTATAAGGTCAAAGACCGACTTCGTCATTTGAACTTGCCGCAAGTCAACGTGCCTGAACGCTACAAAGAGCAGGCCCGCGGGTGGAAAGAAAAGACCTGGACGATGCTCGAACCGCACCTGCGCTCATTGTGGCGCACGTGCGTGGCCTTCATAGACCGGATGGAAACGAAAATCAGAAAACTGCTAAGAAAAACCTGACACCCATGCACTCCCTAAGACCCTTGGCGGCATTCCCGTTGTGCCTTGTGCTGCTGTTGACTTCATGCAAGATAGGTCGCGTACATAGCGTGCCGGAAATGCCATTGCCCGACACCTTCGACATGCAAGGGCTGGAACAGGGCAGCGCAGCCGACATCCAGTGGAGCACATTCTACACCGACACCATCTTACAGCAACTCATCGACAGTGCCTTAGCCAACAACAAAGACATGCTCATCGCCGCGGCACGGGTCAAGGAAATGAAGGAACGCAAGCGAATCCGTCTCGCAGCCGCCTTGCCCGGCTTTCGCTACCTGTTCAGCGGTGAAGAAGAAATGCTCAACTATGGAGGCAACAGTAAAAACTATGACCCTGAGTTCAACGCCGAACTGGTTTTCTCCTGGGAAATCGACCTTTGGGGCAACCTGCGATGGAAAAATGAAGAAGGAGTAGCCCAATTCGCAGAAACAGTCGAAGCCCAGTACGCCCTGCAGCTGACCATCGTGGCCGAAGTGGCACAGATGTATTTCGAACTGAAGTCGCTCGACAGCGAGCTGCAAATCGTCAGGCAAACCGTCGAAACACGACGCGAATCCATGCAGGTGGCACGTACGCGCTACCTCGGAGGGCTCACCTCGGAGATGCCCTACCGGCAAAGTCTGGTGGAATTGGCACGTACCGAAGCCATGGTGCCCAGCATTGAAAACCAAATAAAACTGGTCGAAAACGAACTGTCGGTCTTCCTCGGCGGATTCCCCACGATGATACCGCGCGGAAGCGACTTCCGCTCCATGCCCAATGTGGCAGAATTGCCCGTCGACCTTCCCTCGTCGTTGCTGATGAGGCGACCCGATGTGCGTCAGGCAGAAATGCAACTGAAGGCAGCTAACGCCCGAGTGGGTATCGCGCTGACCAGCATGTTCCCGCGCATCAACCTTTCGGGTGACATCGGGGGAGAAAACGACGAATTGGCCAGCTTCCTGAAAAGTCCCGCCTGGTTTGTGTTTGGCTCCATCACAGGGCCGATATTCAATTTCGGAAGCAACAATGCCAATCGGAAAGCCGCAAAAGCAGCTTACGAACAAGCCGTGTATGCCTACGAGAAAAAAGTGCTCGAGGTGTTTCGCGAAGTGAGCGATGCCATCACCACATTTCAGAAAGCAAAAGAAATGTATCAATCGGCAGAAGCACTGTATCGCTCGGCTCTGACCTATATAGAACTGGCCAACTTGCAGTACATTAATGGCGTGGTTAGCTACATGGATGTGCTTGATGCGCAGCGTCAACTGTTCAACGCCGAGATACAAGTTAACGACGCCAA
>CAYPFZ010000090.1:0-3587 GCA_964410225.1 uncultured Paludibacter sp.
TTTTGCTGCGTGCTTACGCAGCTCGCGGCGCGTTAGTACGCAATTTTTGCTGCGTACTTATCCGGCAAAAATTCCCTAAGCACGCAGCGGAAGAAGGGTAAGGCATGTAAGAAAGTAACTGTTTCAGAGCCTTAAAGAACTTCGATTTTTTGTTTTTGTCTCGACATTTGTCTTTCGTTATCTTTGCGCGTTCTACTAAAGATGCGTTTTGAACCTTCGTGATTTTTTGCAGACGTATGCACTTCACCCCGCTGTGAAGTCGCTGGAGGCATGGGGGCGTGAGGGTGTCGGCCACGTGGAGTTGCGCGGGTTGGTCGGCTCGTCGTTTGCGTTGGTGGCGGCCTCGTTGTTCAGAAGTGTGCGGCACGACCTGCTGTTGGTGGAAGACGACAGCGAGCAGGCGGCTTATCTCTACAACGACCTGCGCCATATCTTTTCGGCCGACGAGGTGTATTATTTTCCCTCTTCGTACGCTCGTTCGCTCCGCCGGCCACGAGCCGATGCCGCCAACGAGATATTGCGTACCGAAGTGCTCAACCGTCTTACCGACAGAGGAAAACCCTGCATAGTGGTCACCTCCCCCGAAGGGTTGCTGCAAAAGGTAGTGCCTTCGGCCGACATGCAGAAGCAGAAGTTGGTACTCAAAAAAGGGGAAACCGCCGACATGGATGCCATTGCCCAAACGCTCTTTTCTTTCGGTTTCGAGCGGGTGGAGTTTGTGTATGAGCCCGGGCAGTATTCCATACGGGGAGGCATTGTCGACGTTTTCTCTTATTCTTTCGAGATGCCCTACCGTTTCGACTTTTTCGGCAACGAAATCGAGTCGATACGCATCTTCGACGTGGAGACGCAACTCTCGCGTGACAGCATAGAGGAGGCGGCCATTATCCCTGACTTGAAGAAAACAGCTTCGCCGTCGCTTGTCAGTTTCTTCCGATTCATCTCCCCCGACACGTGGGTGGCTTACTCCAATTACGACGTGGTGGCCGAGCGCGTCGGCATGCTTTTCCAAGAGGCGGTGGACAAAGGTCACATCTCTGCCGAGGAGGCAGACAAACAGTTGATTGACAAGGTCGGTTTCTTGAAACACACGGCAGACTTCCGCACCGTGCTTCGTTCGCCGAGCAAAGTCATCCCTGCGGAGGAAGTCATCGGATGGCGCACATCGCCCCAGGCCGTATTCCACAAAAACTTCGACTTGGTGGCTGCCAACCTGAAAGAGCTTACGGGGAAAGGATATAGCGTTTACATATCGAGCGACAGCGTGAAGCAGACCGACCGCATCGCCGCCATCTTCGCCGACCGGGGTGACGACATCACCTTCCGGGCAGTGAAAGACACATTACACGAAGGATTTGTAGATCACGATGCGAAGATGGCCTTCTACACCGACCACCAGCTTTTCGAACGTTTTCACCGCTTCCAACTGCGCACCGATCGCTCGCGAACGGGCAAGGCCGTGCTTACGCTCAAAGAGCTGAACCGATTCAAGCCGGGCGACTATCTGGTGCATGTGGATCATGGCGTGGGTGTGTTCGGCGGATTGGTGCGCACGCCTGTCAATGGCAAGATGCAGGAAATGGTGAAGCTCATCTATAAAGACGATGACATCATCTTCGTAAACATCCATTCTCTCCACCGCATATCGAAATACAAGGGCAAAGAGGGTGAAAAGCCCCGTATCAACAAGTTGGGAAGCGGCGCGTGGGAACGGCTTAAGGAGCGCACCAAGTCGAAGGTGAAAGACATTGCCCGCGAGCTCATCAAGCTCTACGCCCTGCGCAAGGCGGAAAAAGGCTTCAGCTTCTCCCCCGATACCTACTTGCAACATGAGTTAGAGGCTTCCTTTATATATGAAGACACACCCGACCAGGCCAAAACCACCGCCGAGGTAAAAAAGGATATGGAGAGCGACCGGCCGATGGACAGGCTCATCTGCGGCGACGTGGGATTCGGAAAAACGGAAGTAGCCGTGCGTGCAGCTTTCAAGGCCGTGGCCGACGGCAAGCAGGTGGCCGTGCTTGTGCCGACCACCGTACTGGCCTTCCAACATTACCGTACGTTCAGCGAGCGCTTGAAAAACTTTCCCTGTCGGGTGGACTATCTGAGCCGCGCCCGTTCGCCGAAAGAGACCAAAGAGGTGTTGCATCACCTGCAAGAGGGCAAAGTGGACATCATCATCGGCACGCATAAATTGGTGAGCAAGTCGGTTCGGTTTCGCGATTTGGGTCTGCTCATCATCGACGAGGAGCAGAAGTTTGGCGTGTCCATCAAAGAGAAGCTGCGCCGGCTGAAGGTCAACATCGACACGCTCACGATGACCGCCACTCCCATTCCGCGCACGCTGCAATTTTCTCTGCTTGGTGCGCGCGACTTGTCGATTATCCACACGCCTCCCCCCAACCGCTATCCCGTCCAAACGGAGCTGCACACCTTCGACGAGGAGGTGATACGCGATGCCATCGTGCAGGAAATGGGGCGCAACGGGCAAGTGTTTTTCGTGCATAACCGCGTGCAGAACATTGACACCATCCGCCGGATGGTGGAGCGATTAGTGCCGGGATGCCGGGTGGCGGTGGGACACGGACAACTGCCCTCCGACGAGCTTGAAGACATCATACTCGGTTTTGTCAACTACGATTACGATGTGTTGGTGACCACCACCATCATCGAGTCGGGTGTCGACATCCCCAATGCCAACACCATCATCATCAACAGTGCACACTATTTTGGTCTGAGCGACTTGCATCAAATGCGCGGACGGGTGGGACGAAGCAACCGCAAAGCCTATTGCTACCTGCTGACCCCCGACCTGGCTCTGCTCCCTGTCGACGCACGCCGCCGCTTGCAGGCCATCGAGACCTTTGCCGAATTGGGCAGCGGCTTCCACGTCGCCTTGCAAGACCTTGACATACGCGGGGCAGGCAACCTGCTGGGTGCCGAGCAGAGCGGCTTCATCGCCGACCTGGGGTATGATACATACCAAAAGATACTGAGCGAGGCGGTGCAGGAATTGAAAAACGACGAGTTTGCCTCCCTCTATGCCGATGAGCCCTCCGCAGCTTCGGCAAGCTACGTGACCGATTGCCAAGTGGAAACCGACATGGAGCTCATGTTTCCCGACGACTACGTGGAGAACGTGTCCGAACGCATAAGCCTCTATCGCGAATTGGACAACATTGTGTATGAGGCTGACCTGACGGAATTCGAAAAGCGGATGGAAGACCGCTTCGGGAAGCTGCCTCACCAAGCCCGGCAACTCATGCTGGTGGTGCGTCTGCGCCGGCAAGCCGTGCGTCACGGCATCGAGAGGTTAGTGCTGAAAAACGGGTGCATGCTCGCTTTTCTGCCCGGCAATCCGGACTCGCCCTACTACCGCTCAGAGACTTTCGGGGCGCTTCTACGCTACGCCACGCAATACCCCTACCGCTGCCGGCTGCGCGAAAAAGAGGGCAGACGCTCCATTGCCTTCTCCGACATCAAGACAATAGAAGAGGCACACGAGCTCTTCGACACCATCGGGCAAGGAGACAAGGCCTGACAAACGACTGTTGTAAACCCTTGTAAAGCAACCTGCTTTTCACCCC